>JAKSIX010000067.1 GCA_024398595.1 Bacteroidaceae bacterium | reverse complement strand
CTTACGATGGACAGCCTCTATGCCGTTCCGTTTACGGATGATGACTACAGCCTTCAGTCGGCCATTGCCAATTACAATCTTGCACTTTACGACATCGGGCGTCAGCACTCTAATGTAAAGGTGGTGAATATCACTGAGTTTACTCGCAGATACAGTGCTGTCGAACTGATTGACTGGAAGTTTTATTTCATCAGCCAGATGGGTATGAACCCGAATCTCTCGCGCGACTTTGCCGCTTGGTGGGAGAAGAAACTCTCGTCAGTGGCACTCAAACGCAAAAAGTGTCTGGTGCTGGATTTGGACAATACCCTTTGGGGCGGTGTGCTTGGAGAGGAAGGCATAGAGAGTATCAAGATTGGTGGTGACTATCCCGGAAAGGCTTTTCTGTATTGGCAGGAAGCATTGCTGGAGTTGTCACGCCAAGGCGTTATTTTGACTGTATGCTCCAAGAACAACGAGCAGGATGTATTGGATGCCTGGGAGAAGAACCCATTCAATGTGCTCAGAAAAGAGCATTTTGCAGCCTATCGCATCAACTGGACGGACAAGGTTACAAACATAAAAGAACTGGCAGAGGAACTGAATATCGGCTTGGACAGCTTCGTGTTGGTAGATGACAATCCTGCTGAAAGAGAGCTCATCAGGCAGCTGCTTCCTATGGTTGCAGTTCCCGAATTTCCGTCCCAGCCTTACGAATTGCCTGTCTTCTTCAAACAGTTGGTGGAGGACTACTTCAAGGTATATTCCATTACCGATGAGGACCGGAAGAAGACCGAACAGTACAAGGCCAATGCTGCACGTGCTCAGGCTCAGCACTCATTTACTGATTTCAGTGCCTTCCTTGAGTCGTTAGACATTCAGATAGACGTTGAGGCTGCAAATGAGTTCAACATCCGGCGAATCGCCCAGATGACTCAGAAGACCAACCAGTTCAACCTCACCACTCATCGCTATACTGATGCTGATGTCCGTGGGTTTGTAGAAAGCGGTTGGAAGGTATGGTGCATAAGTGTGGCGGATAAGTTTGGGGATAACGGCATTACGGGTTGTATTATGGTTACCCCTTCTGGTGAGATTGATACTTTCCTTTTGAGTTGCCGAATCCTTGGAAAGGGAATTGAGATAGCATTCATCAAAAAAGTCTTCTCGCTTCTGGCTGAAGCAGGAATCTCTGTACTGAAAGCCAAATACATCCCAACTGCCAAGAACGCACAGGTCAAGGAATTCTGGGAGAAAGTCGGATTCACCTGCATTGCAGAGACCGAAGATGGCACAAAAAATTATGAACTGAAGTTGGCTGATGCCGACCTCGAAATAGAAAAGTATTATCACATAAATTTAAAGTAACATGACACTTGAAGAAAGAGTATTGGATGTTCTGAAGAACACCTTTGAACTTGATACAGTAGATAACACCTGCTCCCAGAAGACCTGCGAAAAGTGGGACTCGATGGGTCAGCTCAACCTCGTAGTCGAACTCGAAACCGAGTTTGACGTGTCACTCGAACCCGAAGAAATCGGTGAGATGGTGGCGTTTGATGATGTGGTCAGGATACTGAAAGGGAAGGGAGTGGAGTAAATGCTTCACGTTGACCACATCACCAACTCAATTTTCAATTCACGAACCTACATCCTCTCGGACGGTTCCGATAAGGTGTGGCTGGTGGATTGTGGGGATATGGAGACTTTGATGTCGGTTGTAGGCAGCAGGAAGGTTGAGGGTGTGCTGCTGACGCACGCGCATTTCGACCATATCTATGGACTGCCTTCGCTTCTGGAGCGATTCCCTGATGTGGCGATATACACCAACGAATGGGGAAAGGCGGCATTAGCTGACGCGAAGCTGAATATGTCGCTCTACCACGATTCGCCAGTGAGGGTTGACAGCCCCAATGTGCGTGTGTTGAAAGAGGGTGATATGGTCTTCGGCTTTGACGTGTATGAGACTCCGGGGCACAATCCCTCCTGCCTCTGCTATGCGAACGGTGAAGTGATCTTCACGGGTGACGCATACATCCCCGGCTGCAAGGTGGTGACCAACCTGCCGCATTGCGACAAGACGTTGGCACGGTCTTCCGTAGAAAGGATTTTGAGGCTGGCGGAAGGGAAAACAGTGATGCCGGGACATGAAGTGTAAGGTAATGAAATTAACTGACAAAGAAATACAATCACTAATTGAATTAGGCACAGGCGATATCCTTGAATACGACAAATCCCAGACAATGGTTGATTTGTTCGTGGAGCAGGCTGGGAGGACTCCCGATGCCATAGCCGTTGCAGATAAGGATAGCCGCTTGACATATCGGGAACTGGATGAACAGTCAAATGCACTGGCGCACTGGCTGGTGGAGAAGAAGTGTGTTGAACCGAATGACTTTGTGGCGGTGATGATGCCGCGGGTGAAGGAGTTTGCAGTGGCGGTATTCGGTATCTGGAAGGCCGGTGCAGCATACGTGCCGATTGATTTGGATTATCCTGAGGAAAGGAAACGGTTTATTCTTGACGATTGTGACGCAAAGGCGGTCATCTCTGCGAAGGATTGGCCGGTCGATGCCTTGACACTTTCGACTTCGAAGCGTGAAATCAATCTGTCCAGACCTTCAGGACTGGCGTATATGATTTATACATCCGGTTCCACAGGACGGCCCAAGGGCGTGATGATTGGTCAGGACGGGCTGCTGAATTATGTGCACTCCACGGTAAGAATCAATGGTATAACGGCTTCAGACAGAGTAAGCGCATATCGGAGTTTTTCGTTCGATTCGCACATTGAGGAGTTCTTCCCAACTCTTGCTGCCGGTGCTTCGGTGTATATTATTCCGGAGTCGGACAGGAAGGATATTTCGGCAATCGAAAGATTTATCAGAGACAACGGGATTACGGTTGCCTATTTCACCACTTCATTGGCTGTATTGATCTACAAGTCCTGCTCGCTGCCCGTCCGCTTCATTGGTGCCGTTGGCGAGAAACTGAACGGGATAGTCAGTGGCGGCAATAATGGTGTAAGGATTCTGAATACTTACGGGCCTACGGAATGTACCGATCATATAAGCACCTACTGGTTGGAGGATGGAAGGAAATATGAGAATATCCCCATAGGAAGGCCGCTGCATAATGGAGTGGTGCTGATTTTGGATGAAAGTCTGAATCTTATGCCGAGAGGAGAGGTCGGGGAACTGTGCTTTGTGAGTGTACAACTGGCACGGGGCTATTGGAAACGTCCGGAACTGACTGCCGAGAAGTTTGTTGAATGCCCGTATATCCCAGGTGCAAAGATGTACCGCACGGGAGATTTGTGCCGCTGGAATGAGGAAGGACAGCTTGAATACATAGGTCGTAAGGATAACCAGGTGAAGCTTCACGGTTACCGCATAGAGCTCGGTGAGATAGAGGCTGTTGCTGCTCAGTGTGAGGGCGTGAATCAGGTGGCGGCTGTCGTAAAGAATGGTGCTATTGTGTTGTATTGGTGCGGTTCGGCTGAGGAAGCTGCTTTGGACTCTTATCTGAAGGAACATCTGGCGGAATTTATGATTCCGGCATTTTACAAGCATCTGGATGCTATGCCGCTGAACGGAAACGGCAAGATAGACAGAAAAAATTTGCCGGAGGTATGCAATGTGCAAACGGACAGTTATGTCGCTCCTTCGTCCAACAGGGAGGCGGCTCTGTGTTACTATCTTTCTGCGATACTCAATGTTGACCGTGTTGGTGTGACGGATAGTTTCAAGTCGCTGGGAATGGATTCGCTCTCGGCTATGAATGCTGCATTTTTCCTGAACAGAAAGGGGCTTCAGGCTTCCGTGTCGGATGTGATAAAATCGGATAATGTACGAGGTCTGGCGAAGGCTTTGGAGGGTAAGACGGTCAGACGTGGGTATTGGTTTGACGAATATGATGAGTCGAAGGGGACGGTAGTTTATGTTTTGGGAATAATAGCGGGCTATGCTGTTAATGACGGCATTAAGGTGCTGGCTGAGACTTTCAACGTGTATGTACTGGAAACAATGTATATCGTCTGGCCGGATTTGAATCCTTTGTCTTTCCAGGATGTCGTAGATGCGTATTATACCCAAATAGTCAATGATATTCCAAGTGCGGACAGCGTGAAAGGCTTTATGGGTTTTTCCGTCGCCGGCAAGTTTGCATATAGTCTGGCTTGCAAGTATGGGCGGCAGTTTGGAGTCAAGCCGTTGGTTATTCTTGGGGATACTTCGCTGAATTTTTCTTTTATCAGAGACATCAAACCGTTGAATCCCTCATTTCATCCCGATATGGTGGCTGCACTCAGAATGACGTATGAGAGTGTGGAGAACCTCGGTCCTATGCCGGAGATGGTGTATGAAGGGGAAGCAGTGTTCCTTCTGGCAGAGAAAGAGTCTGGAGGGGATATCTCAAAGGAATGGGAGCTTCTGCTGCCAAATATGAAAACAATCCGAATTGACGACAACCACAATGGTCTTTTCCAGAATCCTCAGCACTACGGATTGTATAAACCTCTGCTGCTGGATGTGGATACTTTAGAAATTTAACATTCGTACACACGCGAATGATAGGCGTTTGTTCAACTTTATATGAATACATCTTCTTCTCAAACTCTTTTCTCTCTTCTTCGTGCCGCCCTGGGCAATGAGGCGGTAGGGGCATTGCCTTCTGACATCGACTGGCAGGAGGTGATAGACCTGTCGTTTGAACAGGGGGTGGCGGCTATTGCGGTGGATGGGTTGGGCTTCGCCCACGATAACGATGACGATAACGATAACGGCTTAGAGCTGAGAGATGAGAGCTTAGAGAGGTTGGAGTTGGCTTTGGATTCGCCGGAGTTGGAGGACCTGAAGTATGAGTGGTTTGGGAGTGTCTTTCAGGCGGAGGAGGATTACAAGAAGTACGTTGAGGACATTGCTTCTTTGGCCAAGGCGTATTCCGAGGCGGGGATTGAGATGATGGTGCTTGGAGTCATGTGGTAAAACCAACGATAACGATGGATAATCGATAGTTCAAAATAATCTGGCAAACTCATACCCTCGGTTTGACATTTTATGAAAATTACATAATGAAATTCTCATAAAATTCATATCTTCGCAAACAAAATGTAGGTTTTATGGCAAAGACAAACCCTTTCATAATTTCAGGCAGGATACCTGACGAGTATTTCTGCGACAGAGTTGAAGAGAGTGGGAATCTGGTGAAAAAGATTGAAGGTCAGGCTTCCAATATCCTGCTGATGGCCAATCGCAGGATTGGCAAGACGGGGCTGATTGACTACTGTTACCGTCGTCCTGAAATCGCCGACAACTACTATACTTTCTATTTCGATATACTTCATACATCGGGACTGCAGGAATTCGTGTGTGAGTTCGGCAAGGAGGTATATTCCCGTTTGATTCCACGAGGCAGGAAGGTGATTCAGTCACTCGCAATGGCGGTTCGGTCCCTTACTCCGGCGTTCAGTTTCGATCCGCTCAGCGGCCTGCCTAAAGTCTCACTGGAGGTGGGCAATGTGACCGATCCCGAATACACTTTGGACGAGATATTGGGATGGTTGGAGAATGCCGACAAGCCTTGTATCGTGGCGATAGATGAATTTCAGAGGATAGGAAAATATAAGGAGCAGAATGTGGAGGCTCTGCTTCGCGGGAAGATTCAGCATCTGGGCAATTGTCATTTCATATTCTCCGGCTCGGAGCCTCATTTGCTCTCTGAAATGTTCCACAGCGGCAAGCGCGCGTTCTACAATAGTACTGACACAATGGAACTGGGGCCGATAGATATCGGCAAATATAACAGTTTTGCCCAGCACTGGTTCTCGCAGGCGGGGGTCCGGCTCGATGGCGATACCTTCGATGCCCTCTACAACTTTTTTGAAGGGAATACATTCTGCATACAGAGACTTCTTCACGAAGCGTACAGCGTTTTGGAAAAGGACGATATTTGCACGAAGGAAGTTCTGCAGCAGTGCTTGAAGGAGATTCTGTCAAACAACGGCAGCAGTTACAGGGAAATGCTTTCCCGCCTGACGACAAAACAGAAAGCCGTCCTTACCGCAATTGCGCTGGAAGGCAAGGCGAGCAAGGTGACCTCCGCTGCGTTTCTGCGGAAGCATCAGCTTGAATCCGCAAGTATGGTGCAGACGGCACTCCGCTTCCTGAAAGAAGATGAGTGGGTGTCCGACAGAGGAAATGTCTATACCCTCTCCGACCAATTCTTCACCCTCTGGATTCAGACCCAGCATGGCATTGAGAAACAGTTTTAAACGAATGACGTTGCGTTTATGCCGAAGGGTATTTGGATGAGATAGAAATTGATTATGATACTATACGGAGCAGGTGGTCACGGCAAGGTAATCAAGGAGATTATTGAAGCCTGTGGCGGGAAAGTGGAGGCTTTTGTTGATGACAACCCTGTCATCAGTGAGAGGGCGGGCTTGCCTGTTGTCCACGCTGTAGAGGGGAAGAGTGAAATGATAGTGAGCATCGGCAGCAATAAGGTACGCAAGATGATTGCCGGGAAACTGTGCTGCAGGTTCGGTGTGGCAATACACCCCAGTGCAATTGTGTCACCTTCGGCTAAAATAGGCGAAGGAACCGTTGTTATGCCGGGGGCGATAATCAATGCGGATGCGGTCATAGGGAGGCATTGCATTGTGAATACGGGAGCCTCGGTGGGGCACGATTGCCATCTTGAGGATTTCTGCCATGTGGCACCTCACGCCACCCTTTGCGGAACAGTCCATCTCGGAGAAGGCGTGTGGATCGGTGCCGGTGCTGTGGTCAATCCAAATATAGAAATAGGCGAGTGGACGGTTGTCGGTTCTGCATCGGCTGTGACAGGCAATGTGGAGCCGAATATTACAGTTGCAGGGGTTCCAGCCCGTAAGATATGAGCCTTGTTGAAAGAATAGAACTGACGGGCGAGCGTTGTGGTGACAGGATTGCTGTCAATGACGGCTTCCGGCAGATAACTTACGCCCAGCTGAAAAGTCAGAGCGATGCCGTTGGCCATATCCTGATGGAACAGGGCAATGGGGAATTTGCCGCTGTTATGCTGCCACGCTCGTACTGGTTTACAGTGGCTACCATTGGCGTTATCAAGGCAGGCCGGGCATATATTCCGCTCAATCCGGCAAATCCTGCGGGGTACAATCTTGACATAATGCGCGAAGCGGGTGCGAAAAGCCTGATTACGACATCGGATATCTGGGAGGAGGTTGTACACTATGCCGAATATGATATCAAGCCCATTTTTATGGACAGACTGGACTCATATTCCATATCAGGGACTGAACAGTATGATTGTGACGGTTCAAAGCCTGCTGCTTTGTATTTCACATCTGGGACGACCGGTATTCGGAAAGGTGTGCTTCATTCGCTGGACAGTTTGATGTTCCTGTGTGACAGCATCTGGCGGTCCTGCTTTGTGGATATGCCACGGAATCCGGTGTTTGCGGTTGTCTCTGATTTGGAGTTTTTGGCAAGTGCTGCCGGACTTTTCACTCCGCTGATGCATGGCGGCACTTCATTTGTTGTTCCAGAGGATGTAATTCACGATATTGACCTTCTGTCGGCCTTTCTTTCGGACAGGAAGATAATCCATATCTTGACCATCGGGTCAGTGGCGGCAATGCTGGCCGCCCGTTGGAAGGGAGAAAGGCTGCTGCTGATGGCTACGGGCGAGCGTATGCCATCCATCAATTCTACATTGCCAGATGGTTTGAGTCTGTACAATGTTTACGGGATGAGCGAGTGCGGCAGTTGTTTGCAATACCTGATTCACGGGGATGAACAGACTGTCCCGATCGGGCACCCCGCCTATGGTGTGCGGGCGTATGTCCTTGATTCTGAGATGCGACCTGTCCCGAATGGCGAGGTCGGGGAATTGCATATAAGTTCTCCGGGTCTGGCGATAGGCTATTTCAACAATCCGGAACTTAGCCGCAGGAGTTTTGTGGATTGTCCGTTTGAGACTGGCGGCCGTATGTACAGGACGGGCGATCTGGTGCGGATGCTGCCTGACGGGGAGTATCTGTACTGCGGCAGGGTTGACGATGTGGTGAAGGTTCGCGGTTACAGGCTGGAACTTGGCAATGTTGAGAACGTTGCCCTGGAATGTGAAGGTGTCGAATCGGCGGTTGCGGTGAAGTCCGATGACGGGCGGCTTGTGATGTTCTATTCCGGTATTGCAGCGGAGGATGCCGTATGTTCCCATCTTAAGGGCAGACTTCCGGAATATATGTGCCCGGGCAGGATTATAAGAGTTGGGAAGATGCCCCGAGGACAAAGGGGCAAGACCGACAGGGCACAGCTCCGGAATATGGCATCGTGGTCTGAAAAGGAGATTTGTCTTGCTGCCGCTTTCGGGAAAATACTGAAGATGCCTGTGACTGATACCGGTTTCGATTTCATAAGCAACGGGGGTGACTCCCTTTCGGTAATGAAGCTCACCTATGAGATGAATGGGTATTCGTTGGATGCCGCTACCGTATATAGGGAACGTACTTTGGAGCGCATTGCTTTTGCAATGGAACGGGTTCCGGATGATGAAGATGATGGATCCAATGCCAAATGCATAGCATTGAATGCTTTCCAGCGGAGGATTCTGGAGACTCAGCTCAGGGAGCCGTCCTCTCCAATGTGGAACAATACATTGTTGTTTCAGTTGGGAAAGGATTGTGACATACCAAGGCTTTCGGATGCCTTGTTCCGGGCAGTATGCAATCATCCCTTTCTTTTGGCAAGACTGTGTCGGGATGAAAATGGCTCCTTTATGTTTGAAAGGGCAGACGACTTTCCGGACAAAGGGCAGGTGGTGAGGCTCGTTTCTGTCGGATGTTCTTCTAAGACAGATATTATCGGGAGTCTTGCGCGCCCGTTTGATTTGACACAAGGCTGCATGAGTTTTAAACCAATTTGTACAATTAATCGCGATTTTGCCTGCAAATAATTG
>JAKSIX010000066.1 GCA_024398595.1 Bacteroidaceae bacterium | reverse complement strand
TGGTAGCCATCTTCTTCACAGCCTTGCGGATTGTCGGGAAATTGGTAAGCATACCACCCGGCCAGCGCTCTATAACGTAAGGCATACCTACAGCCTTGACCTTATCCTCCACAACATCCTTAATCTGCTTCTTTGTACCAACGAAGAGTATCTTCTTGCCGTCGCGGGCCATCTTCTTAAGTACCTCGGCAGCCTCGTCAATAGCAGCTACTGTCTGATTCAGATCAATGATATGGATGCCGTTGCGCTCCATAAAAATATATGAAGCCATTGCAGGATTCCATTTACGGCGCAGATGCCCAAAGTGACAACCTGCCTGCAGGAGTTGTTCGAAATTTGTTCTTGACATAATAATTGTTAGTTTACTTTCCTTTTTAATTTTTACAACCAGCTGCCTGGTAGCCGATATGGACGGATCCAGGCAGTTTGGATACTAAACCGACTGAAGCGCAAAATTAACGCTTGCTGAACTGGAATCTGCGGCGTGCCTTTGGCTGACCCGGCTTCTTACGCTCAACAGAACGTGCATCACGGGTAAGGAAGCCTTCGGAACGGAGAGTCTTCTTGTCATCAGGATTGATCTTGACAAGAGCACGGGCAATAGCCAGACGCAAAGCGTTAGCCTGACCATTATAACCACCGCCATCAAGATTCACCTTGATATCATATTTTTCTGCAACATCCAGTTTCTTCAGAGGCTGGAGAACAACATACTGAAGCAGCGGAGATGGGAAATACACATTCAAATCTCTTTTGTTGATGGTAATCTTACCTGTTCCTTCTGTAACGAAGACACGTGCTATGGCGCGTTTACGACGGCCTAATGCATTGATTACTTCCATTCTCTTTCAGTTAAATAAGTGAATTGATATCGATTGCTTTCGGAGTCTGAGCCTCGTGTGGATGCTCTGCGCCTGCATAGACAAACAGATTGTCGATGAGCTTGTCACCCAACTTGGTCTTTGGCAGCATACCTCTTACAACTTTCTTCATTAATCTCTCTGCGCCGTTAGGCTTCTTCATCAGCTGGGCCGGTGTCATCTCGCGCTGGCCACCAGGATAACCGGTATAGCGGAGATAAATTCTGTCAGTCCACTTCTTGCCGGTCAGGACTACCTTGTCGGCATTGATGATAATCACATTGTCACCACAATCTACGTGTGGGGTGAAATTCGGTTTGTATTTACCGCGGAGCAGCTTTGCCACCTTGACAGCAAAACGTCCAAGGATCTGATCTGTAGCATCTACTACGACCCACTCCTTTGTAACGGTGGCCTTGTTGGCCGAAATGGTCTTGTAACTTAAAGTATCCATTCTTTAAATCATTAATAATTCATCTTTCACCTGCAAAACCTCCCGTTTCACAACGGAACGGAAACTCCCTCAAACGCTCGTTATTGGCGGTTACGCTTTGCCTCCAATCCCTTACTCGGGGGTTTAACTTGCTCTCTATTAATCTTTTATCTCAAAGATTGATAATAATCGGCGTGCAAAATTAGTATTTTACCGTCAATCAGCCAAATCTTTTACCATTAAATTGAGAACCTGCTTCGGATACGAAACTACAACCAAAGCAACGGCTCTGCACGGAGTAAACAAAAATCAGCCGTAAAAAAGAAGGCTGACAACTCAGAATCTGTTTTGAAATGTTCGATTAAAAATTTTATGAAGGATTTTCGAGATGGAAATCCGCTTGTTTCCTGACTTTGAGCCGTAATTCGGAGCTGGAACAGCGACAAAGCCCCTTCCACAGGGAAGGGGTTTGGGGATGGGGTCGGAAAAGGAAGCATTCCGTTTCCTAGAACTCTGCGCTACGCGGAGAGACAATTCGGAGGAACGTCTGTGACGACAAAGCTCCTTCCACAGGGAAGGGGTTTAGGGATGGGGTCGAAAAGGAAGCATTCCGTTTCCTAGAACTCTGCGCTACGCGGAGTTCTAGGGAACGGAATGACGTCGCGTATATTCTGCATACCCGTAACAAACAGAATCAACCTCTCAAAGCCGAGTCCGAATCCCGCGTGAGGACAGGAGCCGAACTTACGGGTATCCAAGTACCACCACATATCCTTCATAGGAATGTTGCGGCTCTCAATTTCGCCCATCAGCTTGTCATAGCTTTCCTCACGGACAGAGCCTCCGATAATCTCGCCTATCTGCGGGAACAGCACGTCTGTACCCTGCACGGTCTCTTCCATAACCTTGCCGTTGCATACTGGCTTCTCAGCATCTATCTTCATATAGAAAGCCTTGATGGCCTTCGGATAGTTGGTCATAATGACCGGCTTCCTGAAATATTCCTCAACCAGAAAGCGCTCGTGCTCCGAGGCAAGATCATCGCCCCACTCGCACGGGAATTCAAACTTGTGCCCGTCATTTATGGCCTGCTGCAGAATCTCAATGCCCTTGGTATAAGGCAAATGGACAAACTCAGTGCTGACCACGCCCTTCAGACGCTCTATCAGTCCCTTATCAATCATATTGTTCAGGAACTCAAGATCATCGGCACAATTGTCAAGAGCCCACTGCACACAGTACTTGATGAAATCCTCCTCAAGCTCCATCAGTTCATCCAAATCCATGAAGCTGATTTCGGGCTCAATCATCCAAAACTCCGACAGGTGTCGCGGAGTATTGGAATTCTCGGCACGGAAGGTGGGACCGAAAGTGTATATGGCACCAAGAGCTGTAGCTCCAAGCTCACCCTCCAGCTGACCGGATACGGTAAGACTTGCAGGTTTGCCGAAGAAGTCATCTTCGTAATCAACTTTACCGCTCTTTGCTATACGGTTCAAATCAAGTGTGGTGACCTGGAACATCTGACCGGCACCTTCGCAATCGGAAGCTGTAATAAGAGGTGTATTGAAATAGAAGAAGCCACGCTCATGGAAAAACTTATGTATAGCTATGGCCATATTGTGGCGGATACGCATCACTGCACCGAAAGTATTGGTACGCAGACGCATATGCGCATACTGACGCATATACTCGAACGACTGGCCTTTCTTCTGCATAGGATAATCGGCAGGACAGGTGCCCAACAGCACAATCCGTTCTGCGTGAACCTCCACAGCCTGCCCCGAACCGATGCTCTCAACAATCTTACCGCTTACGCTGATATAGGCTCCGTTAGTTATCTGCCGCATCATTTCGTCTTCGAACTTGCCGGCATCAGCCACTACCTGTACATTCCTGATTGTGGTACCGTCATTCAAGGCGATGAAGTTAACAGCCTTACTTCCACGATGAGTCCTGACCCAGCCTTTTACCAATACATCGGCACCGAAATCAGTGCGTTTCAGAAGGTCAACGACCTTTGTTCTCTTCATATTGCTCATATACAAGATGTTTTCATTATTCATATGCACCCATGCGCAGCATATTCACCTCTTTTTCTGTAAGGAAACGCCAGTCGCCCCTGCGGAGTCTCTTCTTGGTCAGTCCCGCAAACTGGACACGGTCCAGACGTACCACCTTGTAGCCCAGCGCATCGAACATACGCCTTACTATACGGTTGCGTCCTGAATGTATTTCGATGCCCACCTGAGACCTGTCGTCATTGACATAATCGGCTTCATCGGCACGGACCAGATCGCCATCGCCTACGTCCACGCCTGTCATCAGCTTCTCCAAATCTGCGGACTCCACATTGCGGTCCAGACGAGCGTGATACACCTTCTTCTTGAGGAATTTAGGATGTGTCAGCTTTGTAGTAAGCTCACCGTCGTTGGTCAGAAGCAGCACACCGGTAGTGTTACGGTCCAACCGGCCCACCGGGTAAATGCGCTCCTTGCAGGCATTCTTCACATAGTCCATCACGGTCTTACGCTCCTGAGGATCATCCACTGTCGTGACACAGTCCTTCGGTTTGTTAAGGAGAATATATATCTTACGCTCAATGCTTACAAGCTGGTCGTGGAACAGCACGTTATCACCACGCTTTACCTTGCAGCCGAGTTCAGTGACAGTCTCACCGTTCACCTTTACCACACCTGCCTTGATGAAATCGTCCGCCTCACGTCTGGAGCATACGCCGGCATTGGCCAGAAACTTGTTCAGACGTATCGGCTCATCAGGGTCGTGTACCTGATCGTGATACTCTATATGCTTGCCTCGCGGAGCCATCGGCTTTCTTCTAGGCTGCGCTCCGTAACGGTTATTGCCATTATTGTTGTAGGGACGCTGTCCATCGTAAGGCCTGCGCTGATATCCGTTCTCCGGACGCTCGCCGCTGTTGCCCTGCACACGCTCCCTATAGAAATGCGGACGCTGCTCTCCCGGCTCCTGAGTGCCATAACTGTTCTGACCGCTGTTATACCGTGACCCGCGTTCCACCCTTGAATACTGGCGGTTCTGACCCACTCTCACAAAGCGGCGGCGTGAGCCGTGATCACCACGCTCCATTGCCTGATTATCGTTCCCATCGAAACGGTTGTACCTGTTCTCATAGTCTTCATTACGATTTCCATTTCCACCGTAATAGTTGTTTCTTCTATCTTCCATTTTCCAATAATATCAGCCTCACGGCTTTTCGTTAATCAATCAGATTCCAATATAATTTCCCGGAGCTATGGCGCGGAGTTCACATTTCACATCATCGTTCACGTCAAGTCCGTCAATAAAGTCCCGTATCACCTCTGCATCCATCTGGTGGCCTGTTCTGGTAAGTTGTTTCAGCGCTTCATACGGATTAGGATACCCCTCCCGGCGCAGTATCGTCTGGATAGCCTCTGCAACTACATTCCAGCTGCAATTCAAGTCTGATGCTATCTTCTCCCTGTTGATTAGAAGTTTGCCAAGTCCCTTGAGGGAACTTGCAATGGCAATCATCTGGTGTCCGAGAGGAACGCCAAGATTACGTATCACCGTCGAATCTGTGAGATCACGTTGCAATCTTGATATCGGGAGCTTGCGCGACAGATGTTCCAAGACTGCATTAGCCATACCCAGATTGCCTTCCGCATTCTCAAAGTCGATAGGATTCACCTTGTGAGGCATCGCGCTTGAACCGACCTCACCAGCCTTGACCTGCTGGCGGAAATACTCCATCGAAATATATTGCCAGAAGTCGCGGTTCATATCTATCTGTATGGTATTCAAACGTTTCATAGCGTCAAGCAATGCCGCGAGATTATCATAGTTTGATATCTGGGTGGTATATTCCTCACGCTGAAGACCTAGCTTGCCACTAAGGAACTCTGCACCGAAATTCTTCCAGTCAATCTCCGGATAAGCCACGTGATGGGCGTTGAAATTACCGGTGGCACCGCCGAATTTAGCCGATACCGGTACAGCCTTCAAGAGTTCCAGCTGACGCTCCAGACGGTATGCAAACACCCTTATTTCCTTCCCCATACGTGTAGGCGATGCCGGCTGCCCGTGCGTCCTTGCCAGCATCGGAACATCGGCCCAACATTCGGCATACTCATTAAGCTTATCAATAAGCTGTTGCAGGGCAGGGATATAGACATTATCCAAAGCCTCCTTTATGGAAAGGGGAACTGCTGTATTGTTTATATCCTGCGATGTCAGTCCAAAATGGATGAACTCCTTGAAAGGCACAAGCTCCGGCATCAGGTCAAACTTCTCCTTGATAAAGTACTCGACAGCCTTGACATCGTGATTCGTCACCTTTTCTATATCCTTGATACGTCCGGCATCCTCAACTGAGAAATTCTGCCACACGGAACGGAGACCGGCCAAAATATCGGCTGGAACATCCGCCAACTGAGGCAGCGGGTACTCGCACAATGCGGTGAAATACTCAATCTCTACTCTTACCCTGTAGCGTATAAGCGCGAACTCTGAAAAATAATCCGCAAGACCCTGCGTTTTGGAATGATACCGTCCGTCTATCGGCGATACCGCCATCAATTCTGCTATATTCACAACGATTTATGGTATAAAAAACAATGTAGCTTCACAGCCACCGCAAAGTTAGTCATATTTCACATAAATTACTAATTTTGCGGGAAATTAAGGTAAAGACCTGTCAAGATGGCAAATCAGAATCAAAAAAGAGTAAGCGAGAGTAAGACCGCAAGATGGATTGCGCTTGTAATTGTGTCGTTCACTATGATGTGGGGCTATTTCCTGACAGATGCCCTGTCACCGCTGATGACAATGCTCGAGGAGAACATGCATTGGACAAGCGCCGAATTCGGAACATTCAACTGGGCATACTGCTGGTTCAACGTATTCCTGTTCATGCTGGTATTCGGAGGCATCATTCTGGACAAGATGGGAGTCCGTTTCACAGGAGTGCTTTCCTGCATACTCATGCTTGCTGGAGCCATTATAAAATACTACGCGGTCCAGTATATCTCGCCTGACGTTGAAGCCGGCACAGTATTCGGTCTGCGTACACAAGTGTTCACAGCCTGTTTGGGTTATGCCATCTTCGCCGTCGGTACGGAAAATTGCGGAATCACTGTCAGCAAAGTTATTGCCAAATGGTTCACCGGCCATGAACTGGCACTCGCCATGGGTGTACAGGTAGCCGTAGCACGTCTGGGCACTGCCGCCGCACTTGTGTTCTGTCCGATGATAGTGAAGCATTTCTCCATGTCCGCGCCATTGCTTTTTTCGGCCATACTGCTGTGCATAGGCTTCCTTGCGTATCTCGTATTCTGCAAAATGGACCGTCAGTTCGACATTGAAATGTTACGACAGTCACAAAACAATGAGGACTCCTCCGATGTGAACGGCATCCGTATCCGTAACAGATTACAGCACAGTCTCAAGGCACAGGACGATGATGATGCCTTCAAGGTGAGCGACCTCAAACTGATTCTAACCAACCGCGGATTCTGGCTTATCGCCCTGCTCTGCCTGATGTTCTACTCAGCAGTATTCCCGTTCATGAAATACGCTGCTTCGCTTATGGAGAACAAATATGGTGTAGAAACCACACTGGCAGGCATCATTCCCAGTCTCATACCATTCGGCAACCTTATAATGACTCCCCTGTTCGGCGGTATCTATGATAGGAAGGGCAAGGGTGCCACAATAATGATTATCGGTTCTCTGTTGCTGATACTTGTCCACGTGCTGTTCGCACTACCGGTATTCAACCAATGGTGGTTCGCAGCATTCATAATGATTATTCTCGGAGTGGCCTTCTCGCTCGTACCCTCAGCTATGTGGCCGAGCGTACCTAAGATTATACCGCAGAAACTGCTTGGCTCAGCATACGCCCTGATTTTCTGGGTTCAGAACATAGGTCTCGGCTTTGTACCTCTGCTTATCGGTGTTATACTTGACAAATACTGCATTGACGGAACACGTCTTGTAAACGGGGCTGAGGTCACACAGTACAACTACACACTGCCGATGTGCATCTTTGCCGCATTCGGTATTGTAGCCCTGCTCATTGCAATCCGCCTCAAAGCCGTTGACAAGGAGAACGGATACGGTCTGGAGAAGCCCAACATCAAATGAATGTGCTGTAGCCTTTGCCATGGAAGATGTTTCCGGCAAGATAAAGAGAACCATACGTAAAGCCACACCACGCGCTTTCAAGACGATATGGTGGATTTTCAAGATTACCGCCAGCGTATCGTTCGTAATGTTTATGCTCAAATGGGCCGGCATCCTGAAATGGATATCTGTAGCCGTCAGTCCGGCCTTCCTGATGTTCGGTCTGCCAGGTGAAGCCGCACTGGCATACGTAAGCGGATTCTTCATCAACGTCTATTCCTGTGTAGCCGTCATTTCTACACTTGAACTGAGCGCACGCGAAATAACCATTCTCGGTACGATGTCACTTGCCGCGCACGCAATGATTCTGGAAAGTGCCGTGCAGAAGAAGACAGGCACATCATTCTCATATTGTTTCCTCCTGCGCACCGCATCATCGCTGTCAATGGGAATCGTTCTCAACCTGATTCTACCCGGCCGTCCGATGTATGTGCGCAATCTTACACCCCTGTCCGACATACCGTTCATTGACATTCAGCCGGATTTTCTGCCGATGTTCACAGACTGGGCTCTCGGACTTGCCAAGCTTACGGGATGGATGATATGCCTGATATGGCTCCTTAATGTAGTACAAAGGCTGTTGTACGAATTTGGTGTAATCGAGCGCATATCACGTTTCTTCAAACCGTTGCTGACATTCTTCGGGCTACCGCACAACACATCTTTCCTTTGGATAATTGCCAATATCGTAGGTTTGTCATACGGCTCGGCCGTTATGCTTGACGAGTTGGAGCGTGAAACAATCACACAACACGACATAGACTTGCTTAACACACACATAGGCATCAGCCACAGTAATTTCGAGGATCTGCTGCTGATGTCTGCTTGCGGTGGCATCTGGTACATCATCCTGCTGACCCGTTGGATTATGGCGGCCATCCTTGTCTGGGGGCGCAGGTTGCTCGGATATTCAGATTATCAACCTTTTAATTTATAAAATTATGAAAAAGATTTTTACATCATTCATCGTATTGGCAACGCTATCATTATCAGCCAATGCACAGTGGTATCTCGGAGGTGGAACCGGTTTCGACTTTATCAGTATTGACGGAGCAACACACGCCACGTTCAGCATTGCACCGGAAGGCGGCTATAACTTTAACGACAAAATGTCTGCCGGTCTTGCCATCCCTATCATATTCTCAACAAGTACATCTGTCAGCATTGACCCTTATTTCAGGTATAAATTCGTCAAATTCGGTCCTGTAACACTTTTCGCAGATGCGTATGCGGAGTTCGGCAGCATTGCAAGCGAATTTTCATGGGGAATCGGCGCAGCACCGGGACTTACGTGTGACATCAAGAACAACTGGTCAATCGCCGGTCGCATAGGAAATATCGGATACAACAATATTAACGGCTTTAATCTGCACCTGATCAACAGCATCTCCGTCGGAGTCTATAAGACTTTCTAAAATAAGGGAATCCGTCAACGTCCACAAAAAAAGAGAGGCAGAACCTCTCTTTTTTTGTGGGCGTTGACGGATTCGAACCGCCGACCCTCTGCTTGTAAGGCAGAT
>JAKSIX010000065.1 GCA_024398595.1 Bacteroidaceae bacterium | reverse complement strand
GAGATGCTCGCAAGCCCATAATCTCGCGCACATTCTCCGTAGTCTGCATCGAGAGTTGCAGATACTCGCGCTCACCCAGAAGCGACTGGTTCTGAACGATATAATCCTTCATCTGCCTGAAAAGTCTCATCAGAGCCTTGCTCTGTTTCACCGCCTTAGGCCCCTTCAGAACGGCCATCAGCATATAGACTCCCTGTTCTGTGAATGCGTATGGCGCATATCTTCGACCACCTCTGTTTGAGGTCACAATTTGTGACTTCAAATTTTCAGAGGAATCGTCTTCATTTGAGGTTGAAAAATCAAACCTCAAACTTCGAGTCTCCTCTTCATTGAGTTGGAACATAAAATCTTCCTCATCGAAGCGCTCGATGTTGCGCGATATCTGCTGATAGCCAAACATCCGGGAACGGCAAGCCACTACCTCAGAAACCTTTCCAGCAGAGGTACCACTTTGGCGAAGTTGGCGGGAGGTTCGGTGCGGCCTTTGTCGATGGCTTTGTAGTCATCATCGCCGGCTTTGGGGTAGAACTCCTTGCAGAGGGCGGGACTGCCGCTGCCGCTCAGGTAGCCTTTGCCCACTACTCGAACAAACATATGAAACGGACAAACAATGTCCGCCAAACGAGTCCGATGAGGAATTTTATGATGATCATGAATAATGTAGGTTAGAGTTCCATGTCGTTTCATTTGCATCGGGTACTGTAGGGCTAGCTCCAAAACTCTCTACAAATTCCTTTGGCAAAATGACATTTTCCAGTTCCAAGGCCTCCTTGAACAAAGGTGCTATCTCCTCATCTCGGAAGCCTGCAATACCGCAGCCGATTCTTGTTACAAGAAACGTCAGTGTCGTATTCTGTTTGGCAAACTGAATGAAGGTGTCTACGTATGGCTTGATGGCTTCTACGCCGCCATGCATTGTTGGGATGGCATAACTCTGACCTTGAAGACTGCTGGCAGTCAATGGAAGAAACGCACCAATCGGACAAGCTGTCCCTCCGCGACGGCCTGCAAATCCTCATTCAGGCAGAAAAGGACAACAGAGAAAACAACCGCATCGCCAAGCTCATCAAAGATGCCAACTTCCGCATCCCGGCTCTTATAGAGGAGCTTGAAATAGATGAAACGCGAGGAGTACCTGCCGACACCGTATTGCAACTCTCTAGCGGAGAATACATCAAATCTGGAAGTACTGTCATCATCTGCGGGGCCACAGGTACCGGCAAATCATATCTCGTATGCGCCCTTGGCAACAAAGCCTGCAGACAGGGTTACCGCGTAGCATACTACACGATGCAAAGACTTATGGACACCATCAGAATCGCACGTCTTGAGGGCAAAGGCCAGAAGTCCTTCGACAAACTGAACAGGCTCGACGTCCTTATAATCGATGACTTCGGAATGAAACCAATTGAAGGGCAGCAACAGAACGACCTCGAGCAGATACTGGACGACAGATACAGACGCAAGTCACTCATCATCTCCAGTCAACTTCCAGTGTCAGACTGGCATGGACTCTTCAAAAATGAACTTATAGCTGACGCTTGCTTAGACAGAATGGTGCATAAGCCAATACGCTTCCAACTCCAAGGGGACAGTCTTCGTAAAAAATACTAACTTTGCATAACCTTATTGAAAATCTCACACCCAGAGTGAACGGGTATCACCGGAATCACTGAACGGGTATAGTCCGGAATACGTAGCGAATCGTTCGTACCGCTTTGAAATGTTACCACCTGTAGCGGAATCAAATGTATCGTCCAGAGTGGTGATGCTCTGAAATAAAACTATACGTGCCTCACCGGAGGCTTACGAAGGAATACGATGAATGGAAGAAAAAGGTAAACCGGGACTTCACACCTGATGAACTGATTCGTGACATCATGGCCCGCGCTGCGGCAGAAGAGGAAGGTACATAAAAAACAAGGATCGCCGTAGCGACCCCGAGACCTCCTTTAGAATCCGACTGCGTCGCCGAGCTCTTCAAACTGTATCAGAAGCTTACGAAATAGCAGTTCCCCGATTCCTTGCGATTTTTCATAGCCTTATCACTTTCGATTTCCCTTTGCTCTTACAGCAGCTTCCGCCTCGGCCTGCATCTGTTTGAGCAAATCCCAATTCTTGTGAATATGGCGGAACTTTGACACCACCTTGCCCTCACGGTCAATGAATCCATAGATTTCCACCTCTTCATCGTCCGACATCCCGAAACCGTCCTCGTCCATATAATACATACCATCCGGATTCAGCTGCCAGCGCACCTCGGCCACGCCATTATGGAAACATGAGATGATAGTCGGGAAGTGAATATCCAGACTTCTTGCCCTTTTGATGCAGTCATCATCCAAAGAAGCCAGGGAGTTCCAGTCGATATCATCCTGAGTCACCGTGCAGAAACACTCATCCGCACTCATAAATTCAATCCGTTTATTCTTACGTTTGTCAACCAGATAACGCGGCTTCCAATACCCATAGAGAGAAATGTTGACCAGCTCCATACCTTCTCCGAGATCCTCTCTGTTTTCGTCAGGAGCGGGAACTTCCCTGGGTTTCCTGCTTCCAAAAAGATCAAAAATTCCCATAGCGTTACGTTTTTGAAATTATGCAATCTGTATTCACTTATATGGAGTCACCTTGCCCTCGTTTTCTATCACCCAATCGGCTCCGGTTGTGATGCTTGCTTTTCTCTTATTGCATAAAGAGCCTTCTGGGCCTCCTCCAAAGAATCATAATATCCAACGGTGGAGTCTTCGTGATCAAACCAGTCTTCTTTTATGATTTTGTATTTTGCCATAGTAATCTCAAAATTAGCCATTTTTCATGAAAGGGGCAAAGTCACTGAGCTTTGCCCCAGGAAAATACAATTCCACGCTACATTTTCATTTATATTCAAGTGTCCTACTTACTCTCTCGGCAACGATTTCACTGCCTACGAATTCACGTACCACCTTGGATGTGATTTCTTCTGCTGAATGCAAATCCTCAGACGGTTCAGTGTAAGCCATACAGATGATGCTGAACACCGGCTTGTCCGCAGGAAAGAACCCTGCATAGCTTGACTGTATGGCTCGCCGCCCATAAGAATCGGTATAATTCCCGTCCATCCGGGTTACGAATGACGATCCGAACATTCCGGCCATATCAAACGCAGTACCAGGAAGAGCTTTCGCGCTTGCAGCCTTGAGGGATTCAGTCACAGCATCAGCCTGACGTTTCGAGCACAGATTATAATCAATCGGCACAAAAACCATGATAGGGTCATTCAGCAGGGTCTCTCCGTCTGCACTCCATACCGGACCTGCAAGCCTCTGCGCTATCCCTTCGCCACCACGCGCGATAGCGGTATATAGTCCTATCCACCTGAAAGCCGGTGCCATGATGGAATGTCCGCCTGCTATCCGTGCAAACGAATCTTCATCCCAGCAGCTGTCTTCCGGCATCACCATCTGCAGGTCTGCAAGCCCTTCGAGTTCAAGATGGTCAAAGGCATATCCGCCCTCAAGCATCGTCTTCAGTGAATCGCAGAATTTGTGCGCATCGCATCTCTCAAGCATTCCATCCACTGCCTCGGCCGACGTAAAGTCCGGACCATTCAGCGACAGTGCAGAATCGCACTTTGCGGCAGCCAGAGCTATTGCAGGCGCAATGATTCGCCCGGGTTCATAACCGTACCCGATAGAGACATTGTAATATTCTCCCAAGTCACCTTTGGAATTTCTTATCAGATTAACCATGGTACGCACTGCCCCATTGTCCGTGCTAACCACTACCATACAGACACCCCTGATATGCTCATGTCCTGCGATACCGGCACGAAGAAGCGAATCTGCCACTGCCTGCAGTTCTATATCTATCGTAATCGGAACATCCTCTCCACGTGTCGGTTCAACCACCTTAATAGCCTTATGAATATGCCTGACCCTTCCTAACGGACGCCTTACGTACTTATCCTTCATTATGCCGTATCCGTCCATGCCGCTGAGCGCACTGTTAAACGAGCCCTCGATGCCAACGCGGATATCATCTGATTTGCCATTATTCCAAACATATCCAAGTGTTCTCAGAGCCAGGTCGCCATAAGGATGGACCCGTTTCTGTTTGGGCTCCACAATGATACCACCTTTATATGACGGCAAATCAAACAGAGGAAGCACCCTCAGGCTGTCAAGAGTCCGAGTGTTCAAATCCCTGCCAATTATCATGTATCTGAGCCCTTTGGCCCGTCCTTCTGCCAGATATGTGAAGTACTCCGGAGCTGTCCTGTTCCTGATGATTGCCGCAAAGCCTGCAGAAAGCTCCGGAAGAATCTTTCCCCACACACTGTCTTCACACAGCTTCGTATCCAGATGCACGTCATAAACAGTGTCGCTCTTAGCCAGAACATTGCCATTACAGTCCACAATGTTCCCACGCCATGCCTGTGTACTGAACGTACAGACTGTATCCATCCGCGTCCTCATCGAATCCGTCTTCGCGCAGTATCTGCGAAAGCTCACACAGTCGAATATCTCTATTCCGAGTACAAGACCTGCCACAGTAGCAACCGAGGCAATTAAGATTTTCTTCCTCCTTGTCATCACCTATTCTATTTTCTTTCCTTCAATATTGTACAGCACAAAATTGTCGTACCGATCAGGGTCAAGACTGCACTTCAGGATATTCTCCGATGACATTTCAATACAGCCGTACATAGCCGGCACCAGCACCTTGCCAGTGTGCTTGTCCATCACTCCATACAGATTATATACTCTGAACGCAATCACTCTGTCTGAAATCTCATATTCATCGGCCTCATCACTGTTGAACCTGGTCATATACTTCAGTTCCTCCGTATCATCTATCAGAAATTCGTCTATGACCGTTCCGTCCAAGGTGACGTGCTTCGAACAGAAATCCTTGTACAGGACGAATCCCTCTCCCGACGGTGCGTCTGCCCAGCTTATGTCATCATACTCCATTGGCAGCACCCACTCGAAGCTGCCGTTCCTAATCAGGCCTTCCTTCTTATCCTTAGTCGGAACGAACATATCAGCCTCCTCAATATAACTGATAAAAGAGTATTCCTGCGGTACTACCCACTCGCCCTCACGACTGAGCAGGCCCTGATATCCTTCCCTGTTCTGAATGCAGCAGACACCGTGCTTGAACACATAGTCATGCGATGGTATGTAGTCCAGTTCCGGAGCAATGACATATTGTTCTGTCTTGTCTATGAAGCCCATCTTTCCACCCGGCTCCACAACTGCTGCCAGTCCTTCAGAGAAGACCCAGGCATACTTGTACTTACCCTCAATGACAATCTCGCCTGTCTTCACATTGAGAAATCCGCGCCTGTCCTTCTTATCACAGAATACAGTAAGAGTGTCATTCTCGGGCACATCCGACACCCATTTCAGCCTTGGCGTGACATATTTCCCAGCCTCCCTGTCATACACTCTGACAGCGTTTTCACGAAAGTGATGAACGCAGATATTCGCACTCAGATCCGCATCCCAGTAATGAGCATCCCAACCGTAATGCTCATCGTACTGCTCACGTGCGGCTACCCAGAGCAAAATGGCACAGAATATGCCGATGATCACCAATGCTGACTTCCAGCAGACATTCAGCACTCTCCTGGCCATCGACCTGTAGCGCATACAATTGTTTCTCTTTTTCATAAATGTCTGATTATAAATTTATTGTTATACTATTACGCAATTGCAGGATTAAACCACTGTCTGAGTGTGGCCTCCGCTTCAGCCTCCATTTCAGGCGTGATTTTCCCTTTTACCTTATTGTAAACGTATGCCAGTACTACTGCATCATCACAAATGCCCAACAGATGGAATGCGGCCCGCGGCAACAGATCCATAGGACTGACAATATAGACTATCGAACCCAGGATCAATGCCCGGTCTAGAAGCGATGTGGAATCATCCTTCAGCACATACCAGAGCAGAAGCATCTTTCTGACAACTGCAATGCCCAGATGTCCCGCCTTGTCACGCATCCATTTCCATGCATTATCGGCATACCTTTTCCAATCAACAGAGCCGAGTCTGCCAACCAATTTTCCCACAGGTCTTCCCAGAATTGACCAGACCAGAATTGTCAAACAAATCAATAGTATCATAGTTCATCTTTTAAATACAATAGAAACATAGTCTTATGCTTCTGTGATTAGAGAGTTGGAGACTATGTAAAATCTATCAAGTCTCCGATACAAATTTGGACAAAAATGAATAAACAGCAATCCAAGAAAAATGTTGCAGATTGAAATCGGCAATTATGAGGTATACAATCTGCAACATTTATAATTGAATCGTATCAGACATTGCCACTCTTCTTATATTCCGTCAAAGTTCGGGCGGGAGTCATCTTCACGCCAGAAAAGTCCCTTGTCACTGCCGTGACCTAGAAGAAGGATCCGTTCACTCTTCGGTGTATGATGAAGCCTATGATTGAGGTCTGCTCTGCTGATGTTTTCAGTGATAACGACAGCATTGTCCGCACCATCATAAAGCGCGGACAAAAAAGCGGTCGTTCGGTCTTTGGGATGTATTATCAACATCAGTCAATTATTAGTTAAGTTGTTGTCATCCCGCTCTGTTCGCAGAGGGAACCAACCTTTTCTTATTTGCAGTTCACAAACAGATTGTTGCACCCTCCGGATGGGGCATTTAGCATCTACATTCGAGAGTAATTCTGAAAATCCTTTATCGATAATAATCAAGCTGTTGTTAGCCGATGAATGACCTTCACGGATTTCTCTATTCAGTTATCAAATCCTCCAGATTGCACGAAAGGAACGTTTCGATAGGAATGCCACCTGTACCTACTACAAAGGAGCGAGTTGGATGGAAGGCTTCGGTGAACTTGGGGAGACCGTTATTCATCTTGCGTCTGCCACTCTTCACCTCAATGGCAAGGGTGACATCGTCTGAAACGACAATGAAATCAACCCCATCACTTCGCTCCCGCCAATAATATACTTTGTACTCCAACTCCTCGGCTTGGCAGACAAGGTAGGCACCGACAGCACTCTCTACCCATCTGCCCCAAGCCTCGGTATCCTGTCTGTCCTGTAGGAAGGAGCGTCCCTTGTATGTGGTCAGAAGCGCGTTGTTGAAGACCTGGAACTTCGGAATGGAGTTATATTTACGCGAATCGTCATTGGCATATTTCTGAAGTCCGCAGAGAAGAGCACATTGGCTTAATATGTCGATGTAACCTGCTATGGTTGTTACATTGCCGGCATCCTGTAACTGGCCTATCATCTTTGTCAACGAAAGGAGTTCGCCGGAATATCCGCAACCCAGTTCAAAGGTTCGCTTCATTAGAGCCGGCTTGTAGATGTTGGAGGTCATGATGACATCCTTTTCGATGGCTGGAGCTACGAGTGAATCTTTGATATACTTTTTCCAACGCTTTTCATTGCCAATCATTGCAGCAGGGCCGGGGTAGCCACCATAATAAATATACTGGTCAAGTGTATAGCCAAAAGCGTCACGCATTTCAGCATAACTCCAATGGGTGATACGAATGAGTTCAAATCTGCCGGCAAGTGACTCCGTAAGTCCTTTCCTGATGAGTAATCTCGAACTCCCCAGAAGTACCACCTTCAGGTTTCTTCCTTCACGACTGTCTCTGTCCCACTCTGCCTTAACAGCCTCACTCCAGTTGTCTATCTTCTGCACCTCGTCAATCACGAGCAAGTATTCCTCTTTATGCTGCAACAGCATTGCGATGCGCACGGATTCCCACACTCTTCTGATCCAATCTGTATCTTCGTGATTTACTCCATCCGCATTCTCCAACATATACGGTATGGTGACATCGTTCAGCACTTGTCCCACAAGTGTTGACTTACCGACCTGTCTTGGCCCCGCGAGAACTTGTATGAACTTACGTGGTTCTCCAATCCTCTCACGCAGGATGCCATATTGATTTCTAATGTATTCGGCCATATTGTAAGTGTCTGATATTTATATGATAACGCCTTGCAGAATGCTCAATTGTCCAATGCAGAATGTTCAATTTGCCAGAACAAAATGTTCAATTCTTGCCGTAAAGGTACACAATTTTATAATATAACCTGAAATAATCTTATTTGCAGATCACCAACAGATTGTTGTACCCTCCGGATGTGGCATTTATTAACGAACTTTGAATCTTTACAGCATCTACATTCGAGAGTAATTCTGAAAATTGAGCATACTGGCACATAATCAGATTGTCAGTTTCAAGCCAAGACAGCACCGTTGCATTTGTTGTGTCAACGTTCTCCAGTTCAGACTATACTCTTTCCAACATTACTCTCATTCCGGCAATCAGCTCGTTATTGTCACCTACATAGCGGAATTTCACCAGGACACGGCCTTGTCTGTCGATGAGCCCGTATATGTTTTCAGCTTCATCAGGTTCCATTCCGAAACCATCCTCGTCCATATAGTACATTCCATCAGGAGCCAGCTGCCATACCACCTCGGCCACTCCGTTCTTGAAAGCGTAGATGAATGACGGATAATGGAAGTCAAGAGCCTTGGCACGGCTCATTGCACTGGCAGACACTCCGGTTTCAAGCGACTCCCAGTCAATGTCATCGCTGGTGACAGTAAGAAGTGTCTCGTTCCTGCCCATAAACTCAACGGCTGTGCCATTCTCATTGTCAAGAAGGAAACGGGGCTTCCAGTATTGGTCTATCACTTCGTTGACAACGGACATCCCCTCTCCGAGGGATGCCGTTTCAAAAGGTCTCTTGCGGTATTTCTCGTTCTTCAGATGGCGGTACAGCTCGGCGGGTGTCATCTGTGACTGATTATCATTGTTCATAGCTTCCTCTAATTATTGTATTCTACGTCCGTTTGAATCATACAATACCTCCGAGTAAGTGTCTTTCAGCTGACAGCGTATCAGGTCGGCGGTCTGCATAGATATGCCGCTGAAACAGGCGGGTGTGAGCGGTTTACCTGTCCTCAGATCAAGCAAGCCGTACAGATTGCAGACACGGTACGAAGCCACTTTGTCAGATATGGCCACTCTTGTGTATTCATAGTCATATTTGTCAATAAGGTTCTCGCCTGGCAAATCATAACTGAGATGATATACTTCTTCAATCAAGAAAGGTTCAAGTACGGTACCATCGGCAGAGATATGACTTTTGACGTAATCCTTGGTCAGATAAAACGTGCTGTCGCATCGGCAGTATTCAATATTATTATAAACCGGCGGAAAAATCCAATTGCCAGATATGTCTATTAGTCCTTCCTTATATCCGTAATCAGAATTGTCAATGCACACGAAATACCAGTCTTCACCGTCAACAGGAATCACGCTGGTGTATTCCTGCGGAATTATCCAGTTGCCGGTCAAGTCTATCATACCTTCAAGTTTTCTGACTTCCGTTTCCCGCGTCATTATGCATAATCCGTCACGGAACACGTAGTCGTAATTGGCGTCATATTCAAACGTGCGGTCGAATACAGCCTTGCCGTCATAGCCTATGAAGCGGAGGCTGTCATCATCGCCGACAACGGCAGCCACACCTTCCGAGAAAACCCAGGCGTGCCGGTACTGAGCAGGGATGGCTATACGCCCTGTGTTGACATTAAGGAAGCCCCACTTGCCGTCCATCGAACGGAAAACGGTCAGACTGTCACGTTCAGGAGCATCATAGACCATACTGAAACGGGTGTTTGAAATTTTCCTGCCAGTATAGCTGTCAAAGAGCATGTAGTAGCCCTTCTTGTGCTGCTGCACATACACTCTATCGGACAGCGTGTTGGCGTACTCCCACTTTGGAGCGAGGAAACGGCAAATCCGTGCGTATTCCGGTCGATACCCGTTCACCAATTCCGGTGATATCCGTTCAGTCCG
>JAKSIX010000064.1 GCA_024398595.1 Bacteroidaceae bacterium | reverse complement strand
CAAAGCTCAAAACATTTGGTATCGGCTTCCCGGACACAGTCTCCGCTCTGAGGGATACCATCAAAAGAAGTATTTAACTCCAGCTTATAATAAAAATTGAGGGATGGCTGGAACAGCCATCCCCCGTGTGACCTCAAAAAACTTTATTAACCTTTAACTACCAGAAGCAACAGTCCTTGCTTCGAAGCTATAGAGATCACATCTTTCATATTCCATTCAGCAGCATCCTGAAAATCTTCAATTTCCGGAGCGACAAGTTTGCAGCCGTCATATCGATCGGTGTTGAAGATGAGCTTCACCCTTTTTTCCTTGCCCGAATAATTGCCGACAGAAATAAGCAGGCTGCCGTCTTTTTTCAGATATGATGTAACTTTTACTTCCGGGTCTGACGTTGTCACAAGAGGCTCATCCTCCCAGAAGCCTATCATTCTGGAGTCTTCTATTCCGAATTCATCCCAGATTTTCCATACAGGCCTGGGGTCGCAGGAGACGCCTTCAGTAAACCAGGGATACCTGACTGTCATTCCATATTGCATACCGAGCCATTTGTTTCCGCCCATATGCAACATATCTCCTGTGAGACCGAACGGAATCCCGGAAGATTCAACAAGATAATTCTCCGGAGTCATCTGGAAATACATGAAACTCTCACCGAACCAGACCTTGTCTATGTAAGGGAAGAATTCCGTATACTGGATAGCCGGTCCTTTTGAGAATCCGGTATTGGAATGCAGGTCAATCAAACATCCCGGCTTCACACTGTCCATTACACGACGCATTCTCTTGAGCGTCCGTCTGTCAAAGGAAACGTCGTCGAGGTAAAGTCCGTCAATGTCTATATTTTTAACAAGCCACTGCAAACCCTCCACATAATAGTTGTAAAGTCTGGAGTCCCCGGCTGAAGTGAGCAGGGCGGCATCAGCACTCGGTCCGTTTTCCGTATCGAAATTGAAATGCGTGTACCACTGCGGGTAGTATCCGTCTGTCAAATGCTCGCGCAACCAACTATATCCTCCACCATTGCCGTCACGCAGAAGTTCCGTTCCAAGACTGCGGAAAGCCCATATCTCGTATGCCGAATTGGAAAGTTCCCTGAGTGTGTAGTAAATCTTTACTTTGACATCCTCATTATGGAAACGGTTCACAAAAGCACAAAGAGTATCGCGGGAAAGGAAAGGATAATTGATGTATGGGTTCGGTGCGGAAGCGTGATGGACATTGATAATCTTCACACCGTTATCAAGCTCCTCCTGAGTAGGAGTGGGGGCCTGTCCATTGTGATAGTAACGGTTGACAAACTGGCTGTGAGTATCCAGTTCCTTTATGGGTGTTGCAAGAATTGCGAACTCGAAAGTCTTCTTCTCTCCGGCCTTCATCTTGAATGGTCCGGAGTAGGCTGAAATCTTCACCTGATTTGCAACTGAAGATATGGAGAAGCCTCCCTTGCCGTCATTATACCAAGATTCCGGGAATTCGGGATGATAGAGGTTCAGCAGCGGACCGCTGTACGAACTTCCCCGGAATTCTGCCTGAAAGCCGGCATCATAGTTGCCAATCCAGAAGCTGTCAAACGGCCAATATTTCCTGTTGGAGGAAGTCTGTTTCCATCCTCCCTTAAAATATGACGGGGTCCTTTGTCCTTCAAGTCCCAGTCCCATAAAGTATTTGCCCTGCTTCTCATTGACGGGGAAAAGCAAAGACGCATTACGTACATTTATATCGACCCCGGCTGTCAATGTAACAGTGATACCGGTCCACCCGTCAAATTCAGCCCTTGTCTCAACGTCAAAAGAGAGATTGTCTACGCAAGATTGAGAGGCAAAAATAACGTGACCGTCGGTCGCCTCCTTGACGGCCGTTTCCCCGGCAATAAGATTTTTTCCGGAAGGAGTCTCAACTGAGAACTCCATCGGGGAATTGAAAACATCCTTGCCATTATGGCTGATCTGGGCAGGAAGTCCGCTCTTGGCATCCATTGTGATAGTCTTGCCTGCCACTTTGACGGCAAGGCCGTTGACTGAGACGGAGGGGAAAGATGATGTAGGCTCATCGCTCACGCCTAACTGGGAATTCAGCCATCTAAGGCGGCTATGACGCCATAACTCCGAATCGCCTCTGTCTGCAATAGCCCTGCCTCCTACTTTGACAGACACAGGCAGCACCATAGCATAACCATCCGCTGAAGAAACGGTAACATGACCTTTGTATGTGCCCGTTTTCTGGTTTTCGGGGATGTCCACACCGAACCAAAGCGCCTGGACATCACCGGCAGGAACGTTAACCTCCTTCGTGAATTCATCGCCGTAAGGGCCTACGCCTTCCAGATTGAAACAGGTAATGGCGGAAGAGGGGATAACATCTGAACCGGCAACGAGATCGCTGGCACTGTATGTCACAGACCTGACATCACCTATCGGAGCCCAGACTCCTATCTGAAAAGTATAGTATTCATTCGGTGCCGACTTTCCGTTGAATCCTTCTCCCTGCTTGACAGCAAGCCATTTCTGAGGAATATCGTGGCGCATACGGATAGGATTCATTCTGTCTTCCGGGAATGCATACCAAGGTTGATCATTCTGTTTGATGTATTCTTCCGACTCAGCGGCAGTGGCGATGACTTCCATAGGAAAGAAGCTGTCAAACGCTGTCCTTGATTCAAATCGGACCAGATTAGCAGTCGCAGTCGCCTCTTTCGCTTTTTGGACCCACGAAGAATCCGGCTTGTTCTCAACAGGATAATAGTCCCCGCTCGTATATCCGTGACCTCTTTCTACAGGGAAAGGCAGGTAGTAGAAGAAATAAGTTCCAGCCTTGCTCACAGGTCCAAATGTGATGCAGCATTTTTCCCTGTTCACCTCCCTCCTGAGGATATTGGGAATTGTGTCACCAGTCTCCGCATTGATGATGAGAAACATGACATTGTCGATACTCTTGTCATGTCTTCTCCATTCAACATCAAGATTGACAGCATCGGCCGGTCGCCCGACTTTGATGACTGCACGGTGATTTCCAAACGATTCCTCCCAAGGAGATTCCGCAACGGAATACTCACATCCGCTGCAAGCCACAACCAGAGATGACAATATGAGCAACAACAATCTGTTCATAACAACGCCGAAATAATTATTGATATAAAAAAGGGGGTTCCGGAGTATTCTCTTTTACCGGAGCCCCCAATTCAAAAATTAAACTAACTTAATATTAACTATTTGCTAAAATTGATCTTAATTTTCCAGTCCTTTGTGGAGTTGTCAGCAGCAGTAATCTTGTAAGTGTTCTCCTTGCTCCAGTCACCGGGAAGTCCGAGTTTAGGAGAGTTTCCTGTAGGTTCGATTACAGCGGCAGTGGAAATTCCAACTACAACGCAGAGTTTGGTAGCGTCAATGCTTGCCTTCTGTGCTTCAGGGAAGTTTGAAGGAAGCGTAACTTTAGCAGATACAGTGCCGGCCTTGGTATCGATGGCTACGTCTGATACAGAAAGTGTAACCTGCCTTACCTCTTTTTCTCCGCTTGCGGGGATAACATTGTCACCGAGATATCTGTAGTAAACACCTACGATGCTGGTGATGTCCTTTCCGTCGTATGTGTCAAGATTGAGATTTGACTTGAGACAGGAAGTTCCCGTTAGAGTGAAGATTGCCAGTGCTAAGATTGATATTATCTTTTTCATATTCATATCATTTTAGGATTACCAACCGGGATTCTGATCATGGTCGAGACCATAAGCCTCACGGGTATCGAGGAATCCCTTGTTAATAGGGAGGAGATAGCGCTTTGTTGTGAACATTCTGTTCGCGCCGTTAAGAAGAGTTGCCTGACCTACGAGGACAGCTGTACGGTCTCTGTTGATTTCAATCTTGTAAGCAGGTCTGTCAAGATCATAAACGATATCGCCTGCAGGACGTCCGTGGTTGGCGTCTCCACCATATTTACCCCAACGGAGGTAGCTGAAGTAGATATCACCTATCTCGTTTGTCATTTCGCAGTTACGCTCACGGATGTAGTCAGCCCAAGCGTCAGCAAGCGTTGTGGCCTCTGAGTCAGGAAGGCCGCCGTGAACTCTTCTGGTGTTATTGAAAGCTTCAACAGCTTTTGCCGGCTCTTTCTTGAGCAAGAAAGCTTCAGCAAGATTCAGATAAGCCTCACCAAGTCTGGCGACACACATATGGAAATTTGTCTTGGTGCTGGCAAACACATTTGGATCAGCGTCATCAATGACATACTTTCTCCAGTAGTAGCCTGTGGTTGTGTTATACCAACCGCCGTCTTCCTTGTCACGAACTCCCTGAAAAGCATTTCCGCCATGATTAGTTTCGAATACCTCTCCGTTGAATGCAGGTCCCTGATCATAGACGACGCTAGCCGCAAACCTCTTGTCCCTATTGGCATACATAAGTGTACTGATGTTTTTCTCTGTAGCATCAGCCTTAATTTTATAGTACCTTGAGAGTAAAGGATATCCTGATTTTCCATTGGTCAGATCAGCGGCCGTAGGCATATTCCTGATTTCTCCGTTTGTCCTCTCATAAGAATCAATCTGACCGGCTTTCGTAACAGTTGCTGCGTCAAGTACATCAACATTGTTCTTGAACTGAGAAGTCTCATACCAAGGCAGAGCCTTGCCGGTAGCCTGGTCAATCACGAGATACTGGTCAACGAGATCCTGAGAGGGCCAGTAAACGCCCCACGCCTCAAACGTTTTGGCAGCCTTCGCCATTTTCCACAGATTGGGGCTCTTTGAAAGCTTCTGGTCATCAATGGAAATGTTGGGAGCAGCTCTCTGGATTTCATCGAAACTGCTACACTGTACATTTGTATTGAGCCAGTAACGGGCAAGGAGAATTTCCTTATCCGTATCACCGGAATTCTGGAACATTCCACCGTAATTGCTTGTCAGGGCAGACCCGCTGTTAGTGATAACGTCATTGGCAGCGTTGATTGCCATATCAAGATAAGTGGCCTCATTGGTATAAGCATACGCCTGAAGGGCGGCACGACTGAGGATAACTTCTGCCGCATACTTGGTGGCACGGCCCGAGGCAGCTGTCTTGGGAAGACCCTTGACTGCTTCCTGAAGGTCATCTGTGACGACTTTCCAACTTTCCTTGAGATCCTTGGTCATAGCAATCTTGGCTTCTGCCTCTTTGTCCTGAGAAAGAACCTGCTTGATGGGAAGGAAACGGCCCATCTTCCTGGCCTGGTCAAAGAATACCATACCGCGAAGGAAATAACCCTCAGCCTTAAGGGCGGTCTTCTCATCTGCAGTTAGAGTAGTAGACGCTTCGACCTTTTCGATAATAAGGTTGCAGCTTCTTAGGATACTCGAACGGTTTGCACCGTAATCGGAAGTGTTTGATATGCTCTCCAGAGCAAAACCGTCGATACCTTCACCGACCTGCGAGCACTTTACGCAGTTGGGAGTGCGAGCTTCCCAGCCGATAGAAGCTGAGCTGCCGGCCCAAATTCCCATTACATTGCTATAAGTCGCGTTTACAAACGCGTCTGCTGTGGCTTTGCTCCCCCACACTGCATCATCATCGAAGCTCGAAGTGGGATGAGTGTCGAGAACATCCTGGCAGGAAGCCAGCGCCAGAGCACATAATGCGAAAACACCGTATTTTATATATTTTCTCATAGCGCTTTTCAATTAAAATCCAACATTAAGTGTGAATGCGATAACCCTTTCAATAGGATATGCATAGTTCTCGACCGAAGCGTTCTCAGGGTCAAGACCGAACTTGGTTACATTAGAAACGGTAAATAGGTTCTGTCCGGAAACGCCAAGGGCAAGTTTGGAAAGCCACTTGGCATTCTTGAGAAGCCTGTACTTGAAATCATAAGAGAACTGAAGGTCTTTCATACGGAAGTAAGCTCCGTTGACAAGCCAGAAGTTACTGCTTATGAAGTTATTCTGACTGTTGAGACCGGTACTTGCCATAAGACGGGGATATGCAGCGTTCCTGTTGTCGGGAGTCCAGAAATCTCTCTGATAGTCGAATGCTACAGGAAGAGTAGTGAGCTGACCGGTCTGCATCGACATACCGGGGCTGTTGAGATTGATGTCAAAGTTGGTAGAACCCTGGAAGAGCATGCCGAGGGAGAATCCCTTGTAGCCCAGGAAGATGTTGATACCATACTGTCCGCGAGGAGTGGATGAGTTCCCGAGTTTCCTTGCATCGGCACTGGTCAGACGGCCGTCACCATCGACGTCAACGTAGTTGATGTCACCTGCGGTAAGTTTGCCGGTGTTGACGGCATTGGTGTAGACTGCATTGTTGAGAACGTCATTTGCGCTTTGGAAATAGCCTGCGCTCTGATAGAGTGTGCCGTAGTAGTTTTCAAGGCTGCCCTGTACCCTTGTATAAGGATTCATATAAGAACTTTCAGCCTCGTCAGCCTTGCAGGCCCACATAGAGTTGAACCAGGTGAAGTTTCCGCTGATATCGTAATGGAAGTCACCGATAGTGTCTTTCCAGCCGAGCTGGATTTCAATACCGGCCCTCTGATATTCGGAGTCGGACTTGACCTTAGGCATTGTGACACCGATAATCTGGTTGAGATAAGACTCTCCGGTGGGAGCAACAAGATATCCCTTGGTCTTATAGAAGAAGTAATCGAATGATCCATAGAGACGGCTGTTCAATGAAGCGAAGTCAAAGCCGAAGTCTGTCTCTGTTGTGGTGTACCAGGTAAGGTCAGGTGAAGGAAGTGAGCCCTCTGTGAAACCGGGGACAAATGCACCGTTGAGAACGTATGCTGTGTTGTTCAGGTTGTAAGAGGTAAGGTATGCGAAACGACCTGCACTTGAATCAAGACCGGTCTGACCGTAAGAAGCGCGAAGTTTGAGAGTGTTGAGAATGTTCTTCTGCACAAGTGCCTGCATCCAAGGCTCGGCTGTGACGACCCAACCTGCAGATCCGCTGAAGAATGTACCCCAACGTTTGCCGGGAGCGAAATAGTCGGAACCGTCACGACGGATGGAACCTTCTACATAATATTTATTGGCGTAGTTGTACTTGAGCTGGCCGATGAAAGCCTTTCTTCCCAATTCTGCCTCACTACCACCATTGGTTTGGGTGCTTGCGGGACCGACTTCTATCTGATCGATGGTGAAATCGTAGTTCTCTCTTTTGAGCCAGCTGCTGAAATTCTTCTCATAGTACTGCTCGTAGCCGGCAAGAGCATTAACGGTGTGTTTGCCGAAAGTTCTGCCATATTCTACGAAAGCCTGAGCAGTGACACCGTATCCGGTTCCGTTAGCCTCATAAAGCATAGGCTTTGAGCTTGCTCCGGGAGTTTCAGAATCCCATGCATACATTGCTGCATCTTTTCTCCACTGCTTGTCGAGGTTGCCGTAGTAACGATAGTTGGCAGCAGCCCTGACCTTAAGGCCTTCCACCCAAGGGAGGCTCCAGATGAGTTCGCCACGTCCGTTGACAACGGTGTTGGTGCTGTTGGTATATCCGGCATCTGCCGCTGTCTCAGCAACGGGGTTGTCTCCCATTTGATAAGGAAGGCCGAACTTGTTGACACCGTTCTTAAGAGGAGACTGGTTGTTGATGTGTGAGAATACCTGATAGTATCCACTTGCCGTTGATGTATAAGGATGTGTCTGGAACTGACGATAACCGTCAAGAGAGACATTCACCTGAAGGCCGATAGCCTTTATTGTGGCAGATTCTGCAAGACGGAAGTTGGCACGCTTCATATAGTGTGTGTTTGTCTTGTAGAGAGAGTTCTGATCCACGAAACCGAGGGAAGCGTAATACTTGTTGGTTTCGCTTCCACCGACAAGACGGACCGTGTGTTTCTGCTGGGGAGCCCAGTTGTTAAGCACAAGTCTTCTCCAGTCTGTGTTGGGATAATTCTGAGGATCCGAGCCGTTCTGTACAGCATCGAAAGCTTCCTTGCCGAAGGGCTCGGTAGCGCCGTCATTCTTGGCTGCGAGATTACCATAAGTCATACGGTCGATGGTATTCATCTTCTCCGGCCAGATGCTGGGCTGTGAGAAAGCAAAATTCATGTCGTACTCGACAGTCGGTTTGCCGCTACCCCCCATCTTGGTAGTAATCTGAATGATACCGTTTGCCGCACGCGCACCATAGATAGCGGTTGCGGAAGCATCTTTCAAAATGGACATTGACTGAATGTCATCAGGTGAAAGGTTGCGGAAATCATCGCCGGAGCGGATGATGCCGTCAATGACATAAAGAGGGTCTCCACCGCCACGGATGCTGACAGAAGGTGTAGCGTTGACACCACCACCACTCTGAACAACGATAAGACCGGGAGAACGTCCGGCAAGGCCCTGTGCCATATTGGTCACAGGAATGTTGACGATCTGAGAAGTCTTTACCGTAGAGACGGAAGAAATAAGGTCTCTTCTGGTGCTTGTACCGTAACCGACAACGACCACCTCATCGAGGCTCAGATTGTCTGTCGCAAGCACGAACTTCTGGTTATTGCTGCCGCTGGCAACAGTAACCTTCTGTGTCTGGAAACCGACACAAGACAATTCAAGAACGTTTCCTTCGGAAGCATTGATGGAGAAATTACCATCCAAATCGGAGATAACACCCACGCTGGTTCCCTGTATCATAACAGATACACCAGGAAGGGGCTCGCCGTTCTCGTCCGTGATGACACCGGCATATTTTACTGCATTAGACTGGGCAAATGCAGAAATACCCCCCCCCTACAAGGAAACTTAATCCAAGCATAGCTTTGATAACGAAGCTAGTTAAATTAGTTTTCTTCATAGATGTGTTGATATTAAGTGTTGTTAAAATTGTTTCCGCAAATATAAATAATCGTAATAAAAATAGAAAATTTTTTGTTCGTTGCGGATTATTTTTATGTTTTTTTCAAATGCGAGAAAAGATTAGTCCGTATTTTAAGCAACAATGCACTTTGCTGCAAATTGCTGCACAGCCCGCTGCAATGTAACATACAAACTCGTTGGAAAAAGTGTTTGTCGCCAGATAACATTGTTAATCATGTTGAAAAGAAAGATTGAAGATACTCTCATTGAGTGGAAAAACAAGCCTGAGCACAAGCCGCTTGTGATAATGGGCATACGCCAATGCGGAAAGACATTCATCGCGAAGCATTTCGCTGACGAGAACTACAAGAATGTCGTGTATATGAATTTTATCAAAGAGCCGGAGCGAATCTGTGCATTTACGGGTTCAAAAGATGTGGACAACATATTACTTAATCTTTCTGCACAAATTAAAGGCGTAAAATTCATCCCAGGAGAAACTTGCCTCATCTTCGACGAAATCCAGGAATGCCCTGAAGCTAGAACCGTCTGTTCCCGAGGATATTTGCACTTGCGGAACTGATGTGACGGGGCAGGGATGTGTATTGAAAATTATGGGAATTGCTATATTTGTCTCTCTAGTGAATACGTTGAAACCATGAACCGGTCATTTCGGGTTAATTTTTGCGCACCGAACTGCATCTATATGAACAAGTGAACTATAAAAATATGAAGCAACTGACTATTATTCTGGCTGCGCTCGCATTGGCGACCTGCAATCCCGGACCTCAATACACCTGGATTGAGGATTTCGATGGGGGCACATTCGATTCCGGAATATGGAGCCGGATTCCTGCGGGAACCTCGGACTGGAATGCACATATGTCCGATTACGATTCTCTCGTTGTTGTGTCGGACGGGGTTCTTTTCCTGAAAGGCATAGTCAATCCCGGCATTGAAGGGGATGAGCGCGATGTGATTACCGGAGGACTTCAAAGCCGTGGCAAGAAGGGCTTCGGATACGGTCGTTTAGAGGTCAGGGCAAAACTCCAGGGGTGCAAGAGCGCCTGGCCGGCCATCTGGATGTGCCCGTTCGACAATGCGCAGTGGCCATACGGAGGAGAGATAGACATAATAGAAAGACTCAATTCAGACGATTTCGTATATACCACCTGCCACACCGCCTACACGTATCTGATGAAACAGGATGACATCGTGAAAGGGGCTACCGGAATGATTGACCCGGATGACTGGAACGTTTACGGCCTGGAGCATTACTATGACAGGCTTGTCTGGACCGTCAACGGAGTCCCCTGCCACAGCTACATCAAACGGGAAGGAGCTCCCGAGGAGCAATGGCCTTTTGACCGTGAATTCTATCTAATTCTGAGTATGCAGCTCGGCGGCAACTGGGTGGGGCCTGTGTGTACGGACAATCTCCCCGTTGAGATGCAAATCGACTGGATAAGGTTCACCGAATTTGAATAAAAGCTGACAGACTCCCCTCGAAATCTATTTTTCCCACAGAATTTTAAGCGGGAGAAGGTCAAAGACTCCTGGCGATGGCCTGCACCTGTGCTTTTGTCAGCCCGGTGACGCTGGCTATGAAATCGACAGGAGTATTCTTCGCGAGCATTGCCCTGGCAATTTCCGCCTTGCCTTCTGCTTTACCCCTGGCTTCACCTTCCGCCAGAGCCTTGGCGGTGGCTTCGAGCGCGGCGTCCTCGCGGGCCTCGGCGATAGCTACAAGTATGTCGTTTTCGGTTGTCATATTCTTGTGAATCTCTATTTCGTGTATCGTTTCCGCAGGCAGGTTCGCCGTCATCGAGCGGGTGTACAGCTCCACCATCTCCCCGCTGTCCCCGAAGCTCCGGGGCATCTCCTCAAGTCCCGCGATGTTCTTCAGAGTGTACATAAAGCGGTCAACCGGGTCCTTCGACTCCTCCGCGCTCTTGTCGAACCTGTCGAGGCAAAGA
>JAKSIX010000063.1 GCA_024398595.1 Bacteroidaceae bacterium | reverse complement strand
TCTTCTGATACGGCTCTGAATGATATCAATGACTTGGTGGCCAAGGGAGTCCTCAGGAAGAATGACGAAGGTGGACGAAGTACAAACTATTCTATCGTAGTCCCGTAGTCCGTGTCGCCCGGAGCAGCAGCTCCGAAGCAGGTTCGTACCAAGGCCGCTCTCTCTCTCCGCTATTCTGACGTTTCAGAACGGACAATGAACGGACATCGAACGGAGGGGTGGTGTCTTATTCCGCCACCGTAGTCCAGACTTGCGAGGATATGGCCTGAATTTGTTCTTATACCAAGACAAAAATTCATTCGCCGTTCCGGGGTCCGGAACGGCGAATGAATGAGTTCTTAAGGTTATCCCAAGTCGGGCGGTCAGGCCCGCCCGGGAAAATATTGTCGTTTATTGAACAGGAACAATGTTGACGTTGGAAACGGTTACGTTCGCTGCTTCGTCGTGGGCAGTTCCATCGTCGCCGCCATCTCCCCAGTATATCCTGCCGAAGAGGTTATAGTTGACATTGGATTTGTAGAGTGTCACATCTTCTACAACATTATTTCCTTCAAATACGATTTTATCGTTATCATCAATGTCTGATACCCAAGCTACCATGCCACAGGTACAATAATTGTATTTGGTGCTGCGTACAGTGGTATTTTCAACCTTGCAGTCCTTCATGGTGAGAGTTGCAGTTATGGCAGGTTTTTCATCATATACCGTTCCGACAAACGGAGCCACCTTGTATGTACCCTCGAACTGAGAGTTCTTGATGGTTACGTTTTCAATCTTGGCATTCTGATAGACCTGTCCGCAGAACAATGAGACGTTAAGCGTAGATGTGACGTTCTTTGCACCGTCGAATACGATATCCTTGAAATAAGGAGTTGCGCCGATGTTGGCGATACAAGCCCACCTGCTGAACATACCCTGACCGCTGACAGTGAAGTTCTTGATTGTATGATTTTGTCCGTCAAACAATGCAAAACCTTTTTTATTGCCGTCAGCATGCCATTCGCAGGCGGTCCAGGTCTTACCTGTGAAATCGATGTCATTGTCAATATAAACCTTTGCTGTATAGGCAACCTTGCCGTCAGCATACAAGTCATGGAACTGAAGAAGACCGGCAGCATTGATAATATGATAATTACCATCGGCATCCTTGCTGCAGAATGGATAAACTTTCAAACCGTCAACTGTTACATTGATGCCTGTTGCGCCATCTTTTCTATCGTCAACCTGCCAGATAGAGCTTACGCGGTACAGCGATCCGTCATCCTTATTCTCAAGGGAATTCTGAAGTTCGTTGCAAGAGCAATTCTTAACGGTCACATTGTACTTCAAGAAGATAGCGTTGCAAGTTTCCTTGATGTTCAAGGCAGCCTTGTTGGCCTTGGAAGTATTGAATACGCAGTCCTTGGCTACAATATTCCAAGGAGTGCCATCGTCATTGCCTTCATTATATACATTGAGGAATTTACCCTTGCTGTTGAAGGTGCATCCGTCATAAGTAACGTCATTGCCATAGCACCACATATTGTACTCTTCATTTTCCTGGTTGAAGGTACATCCCTTGAAGGTCATATCACCATAGCTGAAAAACAGGCCGTTTAAAATGCAACCATCCATAATGATGTGACCAGCGTGCTGGAATCCGTGGTAACCGCTGTTGCCAAAGTTCATCGTAACATTCTTAAAAGTAGACCCATTTGGAATTGAGGCGATGCTTCCAGAACCCTCACAATTGAATACCACGTCGGTAACAGCCCCCTCAACAGTGATGTTATATGAAATATTAGGAACCGTATATGTGCCGGCCTTGACAATTTCAATTGTCTGGCCTGCCTGAACGGCAGCAAACGCTTCATCAAGGGTTGCGTACTTGGTGTTCCCAATCTGTGCCACAGGATCGGGAGCGCAAATGTCAACCACGACACCGCCGGCGTGATAGAAGATGTCACCCATCACGGAATACTCAACACCATCTATGTTCTTCTTTGGTGTAGGATTGCTGCGGCATTCTGCCCAGGCATCCTGAACGCCTATAACCCAGAGTTTGGTGTCATCTACACCATATGTGTATCCCTTGATGGTCTTTCTTGTCTGAAAATCACTGGCGGCTATGGTCTCATCAAGCACTGCGTGTGAGTTGGTCGCAGTATTGCTACCTTCGAACACAACTTGGTCATTGGTATTGACAAGACCCACCATAAGGGCATAGGAGTATTCGGCCTTGACGGTAACGTTGTCAAGGGAACAATCCTTGACCGTAACCTTAATGCCGTCGCCTCCGGTAAACCCAAGCAGCGATCCCGCCTTGGTTTCTGCCGAAACGGTACTGTTCACAACTTTCACATTATCAAAGAGTACATTACCATAGGTCTGTCCGAGAACTGTAGCTACTCCCGAACCGTTATCAACAGAAACAGCGCCAGAGAATGTGAGGTCTTTGAATGTTACAACCCCGGCGGCCTGAGCAATGAAGCCTGCATAGTAATCGTAATTGCCTTTGTATATAGCTTTCTCTATCTTAAGATTAGCGATTGTCGCACCATTTACACCCTTGATTGTAGCACCTCTAAGGCTTCCTTTGCTATATGCATTGATAGGAATCCAGAAATGCGCACCCATATCAAGGCTGCCGTTGATTGAAATGGTATATCCGGCATACGAAGTGCCGCCGTTGATTTTTTTCGCCAGCAACGCAAGTTCCGCAGGCGAAGAGATGGTGATTGTCTTTGCACCTTCGTTAATGTTGGAGAATGACGATACCGCAAAATTAGGCCAGAAATTCTCTATCTCCACAGTCCAGCTGCCATCCGTATTCCGCTTGGCTGCATACCCGTCGGCAAGGAGTTCCGAAGCTGGTTCCTTTGAATAAGTTCCGCCTTTGAGGATTTTGCTGAGAAGTACGGCAGATGTCTGAGAGTTGCCTTCATCGTCATACACCAGTACGGGTGCAGAGGTATTGCCGTTTGAGAATTTGCCGCCGTTGATGGTCATCGTAAATCCGGACAGATTGGCATTGGCCGCGTGCATGTCGACATAGAGGATGCCGGAACCTTTGCAGGTAAATACACCTCCATTGATAGTTACGGATGAGCCGGTATCCTGGATAGTAGCATCATTGACCTGAATTGCAATTGCTCGGGAATTGTCGCTGATGAATTTCCCGCCGTTGATGACGATGGTCTTCTTGCCGCCACACTGGAGATACTCTCGAACAGGAACATAATTGACAGAATGGATGGTACCGCCATTGATTACAAGGTCGGCATTGGTGCCATAGATACCATTGCTGATAGGCCAGGCGAGACCTTTGCCAGGACTGGTGTTCTCGATTGTTCCAGACTCAATTACAAGTTTGCCGGCTTTATCGTATGTACCTGCATTATTGATTGTATAACAACCATCTGACCAGTTAGGATTATTGAATGCCGCTGTAATAATACCATTCTGACCTGAATCAATAATCTTGAGCTGGCCTTTATTTTCTATGAATGAACCATGTTCGTCCGTAGTGTAACTGATTGTCTTGCCGTTCAGGTCAAGAATAATATTTTTGTCTGCACCCACCGTAACCTTGTCTGTCGTTGCAAAATCAGCAAACATCTTTATGGTATTCCCGTTCTGGGCGGCAGCAATCGCAGAGGCGAGAGACTCATATCCCCTTTCGCCGATCGTGGCTACACGATTTATAGGATTTTCTCTCTTTTCGTACTCGATCGCATATTTCGAGAAGTGAACAACCCGGAATGAAAGAATTCGCGATACCGCATCAAAGTGATGGCTATTTTCAACTACGCCTCCGGCAATCGGGTTTCCATTTGCATCCAAAAGCGTCACTTTCTCCACACTTACCACATTATCTCCAAGAGGAACCTCCACGGTGGCTTCACCTGCCGCATTAGCTTCTGAGAACACTTCTTTGCCGTCCTGGTCAACAGTCTTCATCGTGACCTCATAGACAATGTTCTTCTTTTCAACATCCGTATCCTTTGTCACATCCTCAACTTTGAAGAAGACGCTGGTAGAACCTTCTGCATTACCAAGAATCTTATTCGTTGCAGTCTGGTCAAAAGTAATGGTTCCGACGCCACCCATCTCAATCTTTGTGCCTTCTGTTTTGCCTGATTTGAATGCCTCCACCACGGGCAGAGCAGCTTCGGCGGATTCTGTGGAACCGCCGTTGTCAACCTTAACATTGACCTCAGTGTCTTTATCGTAAACTTTTACGTTGCTGCTTACCCACGTTGAGTAAAGCTGGTTATAGTATGCTGCGGCTCTCCTCTCTGCATTTGAATAGTTGGAGAGTGAGTAGGCCTTGTTGACTGTGAGTACCCTTGCCTCTACGGTAGCTGGGCTCGCCGGAACGGCGAAACGGACAACGGCATTGCCCGACTGGGATATTTTGGTATTGGAGCAGGTCACGGATATGCCTTGATCTTCCAAGTAGGACTGTGCTGAAACAGTCTTGTCTTCCAAAACCCACTTAAAACCTCCATTCACGTTGCTCAAATCAATGCTCGTAAGGTCGGCGTTTTTAGCCGGGATATTGGACATATTGAGATGCACATAAGCCGTCACAGGGTTGAACTTGATGCTCTTGGAAATGTGAGTTTCAGTAGAATTATCGCCGGAGTAGGTATCTTCCGCATAACCGTGGAAACAGACTTCATTCGACTTAGTTGCGTCATATGTCTGGGCCTTGAGACTGATTTCTTGCTCTGAGAACAATGTTTCAACTTGTACATCGAGTGCCGGGAAAATATAATAAAGCTTGTCATTCTTATGTAGGGTCCCGGAAACGTCGCCTGAGAATGTTGTGACTGCTCCATCACTATCTGCCGTAAGATATCCTCCAAGAATATATCCTGTTGAGGCATTGACAACAGAAACCTTATCACCCTGTTTCCAATCGACGCGCACTATCGCATTCATCGAAGCTTTTGTTGCATCTGTAGGCAGATATTCACCGGCTTCGATTCCTACAGAAAGAGAATGGACATCGGTGGAACCGAAACTGTCAGGCACAGTCTGTTGAAGTTCCTTTGCGCAGGACACCATCGCTAATACTGCGACAGTGGCCAAAATAAAGATCCTATTATACATGTTATTTTTTATGTTATTTGTTCTAAATCAAGTCGGACTATCATCCAATTTCGTCTGTTGCGGGGCCAAAATCGGAGTAATGGTCAGATGGATTCAGGATTTGATGCTTAGCGGAAATCATGATTTCCTTTACCTCGGGGGAAGTATACTCCTCCTTAATTGGATTGATTGATAATTTGTTCATTTCCTTATGATAGAATTTACTTTTTAGAAGCTAAACGTCAAGTAACGTCTTCGTATGTCTTTTGCCCACCCAACCCTGCAACCAGTTCCCAAAGCTATTCCAATTGAATGAACAATTCCGAAAATATGGATGCTGGGTCAGCTAAGCAACTCCGAAATTACGAATAGTTTTTTGATTTTCCGAACAAACACATTCGGAATTGTAAAAATCCTGCAAATTACTCACGGATTGGATTATACATCTCGATACGTAAAGCCGGAATACAGGGGAGGTATTCGGGATAATTCCAGGCTCTCCGATTACTGTTAGTTGTAGAGGCCGTAGGTGGTGCTGAGGACGCTGAATTCGGTGCGGCGGTTCAGTTGGTTGCAGATTTCCTGCTGCTCGTCTGTAAGGGTAAGGATGAAGCTTTCCGTAAGTTCCTGACCTTCCTCAAGGAAGTCGTATTTCTCCGCAAGTTTCCGGGTGATGACTTTCGGAGCGGTCTCTCCGTAGCCCTTGGCTGTCAGGCGGTCTTCGGCTATACCGTTGGCGATGAGGAAGGCAACCACGCTCTCGGCGCGTCTCTGTGACAGCCTTTCGTTGTATTGGTCAGCGCCTTTGTAGTCGCAGTTCGAGCGCAGTTCTATTGTCACATTCGGATTGTCGTTCAGCAGCGATACGAGTTCTAAAAGCGACTGCTCTGATTCCGGGCGCAGTGTGGCCTTGTCGAAATCGTAGAATATGTTGTCAATGAGGACCGGTCTGTTGATTGACGAGAGGGGGAACTGCAATACATATTCGCGGTTCTCCTCGGTGCTGTCGGCTACAATTTCCTGCTTGTAGTTCAGGAAGCCTTTCGCCGTGCCGAGAAGCACGTAGCTCGCCCCCGGCGTGACACGCACGGTGAATGAGCCGTCGGCCTTTACGCCTATTTTCTGGTTGGTGCCCTCGTTGCCGACCATATAGACAATGGCATCGGGAAGTTCATATCCGTCTTTCTCATACACCCAGCCCGTGATGTTGTGTATGGTCTCCGGCAGTATGAACGAATAAATGTTGTCGCGTCCGCGCCCGTCGTTTCTGTTCGATGAGAAGAAGCCGCGCGTGTAGTCGCCCTCGAAAGTCATTCCGAAATCGTCTGCAAATGAGTTTATGGGCGACTGCATATTCTGTATGTGCCAGGTCGTGTCATTCAGCTGTTCCGCCATAAATATGTCCAGACCTCCCATTCCGGGCCAGCCGTTGGACGAAAAATACAGTTCTCCGTTGCGGCGGAATGTCGGGAACATCTCATCGCCGGCGGTATTTATGGTAGGGCCAAGATTCTCTGCGCCTATGAAGCGTCCGTCAACAGGTATCCTCCAGATGTCCTGACCTCCGTAGCCTCCGTACATATCGGAGGTGAAATATATCCATTGGCCGTCTGGCGATAATGCAGGGTGTGCGTACGAGAAGAGCGTGTCGTTCTCGTCCTGATAGTTCGTGGCCTCCTGCCAGGCTGCATCGGAGCGCCTGGACTGCATTATACGTGCCGGTTGCGGCAGGGTGGGGTCAACGGCGCATCTCGTGAAGTACATTGTCTGGAAATCCGGGCTGAAGGTGCAGGCTCCATCCTCATCGGCGCTGTTCGGACCGCCTTCAATCACCTCAGGCTTCTGCCATACGCCCTTCTCGTTTTTCTCGGACACGAATATGTCACAGCTCTTCATACCGGTGATTCCGTTTATGTCATCGCCGTTGGCCTCATTGCGGGTCGATGTCAGATAGAGTTGGGTGTAGTCGGCATTGCCATAGACCGGCGAGTAATCGCTCATTCTGGAGTTCATAACAGGATCCTTTCTGACCGTGTAGCGCGTCGGGTTCTTCTTCCATTCCTGTGAGAGAGTACACGATTCCAGGCCGTACGATGCAAGAACGTCATCCGGATTCATCTCAAGGTACGCCGCATAGTTCTTCGCCGCATCCTTGTATTTGCCGGATGCCAGCTGCATATCGGCCAGGTATTTCAATGCGGTGGAGTCCTTGTATTTGTAGCGTACCGAGTTCTGATATGCCGCAACGGCACGTGCATAGTAATTGATGTGCCTGTAGCATTCCCCCATCATAAAGGCCCGTTCTCCGCGATGTTCCCTGTCCTTGGGCGGGGTGGCGGCGTATGCTTTCCTGTAGAGGGCGGCGGCATTGGTGTATTCGCCGATGGCATAGCTCTGCTCGGCCTTGTGAAGCTGGTATTCCGCTCCGCAGCCGCAGATTACGGCGGTTACGGACAATAGGAGCAGACTGATTATGTCACCGTGTCTCTTCATCGATAATAATAACTCAATAATACGCTGTTTATTGCAGTCTGGTTAGTGAATTGTCGGCCAGCACGTTCCTGGTCAGGTCCGTGACCATCTGCTTCAGTTCGCCGATGAATTGCCGGGAGCTGTATTTGCCTTTCTCAATCTCGCGCAGGCGTTTCTCCCATATACCTGTCAGTTCGGCGCTTTTCAGCAGCTCCTCGTGTATGGTGTCAATCAGCACCATTGCCATACTGGTGGGAATCAGGTTTTTTTTCTCCTTGCGGATATAGTTCCTCTTGTACAGGGTCTCTATGATGGCGGCGCGTGTGGAAGGGCGTCCTATGCCGTTCTCCTTGAGCGCATCGCGCAGCTCATCGTTATCGACGAATTTGCCGGCCGTTTCCATTGCACGCAGCAGGGTTGCCTCGGTGTATGGTTTGGGAGCCTGTGTCCATTTCTCGGCCAGTTCGGGCGTGTGGAGACCGTTCTCGCCTACGGTGAATGACGGGAGAGTCTTTTCATCGTCACTTTCCCTGCTGTCTTTTTCAGTTTTGTCATTGGCATAGAGCACGCGCCATCCGGGCTTGAGTATCTCTTTGCCGCTTACCTTGAACTCTACGGATGCGGCCTTGCCCAATACTGTGGTGGTGGAAAATGTGCATTCCGGCCAGAAAACCGAGATGAAGCGGCGTGCCACAAGGTCAAATACGCGCTTCTCTCCGTCTGTGAGGTTGCCGGGTGTCACTCCAGTCGGTATTATGGCGTGGTGATCTGTGACCTTGGAGTTGTCGAACACACGCTTGGCCTTCGGAAGCTTGCCTGCCAGCAGCGGTTCCGTAAATGTCCTGTATTCAGTCAGCCCCTTCAATATCTGCGGACATTTGGGGTATATGTCATCGCTCAGGAATGTGGTATCGACTCTCGGATATGTGGTGATTTTCTTTTCGTACAGCGACTGGATTATCTTCAGCGTATCATCTGCGGAGAAAGCGTATTTCCTGTTGCATTCCACCTGTAGGGATGTGAGGTCAAAAAGCCTCTGGGGATATTCCTTGCCTTCCTTCTTGGCCACATCGGTTATGACGAAAGTGTCATCACGGACCTTGTCGAGCATCCTCATCCCCTCTTCGTGATCGGTGAATCTGCCCTTGGTGGCACTGAATACGGTGTCGCGGTATGTCGTTTTCAGTTCCCAGTACTGTTCCGGCTTGAAATTGTCAATCTCCTTCTGCCTGTTCACCACAAGGGCGAGGGTAGGGGTCTGCACTCTTCCGATGGAGAGTATCTGACGGCTGTCGCTGTGCCGGTATTTCATCGTATAGAGGCGTGTGGCGTTCATTCCGAGAAGCCAGTCACCTATGGCGCGGCACAGTCCTGCCTCGTACAGCTGCTGGAAACTGTCCTGCGGTTTCAGATTGCTGAACCCCTCACGTATGGACTCTTCCGTAAGCGATGATATCCACAGCCGCTTCACAGGGCACTTAATGCCGACTTTCTGCATTACCCAGCGTTGTATCAGTTCGCCTTCCTGTCCGGCATCGCCGCAGTTTATTATGCCGTCGGCCTTGAGCATCAGCGACTCTATTATCTTGAACTGTTTCTCAATGCCCTTGTCGTCAATCAGCTTGATGCCGAACCGTGGCGGTATCATAGGCAGGCTGCCCAGACTCCACGATTTCCAGAGTGAATTGTAGTCGGCCGGTTCCTTCAGGGTACATAGATGACCGAAGGTCCACGTCACCTGGTAACCGTTCCCTTCGATATATCCGTCGTGTCTTTCGTGTGCGCCAAGTACGCTGGCAATGTCTTTTGCCACGCTTGGCTTCTCTGCAATACATACTATCATCGTTTGGTATCTGTTTTGTAAGGATTTGTGTTTGCAAAGATACTCAGTTCGACTGACATTTGTATAAAAATGCTATATTTGACATTTCAAACGCGGATGATTCAAGTCAGATAGAATATGGAAGTCAGAAAATGTTCCGGATATCGGGGTGCTTTTTTATTGCTTCTGTCGGCTGTGCTTTTTTCCGGTTGCGGAAAGGGACCGGCCGATGTTCCGGATCCAAGCTGCCTGGAAGACCTTTTCGGCTACAGGGTTGCGGTAAGTTCCGGCGATTCATACGACCACCTTATCAGCGAATACCCGGAAATCATTCCAATCAGAGTGGGTAGCGGAGAAGTGCTGGTGACGGTGCAGAAAGGCAAGGCCGATTATGGTTTGCTGGACAGTATTTCGTGCCTGTCTGTCGATATATCACAATACGGACTTGAACCCAAGTTCACCGGTTTCAGGTCAATGGATTATCCGATAATCTTTTCAAGGGGCAGCATCGGGCTGTGCAACAGGTTCAATGAGTTTGTGCTGTATGCTGAAAGCTCAGGACTGATGCAGCGTTTGAAAAACAAATGGATAAATGCCAATGAGAGCATTCATATACTTGACAGTCTTGACTTGCCCGATTCGGGAAAACCGATGAAGGTTGCGGCAGCCGGAATAAGGTATCCATACACGTATTACAGCGGCAGTGAGCTGACCGGTTTCCAGACGGATATGATGCGCCATTTCAGTGCCTGGTCAGGAATACCTGTGGAAATAAAGTTCTACGATGTCAGTGCAGCCTTACAGGAAATGCAGATAAACCGTTTGGATGCTACATACATTCCGATTACCATAAATGAGGAACGGGCTCAGATAGTCGTTCCTTCGATTCCATATCTCCACGATGGGGGAATGTGTTTCGGACGCATTAGGGAATATGTGGAGGAGAAGAGTTTCTTCCAGAGTGTAAAGGACAGTTTCCGCAATAACCTGATAACGGAAGACCGATGGACCCTTATGGCCGACGGACTGTGGCTGACCATATATGTTTCGTTGCTGTCGGTGCTGCTTGCTACGGCAACAGGTGCTCTGCTATGCCGTATGCGTATGTCCCGCAGACGGTCCGCATCGGGCTTTGCCAGAGTATTTGTCGATGTTGTGCGCAGCATTCCGCTGTTAGTGCTGCTGATGCTGCTGTTCTACGTTATACTGGCACCGTTCCAGCTGCCGGCACAGATGACGGCGGTGATATGCTTCGGGCTATATTTCGGAGCCTATATGAGCGAGACGTTCCGTACCGGCATTGAAAGCATTGACGGCGGACAGTGGGAGGCTGGCGCGGCCCTTGGGATGAGGCGTTTTACGACATTCCGCAAGGTGGTGCTGCCACAAGCCCTGCTCAGAATCATTCCGGTGTATAAGGGACAGATAATAACGCTGGTCAAGAGTACTTCGATAATCGGCTATGTCGCCATTATGGATCTGACCAAGGCCAGCGATGTGATACGCGCACGCACGTTCGATGCGTTCTTCCCGCTGCTGTTTGTGGCAGCCATTTACCTGCTCGTTTCCTGGGTGTTCGGTGTCGGGCTGGACATAGTGGAAAAGAGACTCACTCCCAAAAGCCGTAAGATATGAAAGTCCTGAAATTCATTATACCCGCATTGCTGTTTCTTGCATCGTGCAGGACAGAAACGCCACGGCCGGATATACGTGCGGTGGAATCCCTTGATGATCTGGCGGGGCTCAAGGTGGCGACATCGGCCGGCAGTTCGTATGACCTTATGCTTTCGGAGATTCCGGGTGTGGATGTCGTGCGCCTTGGTGTCGGTGAACTGCTGCTTGCTGTGGAGAAGGGTATGGCCGATTTCAGCCTGATGGACGAGA
>JAKSIX010000062.1 GCA_024398595.1 Bacteroidaceae bacterium | reverse complement strand
GCTTACCTGTTGAACCAGATGTATAAAGAATCACCATACGATCCTCTGCCTTTACTTCAGGCCAAACTACGTCTGCCTCAGGCAATGCCTCTATTTCATCGCTAGTGAACACGATGCCAGCATATGACGGAAGAACCTTGTTAACCAATCCTGGATCAGAAAGGATGATATTCACTTCGGCATCCTCACACATGAACATAAGGCGTTCCTCCGGGAAATGAGAGTCAAGAGGCATATAAGTACCACCAGCCTTCATTACCGCAATAGAGTAGATAATCATTAACTCTGAGCGCTCTATCATTACACCTATTGCCTGCTCGTGTTTGACACCTTGATTTATGAGATGTGCGGCAATACGATCGGTTATCTCATCCACCTGACTATAGGTATAGCTTCGATTGCAGAATACTATCTGGATATTATCCGGTATCATCTTAGCCTGTCTGCGTATGATGCTTACCAAAGTTTCTGTAGTATCGTAATCGAGCTGGCGTCCCTTTCCAAGGCTGATAAGATTTGCTTTCTCTGATTCGGATACCAACAGATAATTCTCAATGCATTTCGCCTCATCACATGCCTGATGGGTAATCATCAAGAACACATCAGCCAATTTGCGCACATCCTCTTCTACATATCTGTCAGAAGAATACTCCAACGCAAGAACAAAACCACTGCCTGACGGATAGACCGTTATCATCAGAGGCATCTTTGCGGTGTCCAGTTCTACAGCCGGATCATCTGCTGATTCCGAGTCAGAAGCATTCATTCCACCTTGATATGCGAACATAATCTCAGGGTTGGCAGGGAAACGAGAAACAAGCTGGGTATAAGGATATATTCCACCATACTCCTGAGTCTGGATGAACTGTTGCTGGATTCTGTTGGCATATTCGACAAACGATCCCTTTGCATCAACAGATACAACTGGAAGTGTCTTGACAAACATACCCATAATGGACTGCATCCTGACATTGGTTCGTCCGTTGCTAATCGATGTGAATATAAGCCGGTCTTCCCGTGTCAGCCTCTGCAAGGCAATCGCAGTTACGCTCATAAAGAAACTGTTCTCGGTAAGGCCGTTACTGTGGCAGAATTCAGTAATTCCGGCCACATCAATTCTTGTATTCAATATGCAGGCCTTGTTGCCGGACTCCCTTGCTCCGGAAGAATGTGGATAGCTTGCAATCTCAGCATCTCCCAAGGTCTGGTCAAAGTAGTTGCGGGCATCCTCGAATTTACCCGACCTCATCATATCCTGCTCATCCAAAGCACGATCCCAGGCCGTATATGTTTCCTTTTCAAGTGTCTCACCCTTGAGAACCTTCTCCAGTTCAGTCATAAAAATGAACTGCGAGCCACCGTCGAAGATAGTGTGGTGAACATCTACGAACAGGTAAACCGAAGACGGGCTCTTCACAACCTCAATGCGATACAGACGGTCTGACAGCAAATCGAACGGCACTACCTTCTGTTGGAAGAAACTCTTGTCTGGTTCCACATCAGTCTCAGTCAATGTGACGATTGCAGATTCTGAATCATCGCGGACCTGAACAATATCGTCATCGTGCATTGCAAAACGATTCTTCAGATACGGATGAGCTTCAATCACAGCGACAAGAGCATTGCGGAGGACCTCGGCATCAACACCATCCATTTTCTGTACCATAGGGATATTGTACTGGGTAGTATTGCGGTTAAGTTCCCACTCCACATAAATTCCCCTTTGATTTTCAGAAAGAGGATAATATTTACGAGGTGCGTGGATAATTGCGATGCTGGACTCAAGTTCTTCAGGATATTCCGACACTCCGGCTATCTCCCTGACAGTCGGAGTCTCCATTATGCGCCTTGTAGGTATGTTGATTCCAAGTTCCTGCTGGATACCGGCACTCAGACGCATAGCAGAGAGCGAATTCATACCCGCATACATAAGGTTTGTGGTGACACCGAAATTTTCGGTTTTGAGAACTGTCTTTGCGATTTCGTACAACCGAGCCTCCTGTTCATTGCCTGGCATCTCTATTTCACCAACAGACATTTCAGGGGTAGGCAGTGCGCGCCGGTTTATCTTGCCGTTCGGAGTTCGAGGCATTGCATCCATCTGCATATACACCTCAGGAACCATATAGGCTGGAAGTCTGGACTGTTTCATAATATTGTCCAACATATCCTGATTAACGCTCTTTCCGTCGTCGACGGTGTAATAAAGAACCAAATGCTTGTCACCGTTGATTTCACGTATCATTGCAACCGCTTGCTGTACACCTTCAACTTTCATAGCCTCGGTCTCAATTTCTCCCAACTCCACGCGATATCCACGCAGCTTCACCTGATTGTCAATACGTCCCAGGCACTCCAGCTCACCGCGCTCGTTGAAACGTGCCAGATCACCAGTGTGATACATTCGAACAGGTGTACCGTCAATATTATGATCGACAAACGGACAGTCAACAAACGACTGTGCCGTACGCTCTGGCAGATGCCAGTAGCCAATACCGACCTGGATGCCGGCAATGCACAGTTCGCCACAGGCTCCCATAGGAGCCAGCTGACCAGCCGAATCAACGATGAAGCACCAACTGTTGGCAATCACATGTCCGATAGGGATATCAGAATAGACCTTATCCTTCTCCAGATAATGAATTGTGATATGGTCAGTACACTCTGTAGGTCCGTAGGCATTCACTATCTGTGCATCACGGCTCACGACACCCATCAGTTTCTCACCTATGGCACTGATGTAGCGTACTGGCATATCGAAAGCATTGATAAGCATAGTTGCAATTGACGTGGTATAACCTCCGCCAGTAATCTCGTGCCTCACGACAAAGTCACGAATAGCCTGCAAGTCCTTTCTTATCTCTTCTGGCATGATGTGCAGACTGCCTCCCAAGAGCAGGATGGCATACAGATCCTCAATATGGGAATCGAACGAGAACGAGCGGTGGCTGCTGATACGGTCGTCAGCAGTAAGTTTCAGTTCGTCGATAGTCGAGAAGATATAATTGAGCAGTCCCTTATGGTGCAGTACCACCCCCTTAGGCTTGCCTGTAGAACCCGAAGTATATATTATGTATGTATAGCAATCGGGGGTGCATCGGTTCACTGGTTCAATGTCAGCCGACTCAGCCTCCCAATCTATTTCGTCAATATAGACAATGGTCTTGGCATTGAAGTCACCCTCCTTGCGTTTCTCCTCAAGCACAGCATGAGTTGTTATCAGGACACTCGCATCGCTGTCCTCAAGCATATACTGCAGTCGTTCATTTGGATATTCAATGTCGAGCGGAAGATATGCGCCACCAGCCTTATGGATACCGAACACACACACTGGGAATTCCTTGCTGCGTTCAATCATCACACCGATGAAATCATGTTTATTAACACCAAGAGCAATCAACTTATTGGCAATGAGATCAGAGTATCTGTTCAGCTGGCTGTAGGTTATCTGACTCTTGCCGTCGGCAACAGCCAGGCTATCTGGGCACACGGCTACCCTCGCAAGGAAGTGATCCATATACGTCTTGCTGAAGTCTATGTCCATACGTGGACCTGCAGAACGAACAACAAGTTGTTTCTGTTCGTCAGCCGGAACAAGAGATATGGTCGTGAACTCGTTGCCCTCGCACCTAGCGGCCTTCTCGCACATCTCCTTCATCGCCTTCAGTACTATGAGCATGTCCTCCGCATTATATATAGATGCGTCATACTCTATACCGATACGGTATCTGTCTGCTCCATCACCATAGATGCCCAATGTCAGAGGAATCTTGGCGGTATTAGTGTTCAGAGAGCCTACACTCTGATGTTCAGCTTTGTCGAGTTCAGCCTCAAAATCACTGCCAACCTGATACTCAAACATGATGTTTGGTCTGATCGAGTGGCGTTCAATCATGCGTGTCAGAGGATAGAAGTCACGAGAGAAAGTCTCGTTCATCTGTCGCTGTGTCTGTTGCACAAGTTCCGCATACGACGTCTTCTGCAGTTCTGCGAAATCGTAGCTGGAAGCCACAGGCATAGTCTTCACGAACATACCTGTTATGCCCAGCATTTCTGCTGAAGAGCGTCCGTTGGTAATCGTTGTTATGATAATGTTCTCCTCACGAGTGAGTCGGTGCATTACCTGCAAGAAGGCAGTCAAGAAGTAATTGCTGCCTGTAACGTTGTTGTTGTGACAGAACAGTTCAATGCCTTGGCGATCGCACGACAGCCAGACACGACCCGCCAATGGACTGTTCGCATCTGGCTTAGCAGACTTAGGATAGAGAATAGCATCCCCACCACAGAGAAGAGCGTCGAACCACTCATCAGCCTCTGCACACTGCTCCGACTGCATCAATTCACGTTCGTCTATGGCACGATCCCAAGCCGTATATGTTTCCTTTTCAAGTGTTTCGCCATTCAATGCCTTTTCAAGTTCAGAAAGGAACACAAACTGCGAACCACCATCAAATATTATATGATGCACATCCATAAACAGGTATACTGAAGCAGGAGACTTGACAACCTCTATTCGATATAGCCTATCCGTCAGCAGGTTGAATGGCACCACCTTGCTCTGTAGATAATCATTTGAAGGTTCTTCCTCAAGAACTACGAGGTCAACCACTGTAGGTTCGTCTTCGTTACGTACCTGTACGATATCATCACCATGCATCTCGAATCTGTTCTTCAAGTATGGATGAGCCTCAACAACTGCAATCAAAGCACTGCGCAGTTCCTCTGCCCCTACACCTGTCACCTGCTTCACCAAAGGAATATTATATTGAGTCGTATTCCTGTTCATTTCCCAATCCACATATATGCCTCGCTGATTTTCCGTAACAGGATAGTACTTGCGCTTGTCATACACATTAGCTTCATAAAGCGAGTGGTCGGCATCATTACTATCCATCAATGCCGCCATACTGCGAATATCTGGAGACTTAAGGATGTCCTTTGTCTTGACAACCTTATCTGTTTCCTGCTTAATAAGTGCGCTAAGACGCATTGCCAGTAGGGAGGTAAGACCCATACCTATCAGATTTGTTGTCACGCCAAACGAATCCGTCTTTAACAACTTAGCCACAATGGCATAGAGGCGTTCCTCAATGTCTGTAGATGGAGGCACGAGGTCTACAGCATCAACACACATTTCGGGCAGAGGAAGGGCACGGCGATCTACCTTGCCATTTGGTGTCAATGGCATAGTATCAAGCTTTACGTACAACTCAGGAACCATGAAGGAGGCAAGCTCCTCTCCGAGTTTCTTTTTCAAGTCCTCGATGTCTATTTCCTTGCATTCAAATGGGACATAGTAACATACGAGGTTCTGGTTTCCGCCAATCTCTTTGACGTCCACACAAGCCTGCCGGATACCAGGATAACTAACCACCCTGTTCTCAATTTCTCCCAGTTCAATACGCAGGCCACGCAGTTTCACCTGGTTGTCGATACGCCCCATGAACTCAATCTGCCTGCTGCCGTCACGAGGATCTACAGCCCAGCGGACAAGGTCTCCTGAGCGGTAACCCTTCTGTCCGTTATAGGTAATGAACTTCTCCGCTGTCATCTCAGGTCTATTGAGATAGCCACGAGCTACGCCCGTACCACAGATAAGAAGTTCTCCTGGCACACCTTCCGGTACCAGCTGCATATATTTGTCCACGATATACAGCTGGTAGTTGTCAAGAGCGCGTCCGATGAATTCTCCTTCAAAGTAACTCCTGACATCATAGAATGTAGAGAACAATGAGCATTCTGTCGGTCCATAAGGATTTACAAACCTATATGAAGGAGGAGTTATAGGAGGCATCTTCTCACCACCGGTAGAGAGTACTCTCAATGACTTGTTGTCAAACATAGTAGCCATCTGGCAACCAATCTGGGTCGTCATAAATGCTATGCTGAGATGATTCTGCTCTATATAATCATTCATTGTGGTCAGGTCCAGACGCATTTCCTCCGGGAGAATGTATGTGGCAGCACCGGCAAGTATCGTAGGATAGATGTCAATCATGTGAGCGTCAAAACCGTAATTGGCGTAGCCGACAGCACGGTCCTCGCTGGTCATTCCGAATTCCTTGACATACCAATAACAGAAGTTCACAATGCCGTGCTGTTCCAGCTCCACGCCCTTAGGCTTACCTGTTGAACCAGATGTATAAAGAATCACCATACGATCCTCTGCCTTTACATTAGGTAATACCTGATTGGCATAGCGATCCGTGCCGTCAAATGCCCATTTCAACTCATCACGCTTGACTACAGTTCCTGCAAATCCAGGCATGGTTTCCTCTATCAGCGAGTCTTCCGTGAGGATTATTTTCACATTCGCATCATCACACATGAAGGCAAGACGATCCTCTGGGAAATGTGAATCAAGAGGCATGTATGCACATCCTGCCTTCATCACAGCGATGCTATAAATGATTATCAGTTCTGAACGGGTAATCATAACGCCGACAGCCTGTTCATGCTGGACACCTATGGATACTATATATCTGGCTATCCTGTCTGTTATTTCATCAATCTGCTTGAAGGTGTAGCTTCTGTCTTCAAATACAACATACACACTGTCAGGGTTCTCGGTGGCCTGTCGGTGCATAATATCAACAAGAGTCTCATTGACATCGTGTTCCAGTTTTGCACCGGCGCCAAGTTTCTGTAGCTGTGCAGCAATCTTTTCATCCACAACAGCAATCTTATTTACTGGGACACTTTTTCCAGAAACAGCATTAAGCGAATAAACACTTATAGCAGATGCCAGACGATCCATATCACTCTTGCTGTAAAGTGACGCATCATACTCCAGGTCTATACAATAATCATTGCCCTGAGGGAGGACAGTTATCATCAATGGCAACTTGACGGTGTCCAATTCACTTGATACTGACTCAGAAGCATCTGCAGTATAATCGAATCCACCCTGATAAGCAAACATCACTTCTGAATGCAATCCATACTTTTCCACTATCCTTGTATAAGAATAGATAGAATTGCCCTGAGTAGCAATATACTGGTTGTGTATTTGTTTTACTACATCCTCAAAAGATGAATCAGAAATACGAGAAACAACAGGCATTGTCTGTACAAACATACCGAAGATATTCTGCATGTTCTGTGTTACACGTCCGTGAGTTATAGAAGTGAAAAGCGTATTATTCTGCCGAGTTAGACGGTTGAGCACAAGCCCAGTTACTGCCATAAAGAAACTGTTTTCTGTTATGCCATGAGCACAGCAATATGAAAAAATATCAGTTCTTGGGAAAACTGTGGTCACATGTTTACTTGATGGTGTCGGACTATCTGGAACCGCAGAATGAGGATAAGACGCAACCTCATAGTCTGCCAGCAGGTTCTTGAAATACTCCTCTGCATGGCAGAACTCCTCTCCAGCAAACATTTTCTGCTCTTCAAGAGCTCTGTCAAAGGCTGTATAAGTTTCCGGTTTCACACTTCCTCCATTGAGTATCGTCTCCAAATCATTGAAAAGGACAAGAGACGAACCTCCGTCAAATATTATATGATGGATATCGACAAACAGCCATACGTTATTACCATTATAATGAATCTCCATACGATAGAGGTCATCTTCAAACAGGTCAAACGGACGCACTCTGGCTTGGAACCACTTTCTTGTTTCCTCCGCGTTCTTACATTCTGGCATTTCCACCTCTGTCACAATGGCAGGAGCTTCATCTCGGCGCTTTTGCATGACATCACCATCTACCATCTCCATTCGTGTCTTGATGTATGGATGAGCATCAATGACTGCAATGAGAGCATTGCGCAAAGCATCTACAGACACACCATCGATCTTTTTTACATCAACAATATTATATTGTAGAGCATCACGGTTCATTTCCCAGTCGACAAAAACTCCACGCTGGTTTTCTGTGATTGGATAATACGCCAGTTTCTCATACGAACAGCCTACCATCTCCCGGAAGTCCTCAAGGGGGAAGTTTATGTCTCCATCCTCATCACGGAAATAACCGTCACTTATGAGATTGTTATAAAATGTTTCGACGTTTTCCTGATCATCCAAGGCATTGGAAAAATCTTCAAATGAAAAATTTATCTCTCCATCATCGCTGCGGAAATAACCGTCATCGATCAAATTGTTATACAGGTTCTGCCTGTTTTCTGTAAATTCAGACATATATTTTGTAGTTTTATTTTTTTTCAATTTTGTAGTTTTATTTTTTTTCAAAAGGGTTCTTTTTAGGCACGAAAGGATTGCTTTTCTTTTCAAAAGGATTTGCCCTGGCTGATGCAGGGCCCTCTGTTGAAGGTGGGTCCGCAGGTGTCTCTCGCTTGGTGAAGATGGCAGCCTTCTTCGTCGATTTGAATTTGTTGCTATCTATCCCTGCTGCAATCGCACGGATTACCGGAGTGCTGAGCAATTCTGTTACAGGAATTATAACCTCAAGTCTTTGCTGAAGGAATGCTGTCAGTTGCATTGCAGAAAGCGAAGTGAGTCCCATAGAGATAAGGTTGCTGGTCACTCCGAACTGGTCGTGTTTGAGCAGTTCCACTGCAATGTCGAACAGTTTCTTCTCCGTCTCGGTTTCAGGAGCCACAATCTCCTCCGCCTGAATCTCCGGCAGAGGCAGTGCCTTGGTATTCACCTTGCCGTTTGGAGTGAGAGGCATCTCGTCCAGCTGGATATAGGCTGTAGGAACCATATATTCGGTCAGCTGGGCTGCCAGGAATGTCTTCAGGACATCCTTGTCGATATCACTGTCAGCGCTGTAGTATGCACACAGATGTTGCACACCGCCGACCTCCCTGACCTGAACGCTTACCATACGCACTCCCTTGAAGCCCGCAATCAGGGTCTCAATCTCACCGAGCTCAATGCGGAATCCGCGCAGCTTGACCTGGGAGTCGATGCGGCCGAGATATTCCAGTTGCCCGTCCTTGTTGTACTTGACAAGGTCTCCGGTGTGGTAGATTATTCCGTCAGCGAACCCGCATCCGGTGAATTTTTCGGCAGTCAGGTCGTCACGGCGCCAATATCCGGCGGAAATCTGGACACCTGCCATGCAAAGTTCACCGGCAATTCCCTGAGGGGCAAGCTGGTTCTGCGAATCAACCACGTATGCAGCCTGATTATGCAGGGCACGTCCGATAGGTATGTTCTTGTATTCACGGCCCGGCTCGACATCGAAGTATGTGGCATCCACGGTAAATTCAGTAGGGCCGTAAGTGTTTATCAGACGGCACTTGCACTTAGGTGCGGTAGTCATCTTCTCACCGCCGACCACAAGATAATCGACCGGCAGGTCCGGATACTGCTGAAGCAGCATCTGTCCGAGCTGGGTTGTATAGCATCCTCCTGTAATGCCGTTGTCCACGATAAAATCGTGAAGCATCTCCATATCCTTCCGGGCTGCCTGCGGAACAATGTACAGCGTACCTCCGACAGTCAGAACCGGATAGAGGTCTTCTATGCTGGCATCGAAAGAGACGGACGAGTGGCAGCAGATACGGCTCTTTTCTGTGTGATGCCACTCCTTCGCAATGAAATTGACGAAATGAGTCTTGGCCTTGTGCGGAATCATCACGCCCTTCGGCTTTCCGGTGGAACCTGATGTATAGATCATATATGCTATGCCATCCGGAACGGCAAGATTGATGCTTTCGTTCCTGCTCCAATCGACTTTCTGAAGCAGCTCCTGCGTAACTACAATCCTGGCTTCGCAGTCCTCCTGCATATACTGCTTTCTCTCTTCAGGATATTCCGGGTCAACCGGAACATAGGCTGCTCCGGCCTTCTCTATTCCTATGGCGGCCGTCACGAAGTCAACGCAGCCCGGCATCGAGACGCATACGAACTCTCCGGCTTTCACCCCATTGTCGATGAGGTAATGAGCAAGAGCGTTGCTCTGGCTCTCAAGCTGGGCATAGGTATAGGATGCCTCCTCACTGACAACCGCGATGTTGTCCGGATGCGCCACAGCCTGTTCAGTGAAGATTGACGGGAATGTCTTCTTGGAATCATAACGCATCTTCTTTCCGAGGGCGAGAGCCTTGAGGCCCGGCAGGTCATCGTCTGGAATCAGGGAGACATGACTCAACGGGCCGGCACATTTCACGCAATTCTCCGCGAACGCACAATAAGCCCTGTTCAGAGACCTCATATCGTACTCGTTGTAGAGACGTGCGTCATATTCGAGCGAACTGACAAAGTTTCCATCCTCATCCCTGGTAATAGTGACTGAGAGCGGGGTCTTCGCCGTATCCCAGTCCAGGCCGATTGATTCGACAGCGCCTGAACCGAGATCCATGGATGTCTGCAGATCCACGAAATAGTTGTATAGTATCTCAGCCTTAAGGCCGTGACGTTCCGTCATCTTTGTGAATGGGTAGTAATCGTGGGCTATGGTATCCAGCATCTGACGGTGCATTGCACGTACAGATTCCACGATATTTCCGTTGAAACTGCTGACGACCGTCGGCATTGTCTTCACGAACACGCCGAAGAAATTCTCCAGCTGTACCTCCGAACGTCCGTTGCTGATAAAGTAAACCAGCGTGCTCTCATCCCGCGTTACACGCTGCAGGACATGATGGAATACGGTCAGGAAGAAGCTGCTCGGAGCAATGGCGTTCTCCTTGCAGAAGGTCAGGATGGCTTCTGACGGAATCGTTCCGGTCAGCTCGCCATATACGGCTTCACTGTCCATTTCTGCAGAGTGAGGATATACCGTGGCTTCCGTACCGTTGATGAGGTTGTCGAAGTATTGCTCGGCCTCCGCTCCCCTTTCGGACTTCATGATGTTCTCCTCGTCGATGGCGCGGTCGAATGCTGTATATTCCTCCCTCACCAGAGACTCTCCGTTGTATGCCTTCTCCATCTCACGGGCCAGGATATAGTTGCTGCTGCCGTCGCTGATAAGGTGGTGTATATCTATGAACAGATAGGTGTACGACGGTGCAGTGAAGAGTCTGAAACGGTAAAGTTTTTCATTCAGCACGTCAAAAGGCTGTACCTGGGACTGCAGGAATGCACGGTCCGGCTCGAAGTCCAGTTTCTGTTCCTCAATCTCGACAGGTTCGTCATCATTACGCAGCTGTACGTAATCGCCATCCTCAGCCTTGATGCGTGCCTTTATATATGGATGAGCCTCGCATACGGCAACAATCGCCCTCTTCAGCCTCTCCACATCCATATCCTTGTATTTCAGTGCACAGGCAATGTTATACTGCAATGCGTCGGCATTTATAAGGCAGTCCACAAGCATTCCTCTCTGGGCTTCCGACAACGGGTAGGTCCTGCGTTTCTCGTATGGTTTGTAAAGTACCGTCTCTTCTGTCCCTGCCAGTTCAGCCATTTCGCGCACAGTCGGATGTTCTATGATGTCCTTTACTGAAACCCGCAGATTATGATGCTGGAACAGCTGGGCGCTCAACCGCATGGCTCCGATGGAACTGAGTCCCATCGACACGAGGTTGGTGGTCACGCCCAGTTCATCGACGTGAAGATGTTCTTTCATCACCTCCAGCAGGAG
>JAKSIX010000061.1 GCA_024398595.1 Bacteroidaceae bacterium | reverse complement strand
AATTTATGCACAAATTTTCAAGGTTGTGCGTAAGAAACTAAAGCATACTCTGATTTAGAATCTGTTTTATCACCATCATCAAACTTCTTTGGGAATTGAGGGAAAAGAAGTAACTTCGCAGCGCAATCAATTAATTTGTGATATGAAGAAACTTTTTTCTGTTGTTTTTGTGTGTTGTGCCTTTATGGCACTGATGTTCTGCTCCTGCAGCAGTTCAAGTAACGAGGATATTAAAAAGGAAAAGGTGGCATTGCTTCTGCCGTCCGGCACTATGGTCAGCAGGTGGGCTGTAGATGCGAACTACCTTAAAAACGCTCTGTTGAGATATGGCTTTGACGTAAATCTTTATCAGGCCGAAGAAAGCGCAAATGGTGCGAAGGAGCAGGTCAAGCAGATTAAGGAAGCCATTGATGCCGGATGCGGTACATTGGTCATAACTCCTATTGATTATTCGGTCATAAACGAGGACGGTATTCTGGAAGCCAACCAGAACTGCAATATCATCTGTTACGACAGAATGATTATGGAGAATCCCGCCATTGACTTCTATACCACCTGTGACCCTTCAAAGATTGGCGAGATGCAGGCTCAGTTCCTTCTGAATGTAGCAGGAAACAACAATATGGAAATTGAGTATTTCGCTGGTCCCATGACTGACAAGAATGCACCCACATACTTTGAAAGTGCATACGGATTGTTAGGTGCAAACGAATCATTTACAGTTCCAAGCGGCAAAAAAAGCTACAGCGAAGTTGCTCTTGCCAGCTGGTCTGTCGAAGATGCCAAGAATGCCATGACAGAGAGGCTCAATGGCAAAAGCAGCCTGCCTGATCTGATTCTTGCTCCGAACGACAATGTCGCAAGCGGCATTATTGAGGCAATTGAAGAGTCTAAGCTGTTTACTGGAACATATCCTGTAATAACAGGCCAGGATATGTCGGATGAGGCAAAAAACAACATCAAGGCCGGGAAACAGGCTATGACCATTTACAAGGAATACGAAGATCTGGCAGAAACGACAGCTATGGTAGTCAGCTGTTTCATTTCAGGGAAACCTGTCATAACCAGCAACACTTTTGACAATGGCCGGGTAAAAGTTCCTGCCAAGTATACTAGTTTCACGCTCGTTACTGTCCACAATATCGGCCAGTATTGATATAATCATATCATACAATCAAAAAAATGGCTCCCGTCTTTCTGGCTGGAGCCATTTTTGTATTTGATTTTTTTGCTATTTTTGTACGGAGCAAATTATTATGAAAGCGAGAAACAATTCTTTGGCAAAAAGACTCAGCAAGGGCATTGTCGCAAACTTGACAACATTTCTGGCATTGGCATTTTTCATAATTGGTGCATTCTCTTACCATATAATGGCTGATACATCAGAACGGATGGTTGCAAATATGCTGGAAGCATCGGCACGCAAGATTGAGCTGAATCTGCGCCCGGCAGAAACAGTTACCCAAAATGTGGCTTGGATGGCAAGTAAAAGCTTGGATCACAAAGATCACCTGTATTACATAACACGCAGCACGATTCAGAATAACCCATCAGTAGTAGGATGTGCCATAGCATTGAGGTCCGGGTATTATGAAGGTGAGCATTTCTTCTCCCCTTACTCGTATTTGAATTCCGGGAACGATTCAATCATATCCATCCAGTTGGGTAATGAAAACTATGATTATTTTAATCTGGACTGGTATCGGATACCGGCAACTCTCAGACAACCTGTATGGAGTGATCCGTATTATGACAATGGTGGTATAAATGAACTGATATCCACATACAGCTATCCCCTGATTGACGAAAACAATGAATTTCAGGGAATTGTGACAGCAGATATATCTATGGAATGGCTTACAGATGTAATATCATCAGCAAAGCCGTACGCAAATTCAGAGATTATGCTGGTCAGCAAAAACGGCACTTTCATAGCCACCGACATTGAGAATATCACACAAGGTGAGACTCTGACAGCATTTGCAGAACAGTCCGACAATGAGGACATAGTCAGAATTACAGAAAAAATGCTGGCTGGAGAAAGTGGAATGGAGCGTTACGACATTGGTCATGGCAAGCATTTTGCCATATTCAGCCCATTGTCCAACGGATGGTCTGTCTGTATAACCTGTTCATACCATGACGTTCTGAAACGCAGTACCCAGATGCTTATGTTCATTGCCTTATTTGGAATTGTTGCAATGACCGTGCTGTTCCTGTTCTGCCAGAAGACAATAAAGAAATTGGCACAGCCTTTAATGGATTTTTCCAATGCGGCAGGCAAAGTGGCAGCAGGAGATTTTGATGTGGTACTGCCTGAAATCAACACAAACGATGAGATAGGTCAACTCCGGAACTCATTCGCAGGAATGCAGTCCTCACTGAAGTCATATATGAGCGAGCTTCAGCAGACTACGGCCAAGAAAGAAAGAATTGAAAACGAACTGCATATCGCACACGAGATACAGAGAGTAATGTCCCCACAGAATTTCCCAAAGAACGACAAGGTCAATCTGTACGCTACTATCATTCCCGCCAGAGAGGTTGGAGGAGACTTGTACGATTTCTCCCTGACAGACGATTCTTTGTTCATATCTGTTGGAGACGTATCAGGTAAGGGAATACCGGCAGCAATGTTTATGGCATTGACTTGCAGCTCATTGCGTATAACGTCCTCCCTCAAGGCATCAATAGGACAAACAATAAGCAAGATTAATGATGCTGTCAGTAAAGATAACGAGACGGGAATGTTCGTTACGCTATTTGCCGGCAGAATAGACCTGAATACAGGAATGATGACATACTGCAACGGTGGACACAACCCGATGGTTGTGGTTGAACCTGGCAAAGCCCCCTACTTCCTCGACCAGAAGGCAAATCTGACTGTGGGTATAATGGAGGATTTCAATTATCAGGAACAGACTGTGACATTTCCAAAAGGCACAATCCTGATATTATATACAGATGGCGTTACCGAGGCAGAGGCTGCGGACAAGTCCCAATATGGAGAGCAGAGGCTGTTGAAATGGGCATCGGAAATCCCATTTGATTCCGATGCCGCAGATATAGAAGAAAGCCTTCTGAAGAGTGTCCGGAATTTCACCGGAGACAACGAACAGAATGACGATATAACTATTATGGCGATAAAGCTTTAAGGCCTTATCATAATGCTGTCAGCACATCTCAATCCAACAGTTCTGAGAGTTTGATACTGAGATCTTCTCCACGCAGATTGTGTGCTATGATTTTCCCAGTTGAACAATCAATCAGGAAATTGGCAGGTATTGAACGCACAGCATACAGAGTGGCAGCACTGTTCGCCCAATACTTCAGATCACTGACGTGAATCCAGCCCATACCGTTTTCCTCTATCGCGCCTGTCCATCTGGACATATCGCTATCAAGTGATGAGCCGAATATTTCAAAGCCCTTTGGATTATACTTGGCATAATCTTCCAAAAGATACGGAACCTCACCCATACAAGGTCCGCACCAGCTTGCCCAGAAATCCAGCAGGACATATCTGTTACCCTCTTTCTCCACTACAGACTTCAGTGAAATCTCCGTACCGTCAGGGGCATTCTGTGTAAAGTCAATGTAAGGATTACCTACTTCAACGCGCATCCTATCCTGTGTAATCTGCATCATTGACTTCCACATATCCGTATTCTGCATTTCCTCTGAGAACTTGGCCAGATAAGCCATTGATGCCTCACCGTCCAGATCATATATCAGGTCGCTGAACTCAAGCAATCCGAACATGTTGTCGTAATTCTGCTCTACTGCATTCCACATCGATGCTTCGTACTCTTCATCAATCTGCTCACGGCGCTCGTCAGTAGTGCTATCGGCATAATACTCATTTCTCAGCTTCGCCAATGCATTAATAAGATTGTGGTATGCATCGTTTGATGGTGTACCTGAAGCATACAGACCTTCCTCGTCACCTTCTATGATTATATCGCCCTGCTCAACAAAAACGAATGCCGCATAGTCAGCCGACTGGATATCCTTATTATCAGAGACATAGCACCGTTCTGGCGCGAAATAGGCATTCTCTATGACATAGTTACCATCCACCACATTGGCAGAATCAATAACCTCACGTCTGGAATCAAGCAGATAGACTTTTTCAGCATTATCTACATTCCCCGATATACAGAACGTCGCCTGTTGGTTGCAGGCAGACATCGTGGCGACAACCATCGCCATATAAAGACAATTTCTCATAATTCAGTTTGTACAAGTATAAAAAAGCGGAGTCGTTGAAACCCCGCTCTTTTCTTTTTTTGCCAATAATGATTAGAAGCCACCGAAACCGCCCATGTCAGGCATCTGGAACTCCTCTACCTTGTACTCCTTCGGGAGCTGGAACATTGAAGCCTCAACATCCTTCTCCTCAAAGCTCTTGCACTTCTGGCCGAAGTCACCCATATCGGTTGACATTGAATTCTGAAGCTGGATGCCTTTGTAGATCCAAACGGTCTGCTCCATGCTCTGGCCCATCATGTCCATGGTCATGGAATACTTGGTGCACTCCTTGCCGGCGATTGTCTCCTTGCCGAGTTCCTTGATACCGTTGTCCTTCTTTACCTGATCGGTAAGATTGTTCCAGTTAATCTGAGGACGGCCGCCACCGAAGCCCATGCCACCACCGAAGTCCGGCATCTTGGTTGCAGTCTTCTCAGCATCGTTTACGCGGTACTGAACACCGTCAACAGTAATCTGGCGGGTCTTTCCTTCGCCACCGCCCATGAAGCCACCACCTTCTGAAACAGTAGCGGTCAGGAGGCCGTAATTGTCAAAATAAGTCTCTGTAACCATCTCGTTGCCCATCATATCCATGCTGGTAACGATAACACCTGACTTAACGCCGTAAGGAGCGTCTGCAGGAGCCTGTGCATTCACATTCAGTGAAAGAGCTGCCATTGCGATTGCAGCTGCGAAAAACATTTTCTTCATATTAAAAATAAGTTTAAAAAAGTTGTCTGTATCTTAGACTGAAACAATCTCCAAAAGTTTAAGGAACTTCAAAAAATCACAACGGATGCAAAGAGAATAAAAAAAAGTCAGAAATCAAAGTTTTCAGACAAAAAAACGGACATATCACTTGTCAAAAACAGTCTCAATGTCATCTTCGTACTCTATTTCGCCATCATCCGCATTATCTTCGTACTCGTATTCGAAATCATCATCACCCATGGTGTCTACCTCAGCCCTGATTTCATCGGCACTCTTGGAACGATGCACAATCTTCTCTGAGAGATAGTCAGCCTCAATGCGATTGCTCTCATTGTTCAGTTCGTTCCAAAGCACATCCTTGAGCTGCGGAAGCCCGTATCCGCTGACTCCTGAGATGAATACGTGAGGCAGATCCGTAGGAATGTTCTCCTCCAGCATCGCCTGCAGTTCCTCATCAATCAGATCGCACTTGGTAATAGCCAGAACACGTCTCTTGTCCAGCATTTCAGGATTGAAGCGTGTCAGTTCACCTAACAGCACCTCATAGTCACGGGCAATATTGCCGGTATCGGCCGGTACCATAAAGAGCAGAAGCGAGTTACGCTCTATATGACGCAGGAAGCGCAATCCAAGACCCTTTCCCTCGCTTGCACCTTCGATGATTCCGGGAATGTCGGCCATTATGAACGACTTCCCGTCACGGTAAGGAACGATTCCGAGATTCGGTTCCAGAGTTGTGAAAGGATAGTTGGCAATTTTTGGTTTGGCGGCTGATATCGCCGACAGCAGTGTGGATTTACCCGCATTGGGGAATCCCACCAGACCGACATCGGCCAGCAGTTTCAGTTCCAGCACCACCATCATCTCCTGTGCCGGTTCACCTGGCTGCGCAAAACGCGGAGCCTGACGCGTAGCTGTCCTGAAATGCCAGTTGCCCAGTCCACCACGTCCGCCATGCAGCAGAACCACCCGCTGTCCGTCATCGGTCACATCACACAGATACTCTCCTGTAACCGCATTATAGGCTACGGTACCGCACGGCACATCTATTATAATGTCATCACCGTCCTTTCCGAAACACTTGTTGCTGCCACCAGGTTCACCGTTCCCGGCAAGTGCGTGACGCTGATATCTCAGATGCAGCAGCGTCCAATAGTTCCGGTTTCCCTTTAATATCACATCGCCGCCGTGACCGCCGTCACCACCGTCAGGGCCACCATTCGGTATATATTTATCGTGTCGCAGATGCGCAGAGCCCCTGCCGCCCTTACCCGAACGGCAGAATATCTTTACATAATCGACAAAATTGGATTCCGGCATTAAACGACTTCTGTATGAACGTTTATCCAACAATTGTATATATGTCGCGGAAGTTTCTGCCGTAGCCGTCATAATCCAGGCCATAGCCCACAATGAAATCATCCGGGATATTCAGCGCGACATATTTCAGTGCATCACCCAAATCAACTTGAAGCTTGGACGGTTTGCACAGAAGAGCGCATACCTTCAATGAAGCAGGCTCACTCTTTTCCAGAGTGGCAAGGGTCTTCTGCATAGTAAAGCCTGTATCTACTATATCCTCAACGATAATCACGTGACGTCCTTTTATGGATTCCTTCAGCCCTATCACCTCCTGCACGTTTCCGGTTGTTTCCGTACCCTGATAGGATGAAAATTTCACGAATGATATTCTGCACGGGACATTGACCTCCTTCATAAGATCTGCCGCAAACATAAAGGCACCGTTCAGCATACCGAGAAACAAAGGATCCTTTCCCTCATAGTCTCTGTTTATCTCTGATGCCACCCTCTTCACCTGAGTAAGAATTTCCTTCTCACTCATGGAAAGACTGAACTTCTTGTCACTTACTTGTATCACGTTCATATTACAGGATATTGGTCTGATGTGCGAATTTACTCAAATTTATCATAATCTGTTTTTGAAATGTCCGATTAAAAATTTTATGAAAGATTTTCGGGATGAAAATCCGGTTGTTTGAAGGAATGATAGGGTTCTATCATGACTGAAAAGAAACGGACATTTCAGCCGGAAAGATTTTATAAAAGATTAATTGGAACATTTCAAAACAGATTCTAACTTTGCCGGTGTCTTCCTAAAAATGTTTGATGATGAGAAAAATAATATCACTTGCGTTATTGTTGGTCACAGCCGTTTCTGCACCGGCCCAGACAGACGTATCAATATACACGCCTGGAGTTACCGCCGAAGGCGTTGTATACTTCCTGCCTAAGACTATACTGAAGATTACCGTAACTTCAACAGAGCAGACATATTCACCCGGAGAGTTCGCGCACTATGCCGAAAGATATCTCAAGATGAACGGAATATCGGAAGAAGAACGTCACAGTTGGCAGATAGCGGATGTCAAGGTCGAACCATACGGTGTTCCCGACACAAGGGAAGCATATTCCATACGTTTCAGCGAGAAGAGCATCGCACCGTTGGTATGTCTTACCAGAGACGGAATCATATCAACCATAAACGTCCCGGAGGCCATTGAACGCGAGGAAAATCAGACGACGACAGCTGTTGAAAAATCCGACCCGCACGAATTTCTGACAGAGGACATACTTATGGCCACATCGAAGGCAAAGATGGCAGAACTCACAGCAAAGGAGATATTCAGCATACGCGAGAGCAGGAATGACATCACACGCGGACAGGCAGAGTATATTCCAACAGACGGAGTTTCCCTGAAATACCTTCTTGAAAATCTTGACCGTCAGGAGAAATCGCTGCTCAGGCTGTTCACCGGAACGACAGAGACCGGCACCCACACATCGGTGTTCTATGTATCTCCCGAAGAATCACAGAAGGATGTGGTTGTATTCCGCATTTCATCAAAGCTCGGCATTCTGAATTCTGACAATCTGGCTGGTGCTCCTGTATATCTGAGTATAAAGAATCTGAGAAGCCTGCCTGTCCCTGTGGCAGACAAGAAGAAAAAAGCCACGAACAGCATCAGATACTGCGTGCCGGGAAGGGCGCACGTGAAAGTCTATGACAGCCGCGCCACATATTGCGACGACGAGGTCAGCATAGCCCAGTTCGGCAATATTGAAGTGCTTTCCACTACCCTGCTTACCAAATCCGCCAATACGAAAATAGTGTTTGACACGGCAACAGGCAACATCACAAGTATAAGTGAATGAGCCTGTATCCTTCCCGGAGAGGATGCGGGTGAGGGTAATAGAAAGCCGGTCTCTGAAAAAATCAGAGACCGGTTTCCAATTATGCGGAATCACATCTGCCTATAGGAAGATATACCTTAGTATAAAAAGTATTGCAAGAATCCACATTGTCGGAGTAATCTTCTTCAGGAACTGGTGATCGAAGATACCTGCGATTCCGTTCAGAACCACGAAAGCAATCATACCAATCAGGATACCGTCGGAGATGCTGTATGCGACAGGCATCAGAATAACGGTAAGGAATGCCGGAATGGACTCGCGGTAGTTCAGCCAGTCAATCTTGGTTACAGGCTGCATCATCATCATACCCACGATGATAAGTGCAGGAGCAGTAGCAGCATTCGGAATGGCTACAAAAAGCTTTGAGAAGAACAATGACAATGTGAAGCATACAGCCGTCGTGAAAGCAGTCAGACCGGTACGTCCGCCTGAACCTACACCTGTCGAGCTCTCAACGTATGTCGTCGTTGTCGATGTACCGAAGCAGGCACCTGCTACAGTACCGATGGCATCAGCCATAAACACTCTGTCAATGCCGTCAATGTTTCCCTGCTCGTCAACGAAGCCAGCCTTCTGTGATACGCCTACCACGGTTCCCATTGTATCGAACATATCAATAAAGAGGAATGTGAAGACGACAATCAGCATATCGAGTGACCATATCTGATCCCACTGGAACTGACATGCGATAGGCTTGATGCTTGCAGGCATACCGATGATACCGTTGAAGTGTGTCAGTGTGGTACCTGCAACTTCAGCTGTCGGGTCCTTGATGAACATACCTATTACGAAAGTGATGAGAATGCCGAGGAGCACACCACCACGAATGTGAAGCATAGCCAGCGAGCAGGAAATCACAAGACCTATGACAGCCAGAAGAGCGCTGCCCTGTGTCAGGTCACCAAGTCCTACCAGAGTTGAGTCGTTATTGACGATGAGTCCGGCATTCTGCATACCGATAAACGCAATGAACAGACCGATACCGGCACCGATAGCGTGCTTCAGCGATACTGGAATAGCGTTGATTATCAGCTGGCGGATTTTTGTTGCTGTCAGAATAATGAATATGATACCTTCAATGAATACAGCTGTCAGGGCGAACTGCCATGTGTAACCCATACCGAAGCATACAGTGAACACGAAGAATGCATTCAGACCCATACCCGGAGCAAGTCCGAAAGGCTTCTTGGCCAGGAATGCCATTACAAATGTAGCGACAGCGGCTGCCAGAGCAGTTGCGGTGAACACAGCTGTGTTTGGCATACCATCAAGGGCGCTGAAAATACTAGGATTAACGGCCAGGATATAGGCCATTGTAAGGAATGTGGTGATACCGGCCACAATCTCCGTACGTACATCGTGCTTTGCAGGATCAAATCCGAAGCACTTAGTAAGCAGTGAATAGTCCTTCATATCAGTTATCTCTTAACGGATTCTTAATTTAGAACACCCACTTTGCTCCAAGACAAGGACGGCACTTGAAACCATCTGTACCACCAAAGTTAGCGGATAACTCTATCTCAGTACCAAGGTGTAAATTCTCGCAGCCGAAATGCTGACCTACATTATACCACAGCTGGGGCTCTGAGAGGAAAATAGCCTTATTCTCCCACCACAGATCTGCAAATCCACTGAAGCGAAGGCCCTTCAAATTAAAGAGATCCTGCATTCCCCAAACAACAGTGAACTGCATGGGTACTTTCTCGTCAACGGCCTTGATGTCTTTGTACAAGACCTTAAGGTTCAGAGTGTTGCTAAAATCTGCAGAATGAATGAACCAGTCTGCTCCTAAAAGCAAGGAGTGATTAATGCCGTAGCCTTTATACGCACCGCCATTGTACTCTACCTGGAAACTCAACGGAGACAGCTTTGAGTTCTGCCAGAAATTAAGGCATCGTGCAATCTCCATATATGTACCACTTGGGGAGTTCCTGTCGGCATCACTCTGTAGAGGATAATCATAATCAATGAAGAAGAATGTATTACCCCATTTGTCATTGTAGAAGCCTTCCAATGTGGTAGTTATGAATTTACGGTCATTACCGAAATCATAGAACACCTGGAGATTTGTCTGTGCAAAAGTTGCAACAGAGAGCAGGCAGAGACCTGCAAAAGTCAATAATTTTCTCATAAAATTAAATATTTGAAAAATGAAACATCCATTATATACGGGATGCAAATTTAAGTACTATAAGCCGCATAAAATTAACACAACTTTACAAATTTTGTATTTGTTGAAAACTTTTCAAGAGCTGGGAATTTGTTTGCTTTTTATGTCCGCAAGCATTAATTTTGCAACACAAACAGACGGATTATGTTCGAGAATCTATCAGAAAGACTTGAGAGATCGCTCAAGATATTGAAAGGTGAGGGGAAAATCACCGAGGTAAATGTTGCAGAAACCCTGAAGGATGTCCGCAAGGCATTGTTGGACGCAGATGTGAACTACAAGGTGGCGAAGCAGTTCACCGACACGGTCAAGGAGAAGGCCCTTGGTATGGATGTGCTGACATCCGTCCGCCCCGGACAGCTGATGGTAAAGGTCGTTCACGACGAGCTTGCCAATCTTATGGGCGGACAGGCCACAGACATTGACATAAAGGGACATCCGGCCATCATACTTATGTCAGGTCTGCAGGGCTCGGGCAAGACCACATTCAGCGCCAAGCTGGCCAGTATGCTCAAGACAAAGCGTTTCAAGAAGCCTCTTCTGGCAGCTTGTGACATCTATCGTCCCGCAGCCATCGACCAGCTGAATGTACTCGGCGAGCAGGTTGGAGTGAACGTATATTCCGAGCCGGAGAACAGGAATGCCGTAGAGATTGCACAGAATGCAGTCAAGGAAGCACGGGCCAAAGGGTTTGATGTTGTGATAATCGATACCGCCGGACGCCTTGCCGTCGATGAGGCGATGATGCAGGAGATTGCGGCCATCAGGAATGCCATCAATCCTAACGAAATCCTGTTCGTGGTGGATTCCATGACCGGTCAGGATGCCGTCAATACTGCCAAGGAGTTCAACGACAGACTGGACTTTACAGGAGTCATTCTGACGAAGCTGGACGGCGATACACGCGGCGGTGCGGCACTCAGCATACGCACCGTAGTTGACAAGCCTATAAAGTTCATCGGTACAGGCGAGAAGATGGATGCCTTCGACGTGTTCCATCCTGAGCGTATGGCCGACCGTATCCTCGGAATGGGCGACATCGTATCGTTCGTGGAGCGTGCCCAACAGAATTTCGATGAGGAGGAAGCCAAGCGTCTGCAACGCAAAATGGCCCGCAACAAGTTCGACTTCGACGATTTCCTCGGCCAGATAGCCCAGATAAAGAAAATGGGCAACATCAAGGACCTTATGGGGATGATACCGGGTGTAGGCAAGGCTATCAAGGATATCGATATAGACGATGATGCGTTCAAGGGTATCGAGGCCATGATACGGTCAATGACCCCGCAGGAACGCGCTAACCCTGACCTTTTGGACAAGAGTCAGTCCAGACGCACCAGAATAGCAAAAGGAAGCGGACAGTCCCTGCAGGAGGTGAACCGTATGTTGAAGCAATTCAGCGAGACACGCAAGATAATGAAAGGTGTGGCCGGGGCAAAATTCCCGATGATGCCAGGTAGAATGAAATTGAACTAACTCATGTTTTGCATGCAAAACTTGAGTTCCAGCCGTTCTCGGCTGGGTCCTCCCCTGAGGGGAGGATGCAGG
>JAKSIX010000060.1 GCA_024398595.1 Bacteroidaceae bacterium | reverse complement strand
GGGACACGTGGCGGTGGTTGTAGTTCTCCTCAATAGTTGGCCAGGCCCATTCCTTGAGGCCGCCGTCCAAGTCCAGAAGATAGGTTGGAAGGGATGCGAGCTGGGCCTCCCAGTGGGGGATATTCTCCTCTTCGATGCCCAGGGTCCTGCAGCCATCGATCAGGTTCATCAGGATCTCGCGGCAGATGGCGATGTCCATGACAGAGTTGATCCTCGTAGGATTGATGTCTTTGCTGGTGACTGTCTCATAGCCTGGATTCGGGGTCGGGTTTTCAGGAGAGAAGGACGGATAGAAGATGACCTTGCCGTCCGGGCCACGGTCGCACGCGTAATCCTCGTAGAACAGGGCCATTTCCTTGTAGGCCGGAATCAGACGGGTCCGCAGGAATTCCTTGTCTCCTGTGACGAGGTAGTGGCCCCACAATTCGTTATAGACCCAACCCAGTACGCCGGTAAAGCCGTAGTGCGGATAGGTGTGGGAAAAATGATAGTACAGGCCGGAATTCGGGTCGCAGTGGACGCTGGCCAGTACGCCGCGGGCACCGTATAGCAGCTGCGCGTTGGTGCGGAAGTCATCGAACTTAGTCTCGTAATATTTGAAATACACGTCCATCTCGTCGAAGAGGCCCGTGTTGTTTCCCGCGCAAACCTGCAAGTTGGTGTTGATGTTGTGCTGGCCCACAAAAGGAGGAATATTCTTGCCCGTCTCGTAAATCTGGAAGAAGCGGCCCATGTCATAGAGTTTCTCCAGAAGGGCGGGATCCAGTTCGTTCCTGCTGTGGGCGCGACGGAGCAGTTCCTCGCCGGAAAGCAGCAAGTCTTCATCGGGGCTCAGATGGATGCGGGAACGGTCCATGCGCTCGCCGATGTACTTTTCATTACCCTTGAGCAGTTTGTCGAAATCGACCTTCATGGCCACCAGTCTGTCACGGACGGGCTTGACGCATTCAAAGGTGAAGTCGCTTTCGAACCTCTCGATCTTCGCAACAACCATCAGACAGTCCGCGCCGGAGATGTGTATGCCTTTTCCGGTCTTTGTCATGGTGCCGTTCGTAGGCAGGAAGCGGATGGCCACGGCATAGCCCTTCTGACCGAAGTCCGGATTGTACGCGGTGGCCAGAGTGATCACGCCGTCCCCGATATTCAGCTCGTGGGTGCTACCGGTCAATCTTGGCAACTGAATCTCTACGTCCAGGTCCAGCTGTCCCTTCGGCGCAGTGAAGCGGTTCACGGTGATGTCACCATCATAGGCGCAGAAGCATTCGTTACGGAAAGAACCGCGTGCATCAGTCCACATAGAGGTAATCATGCCGTTCTGCATGTCCAGGAAACGCAGATAGTCCCGGGTTTCGGGTTGCTCCGGACGGCGGAAGCTGAGTGTGAAGGCTGTGTGTCTGGACGGCCCGCCGACGGGGTACAGAATTTTGTTGCCGAAATTCATGTACTTTTCAAAGCCGGCCTTTTTCTGGGCTTCGTCAACCAGGGCGTTCGCCTCATCCGGTTTGCCCTCCAGTAGCAGTTGGCGGATGCGGGGCAGGTAGGGACGCAGGTCGGGAGGCAGTGGAGTTTCCGCCCATTTCGTCTCATAAAGATCTTCCTGGGTATAGGTCATCACATCGTTATAGGGCTGGCTGGAAGCCTGAATGCGCAGGGTACCGTTGCCGGTGATGAAATTGTCCGAAGATTCTCCCGCAGGTGCGATGGAGCAGATATTGTGCTTCGGTAGGATGAGGGAGCGCTTCTCCACCGGAATATAAGGGATGGAATACTCGAGCTTTTTGGTATCTATCTTGGCATAACTTCCTTCCGGGTCGTCCGTCTGCCTGTTGGAGGTGTTCTCAACCTTGTCGGATACGGTACTCCCAAGGCTCTTCAGTAAACCCTTGGCGCTGGTGACCCCAAACGCAATGCACAGGAATGTGAAAAATGCAATTAACTTTCTCATAGCCAGTATATATTGTGTGTAAATACAATTATCGGGGTGAAGGTAGCAATTAATTTTCAAACTCATAGAATTTGAGGATGGTTTATGAACAGGGGACAGGTTCCGTTCATCCGTTACCAGCCCCCGAAGTCGTATCCGTCACCATATTTTTTCATTGTTTCAGCCGGACAATAGGGACCGATACCGAAACTGTCGCCATAGCTCTGGCAGAGTATTCTTGAGGCGTGAACCCTGACGACCTTGATTTGGGGAGTTGTATATGCTGTTTTCATCACATTGGGCCATTTGATATGTACTTCTTTCCGTCCTTTATCACAATACCATCATAGCTGTCATCTACAGGTATGCCACTCAGGTCGTACGTACATGTTGCGTCAGGAAATTACTCAAATTTGGCTACAAATGTACAACATTTCATGTATGCAGGAAAAACCAACGAAATTTTGATTCTATTTCAATTCTATTCCTCTCATCAGACTGATAGGATACAGCTGAATTCAGGATAACGGATTTATCTGTTTTTTGTATATCTTTGGGGACAGATTCGTAACACGTTTTCATAATCAATGTTATAATGAAAAGATTTGTATCAGTTTTCATTGCAGCCGCATTGGCCGCAACCGTATGCTCTGCGCAGGCAGAGATCAAAGAGGACTTTGTTCCATCGTCAAAGAACCAGCCGGGACAGCAGTATCCTATGGTCAACTCACAGGGATATGCACGTTTCCGCATCCAGGCGCCTAATGCCCAGTCTGTAAGCGTAAGTCTCGGATTGGGAGGCAACGGCGGCACAAGGCTGACAAAGGGCGATGACGGCTACTGGACAGGCACAACGGCGGGTCCGATGGATGAAGGCTTCCACTACTATCATCTGACCATTGACGGCGGCACTTTCAATGACCCCGGCACAAACAACTATTACGGTTCCAGCCGATGGGAAAGCGGAATTGAGATTCCGGCCAAAGATCAGGAGATATTTGCAGAGCGTGACATTCCACACGGTTTCGTACAGCAGATTCTGTTCTGGTGCAAGGAGACGAACAGTCTGAAGCGGGCTTTTGTATATACTCCGCCCACATACTTCAGCGACAAGGAATCGGTCCGTTACCCTGTCCTGTACCTTCAGCACGGTTATGGTGAGGACGAGACAGCATGGTTCACCCAGGGCCACGCCAACCTTATCATGGACAACCTTATAGCCGACGGTAAGATACAGCCGTTCATCATCGTCACCACCTACGGTATGATCAATGATGCCAAGTTCGGCCAGATAGCCACATTCGACTATTCACCGTTCCAGCGTGTCCTCTGCGATGAGCTTGTTCCGTACATTGACTCGCACTTCCGCACGATAGCGAAGAAGGACAGCCGCGCTATGGCAGGTCTGTCAATGGGAGGCTTCACCACCCAGGTCGTGACATTGGCACGTCCGGAGGTATTCGGCTACTACGGTCTGCTTAGTGGCGGTTCCTATACTCCGCAGGACATCAAGGACAAGAAACAGGTCAACAAGATTTTTGTAAGCTGCGGAAGCAAGGAAGGCGGTGACCGCATAATGAAGCAGGCCGAGGATTTGCGTGCCGCCGGCATAGAAGCTATGGGCTATGTCTCGGAAGGGACAGCCCACGAGTTCCTGACCTGGCGCCGTGCCCTCTATCAGATGGCCCAGTACTTCTGGGGCAAATAATCTGCACTGTCAGAAACGCACGTCAACGGCATTGCCATCGTACTCTATACTCTTGGTACGGATTGTCTTGCCGTCAATGTAGGCGATATTGAAGCGGCGGGTTTTCAGCATTCCCTGATACTCGCCGCTGCGCTTTCCTATCGTCAGCTTTGAGCCTTTCAGAGAGAATTCTATTGTCGTGTATTTTCCCTGCTCGTAATTGTAGTTGTCACCCTCGTCCTCGTAAAGCGTAAATCTGCCGTTATCACCGGCATACACACGTATTTCAAGGTTATCCCACGGCTTTTCAGATGCAAATTGCACGTCCGGTCCCATCGGCAGAATCGAACCTGCCCTGACGAACAGCGGACAATGGTCAATCGAGGCATCGGCAGTCACTTCCTGCCCACCGCTATACAGACGGTTATCATAGTAATCGTACCATTTCGCACCCGACGGCAGATACACATCCATCGTTTTGGACTCTGTCCAGTCGTACTTCTCATCACTCCAGCGGCGTTCCTCGGTCGTGTAGAGTGCGTGAGTGACAGGAGCCACAAGGAGCGAACGTCCGAACATAAACTCATCGTTCATATCCCAGACCTTGCGGTCAGCCTTGAAATCCATCATCAGCGCACGCATAAAGCTGTCATCATTGCTTGATACCTGCCATGCTGTGCTGTAGATGTAAGGCAGCAGCGAATAGCGCAGCCTGATGGCCTTTCCAATGGCATCGTATATCGGCTCACCTTTCTGGCCGAACTCCCAAATTTCGCGACGGGAGGACTCTCCGTGACTGCGCATCATAGGATTGAACACGCCGAACTGCAGCCAGCGCACATAAAGTTCCTGAAACAGAGGATTACGCGAACAGGTCTGCGTCTGGCCGTACCTGTTGTAGCCGCTCGGGAAGAAACCGCCGATGTCACTGTTCACGTAGGGGCTGCCGGTGAGGGTATAATTCAGACAGAGCGGAATCTGCGCACGGAAGTCATTCCAGGTGGATTGCACATCACCGCTCCATGTATTGGCACCGGTACGCTGCTGGCCGGTGAAGTACGAACGGGTCAGTATAAACACACGCTTGTCGCTGCTCACGGCACGCTGATGGTCATAGACACCCTCCACGCACATCAGCGGATAGATATTGCGCACACTGCGGAACGACCCCATGGCGGTCATCTGGTCGAAGTCGCCGTCGTGATAGTTGTGGTCCGGGTCTGTCGAGTCCATCCACCACGCATCTATGCCGAAATCATAGAGCCCGGACAGATACTTCCAATAGATGTCACGCGCCTCGCCGCTATATGCATCGTAGCACAACACCCCCGACGGATAATCCATACGCGGAGGCCAGTATTCGGCCAGTCCGCTGTTAGGCCAGGTAAGGAAATCCAACAGCAGGTTTCTGTCATTCAATTCACGGAACTGCTTGGTCTGCGGGCCGAACGACTGCCAGATGGATATTGATATATGGGCATTCATCGCGTGAGTCTGTTTCACCATATCCTTCGCATCGGGGAACTCCGCATTCAGGAACTCCATTGCGTTCCACAGGTAGTTGTTGCCCCAGTATTGCCAGTCCTGAATGATACCGTCCAACGGCACACCGGCGGCACGATAGCCCTTCACCACATCGAGCAGTTCCTTCTGGCTCTTGTAACGCTCACGGCTCTGGTGGAATCCGTAAGTCCACATCGGAATCATAGGCACCTTGCCAGTGAGCCAGCGCAGACCTGCCACCACCCCGTCGGCATCGCCCCCGTAGATGAAATAGTAGTCTATCGCCTCAGCCACCTGCGAAGTGATGTTCAGCACCCTGCCGTCATCGCTCCATTCCGTCGGTGAGTAATTGTCAACGAAAATTCCGTAGCCCTTTATCGACTGGAAGAAATTGGCGTAATCTTCCGTATTTGACTGTATCATAGTGCGGTTCTCGCCACGCTGGCTCATCTTGCCGTTCTGCAGCATACCCACACCGTATATCGGCTCATCGGCATCGAGAATCCAGCTCTGACCGGCCTTCCATGCACCTTTGTCTATACCGGACTCTATCGGTTCAAAGTTGCCCGGGCCCTCCTGAAGCAGCACGTGTCCCTTGGCATCCATAAATGTGACAACGCCGCCCCGGCCTATCGCCACCTTTATCTCCGGTCTCACCACATCCTGCGGCTGAGCCGTAACAGACACGCTCGGCGACATACGGAAGTCACCCACCGTCTTCTCTATCCTTACTATCCGGGGCGTATAATAAGACACCCTGACCTGAACCTCCCGCGCCGCCGACACGACCGATACCATCATCGCCGCGACAATGAATACAGATAATCTACGCATAATAACCGGTTGTTTTGTTTACCGGTCACAAACATACACAAATTGCGAGTATCTTTGTGCTTCAAAGACAGTAATTCAGGTAAAAAGATGAAAAGACTGACATTTCCATTAATCGTTACCCTCATAATATCTGCGCTATGCGGATGTGAAAGGGATAATGCAAACTGGCAGGAAATACCCGAAGGAGCTATTGCAGCAGAAAAGATTTCAGTGTCCGACATACGTGCAAGCGAGATTCCCGGAATATTCGCTTCCAGCGGAGTCACGTACAATGCCGTATCTGTCCTTAACTGGCCAGAGAAATATCCATATCTGCCGGAAGTCGATTTTGCCATTGCGCACAACGGGAACAACATGCTGATTCACTATCGCGTGACAGAGAAGAGGACTGTCGGCACTATGGAGAACGATTTGGAGCCGACATATAAGGAATCCTGCTGTGAACTGTTCTGTATGGAGGAAGGCGACAGTCTGTACTACAACATCGAGTCAAACTGCATCGGCTCAATACTTATGGAGTGCGGCACAGAACGTGACGGCAGAGAGACATCAACGCTTACGAACCTGCAGGGGATTGACCGCTGGGCTTCACTGGGCAGAAGTTCTGTCGGAACCATCGCCTATAAGACACATTGGGAGCTCGCATTGGTCATACCGCTATCAGCATTCTGGCAGCATACGTACGAAACTCTTGACGGAAAGACATTCCTTGCCAATATCTACAACTGCGTAGGCAGCGGCGATGACCGCCAGTATGTCACGTGGTCGCCGATAAATACGGAAAAACCGGATTTCCATCGTCCGGAATATTTCAGACGCATATATTTCAAAAAGTAGTATCTTTACGGATTAAATGAATGACTATGGACATGAAACTTAGAGATAACTGTAAATACGCGCTCCTGGTGCCGACGAGCATGGGACTGCGCGTAACGCCGGAAAACGGCCAGCCCATACAGTGCAGCGACGTGCTTCACTTGCAGGCTACCAGTGCAGAGACCAATGTGGCAAGCATCGCATCATATTTGGGAATGCCTGTCAAAGTGCTTACAACCTTCGTTCAGGGAAGTCCGTTCTCGACCTTCATCAAGGCCAATCTGCGCAGCCGCGGAATGGATTTCGAGGGCGTGGATGTACCGCAGGGAGGTCCCTGGGGCTACCGTCATCAGATCAATGTGGCTGACAGCGGCTACGGCTCGCGCGGACCGAGAGTCTGGAACGACCGTGCCGGCGAGGTGGGACGCACATTGAACGTGAAGGATTTTGATCTGGACCGCATATTCGGGCAGGAGGGCGTACAGATAGTACACCTGTCCGGTCTCATAGGAGCTCTCAGCCCGGAGACAAGCCGATTCTGTCTGGAGATAGCACGTGCGGCAAAGAAATACGGCACACGCATAAGTTTCGATCTGAATTACCGCGCATCATTCTGGCAGGGACGCGAGCAGGAACTGCACGATATATTCTCAGAGATATGCAGCATCAGCGACATTCTGATAGGAAATGAGGAGGACTTCCAGCTTTGTCTCGGCATTGAGGGGCCGGAGGCCGGAGGCAAGGACATCGCAGCCAAGACAGGCGGATTCAAAGAGATGATAAGCCGTGTCAAGGCACAATATCCCAACGCCCAGGTGTTCGCCACGACACTCCGCCAGGTGGAGGACACGAACAGTCACAACTGGGGTGCGATAATGCTGGAGGGCGACACCTGGCACGTTGTAGAGCCACGTGGCATCCACGTTCTGGACCGCATAGGCGGAGGCGACGGATTCGTTGGCGGCCTGCTCTACGCGATACTCAAAGGTTGGGAGCCGGAGAAGTGGATTCAGTTCGGCTGGGCCACAGGTGCGCTTGCCACGACTTTCCTTACTGACTATGCCCAGCCCGCCGATGAGGAACAGGTCTGGAGCGTATGGGCCGGCAATGCCCGCGTTAAGAGATAGCCCGCACAGATTATGCTGTACTTTGCAAGAGGTTCCAAAAACGATGTCATCACCCCGGCCGAGGTGCGTGCCATTCTGAAAGATGTATTTGACGGAATGGGGCCGAAGAAGCGCGTACTCGCTCTCCCTCCCGATTTCACAAGGGCAAATTCGTATGCAGGGCCTATTACGGAAATGGCGTATGACTATTTTCAGGACAGGCTTACAGATATTATGCCGGCATTGGGGACACACACGCCAATGACCGATACGCAGATATCGGCAATGTTCGGGCACACCCCGCGCAGTCTGTTCCGCGTTCACGACTGGCGCAACGATGTAGTGACAGTCGGCGAAGTGCCTGCTGAATATATAAACAAGGTGAGCGAAGGCCGTCTGAACTACAGTTGGAAAGCTCAGGTCAACAGACTGCTGCTCGACCCTTCCTTTGACCTGATACTGTCAATAGGTCAGGTGGTGCCTCACGAGGTTATCGGAATGGCCAACTACAACAAGAACATATTCGTAGGCGTAGGTGGTGCCGAAGGCATCAACAAGAGCCATTTCATAGGCGCAAGCTATGGAATGGAGCGCATTATGGGACGTGCGGAATCGCCTGTGCGCGATGTGCTGGAATATGCCTCACAGCATTTCATCAGCCATCTGCCTATAGTCTATATCCAGACCGTACTGTCAAAGGACGACAACGGCACGATGAGACTGCGCGGCCTGTTCATAGGAGATGACTTTGAATGTTTCCAACGCGCATCGGATCTGGCACTTGAGACGAATTTCATAATGGTGGACAAGCCTGTACGCAAATGTCTGGTATGGCTGGACCCGGAAGAATTCAAGAGCACCTGGCTCGGCAACAAGGCTATCTACCGCACACGTATGGCTCTGGCCGACGATGCTGAGCTTATCATTATGGCCCCTGCGCTCAGGGAGTTCGGCGAGGACATGACCATAGATCGGCTTATACGCAAATACGGCTATCGCGGCACCCCCGCCACCCTGAAGGCTGTCAATGAGAATACAGACCTGCAGGACAATCTCGGTGCGGCTGCGCATCTGATACACGGTTCAAGCGAGGGACGTTTCAGCATCACCTACTGTCCGGGGCCGGAGATGTCCAAGGCGGAAATTGAAAGTGTAGGATTCAACTACGGAGACCTGAACGTGATATTGGAGAAATACAAGCCCGGAAATATGCACGACGGATGGAACACCACTGCCAGCGGTGAGGAAATTTATTATATATCCAATCCCGCGCTTGGACTGTGGGCGCACCCCGACAGATTCTCCGACTGACAACTTACTTAGAACCTGTTTTTAAATATGAAGATAATCTGTGACAACAAGATACCTTTTCTGAAAGGAGCTCTGGAGCCTTACGCCGATGTAGTGTATCTGCCCGGCAGCGAAACTACGGCAGATGTCGTAAGCGATGCCGATGCGCTCATCACACGCACACGCACGAAATGTAATGAGGCGTTGCTGAAAGGCTCGTCCGTAAAGATGATTGCCACCGCAACAATCGGGTTCGACCACATTGACACCGTATGGTGTGAGCGGAACGGCATCAGCTGGACCAATGCTCCGGGCTGCAACTCGTGGTCCGTACAGCAGTACATTGCCTCATTGCTAGTGACTATGGCCTCGGAAATGGGTTTCAACTGCTCAGACAAGACTCTCGGAGTGATAGGTGTGGGCAACGTAGGCAGCAAGGTTGCGAAGATAGCGGCCGTACTCGGCTTCAAGGTTCTGCTGAACGATCCGCCCCGCGCACGTAGGGAGGGAAATGCCGGTTTTGTATCATTGGACGAACTTGTCAGCAGGAGTGACATCATAACCTGCCACGTGCCATTGCAGCGCGAGGGAGAAGATGCCACCTACCACCTATTTAATAGGAAGCGCATCGCCGGCCTTCGCAAGTACCAGATTCTGATAAACAGTTCCAGAGGCGAAGTCGTTGACAACATCGCCCTGAAGGAAGCATTGGGAAGCGGTTCCATCAAAGCTGCATCGCTCGATGTCTGGGAGAATGAGCCGGACATTGACCGCGAGTTGCTTGGTATGCTGTTTACTGCTACCCCACACATAGCAGGATACTCGCTCGACGGCAAGGCCAACGGTACCTGGATGAGCGTGCAGGCTGTCGGCCGCGCACTCGACCTGCCGTGCAAGGACTGGAAAGTAAAGGAGATTCCCCTGCCGGCGCAGCCTGTGGAATTCTGCCTGGACGCAAGCGGAAAGAGTTTCCAGCAGGTGATGACAGAGGCAATACTTTATACATACCGCATCCGCGAAGATGACGGCAGGCTCAGGGAGAATCCGTCGGAATTCGAGCGTCAGCGCGCAGACTATCCTGTACGCCGCGAGTTTCCGGCATTCACCATCCGTCTGTCAGGAGCCGACAGACGTATGCAGCAGGCTCTGAATGAGATTGGCTTCAATTTGATTATTAAGGATTAACGATACATGACTATGAAAGAAGTTTCCGACATTGGCCTGATAGGCCTGGCAGTAATGGGAGAAAACCTTGTTCTGAATATGGAGAGCAAAGGATTTCACGTGAGCGTATTCAACCGCACCACATCGAAGGTGGAGAATTTCATCAACGGACGCGGTAAGGGCAGGAACATTTACGGAGCTATGACGCTTGAGGATTTCATAGCATCACTGAAACGCCCGCGCAAGGTGTTTCTGATGGTAAAGGCCGGACAGGCTGTAGATGATTTCATTGACAAGCTGATACCGCTTTTAGAGCCGGGCGACGTGATTATTGACGGCGGCAACACGCATTTCCCGGACACCGCACGACGCACGGCTTACGTGGAGAGCAAAGGGCTGTTATACATAGGTACGGGAGTATCAGGCGGCGAGGAAGGCGCCCTGAAAGGACCGAGCATGATGCCCGGAGGCTCACCCAAGGCCTGGCCTATCGTAAAACCCATATTCCAGAGCATCTGCGCCAAGGTGGAGGACGGAAGTCCGTGCTGCGACTGGGTTGGCGAAGGCGGTGCCGGCCATTTCGTGAAGATGGTCCACAACGGTATTGAATACGGTGACATCCAGCTGATATGCGAGTGCTATCAGATAATGAAGGATATACTCGGAATGAGCAACGAGGAGATGCACAGGACATTCGCCGAATGGAACAAGGGCGACTTGGACTCATACCTTATTGAGATTACGCGCGACATTCTGGCCAAGAAAGACGAGGAGGGCCGCTATGTGCTGGACTATATTCTCGACACAGCCGGTCAGAAAGGCACGGGCAAATGGACAGCCATCTCCGCACTGGACGAGGGTATTCCACTGACACTGATCGGTGAAGCCGTATTCGCCCGCTGTCTGTCAGCACAGAAGGAAGAACGTGTGGAGGCAAGCAGGATACTGGCAGGTCCGGCCCCTGCCATATTCAACGGCGACAAAGCCGCACTGTTAGAGGATTTGCGCAAAGCCCTGTTCGCAGCCAAGGTCGTATCGTATGCACAAGGCTATGCACTGATGCGTGCTGCCGCCAAGGAATATGGCTGGAATCTGAACTACGGCGGCATAGCCCTGATGTGGCGCGGAGGATGCATCATACGCAGCGTGTTCCTCGGCAAGATTAAGGATGCTTTCACCGGGAATCCGGAGTTGGCTAACCTGATGCTCAACGGCTATTTCCGCGACAAGCTGGCCGAAGCGCAGCAGAGCTGGCGCAAGGTACTGTCACTCGCCATCACCAACGGAGTTCCTGCCCCTACCCTCTCCGCAGCTCTTGAATATTACGACGGCTACCGTTGCGGACGCCTGCCGGCAAACCTGCTGCAGGCGCAACGCGACTTCTTCGGAGCGCACACCTACGAGCGCACCGACAAGCCACGCGGTGAGTTCTTCCATACCAACTGGACAGGACACGGAGGCGATACGGTAGCCGGAACATACACGGCATAGCAACTGCCAATAAAGCATAAAAAGTGTAAAAAGTGTAAAAAGTGTAAAAAGTGTAAAAAGTGTAAAAAGTGTAAAAAGATGTAAAAAAAGCATAAAAAGACACATTATTACAAATAATAAACTAACTTAGCACAAATAAAGTCAACAACATTTAACTAACAATTATCCAAAAACAAGAATCGCTATGGTAAAAAAATAGGCTGTTAAGTTAAACAATTTTTTATGGTCACGATTTCAAGCTGCATTTC
>JAKSIX010000006.1 GCA_024398595.1 Bacteroidaceae bacterium | reverse complement strand
TATTTCCTGGAACTGGTCAGTATCTACCGGGTATCTGAATCTGCTCATTTTTATCCGTCACAAATGCGCCATTGGCTAACCGTTAGCCGACGTTTGCCGGTAAAAATACAAAAAACCCTTCAAGGAGAAAGAAATTGGCTTCAATTTGCTAAACAGATTCTAAGAAGTTGTTTAAATTTGTCCGAATAAAAATTTCATAACGGATTTTCGAGATGGAAATCCACTTGTTTGAAGGAGTGGTGGGGTCCCCTCATGACTGAAAAGAAACGGATTTTCAGCCGGAAAGACTTTATAAAAGATTAATTGGAACATTTCAAAACAGATTCTAAACAGTAAACGAAAAAAACATAGAATTATGGCAAGCAAGTATGCAGGTACCCAGACCGAGAAAAATCTGGAAGCGGCTTTCGCCGGTGAGTCACAGGCACGTAACAAGTACACCTATTTTGCATCGAAGGCAAAGAAGGAAGGCTATGAGCAGATAGCGGAACTTTTCCTTAAGACTGCTGACAATGAGAAGGAGCACGCTAAGCTTTGGTTCAAGGAATTGGACGGAATTGGCAGCACAGCCGAGAATCTTGCAGCCGCAGCCGCAGGTGAGAACTTTGAGTGGACCGATATGTACGAGGACTTTGCCAAGACTGCTGAGAAGGAAGGTTTTCAGGAACTGGCCTGCCGTTTCCGTCTGGTGGCTGCTATTGAGAAGCGTCATGAGGAGCGTTACCGCGCTCTTCTGAAGAATGTTGAAACAGCAGAGGTGTTCAAGAAGTCATCAGTCAAGGTATGGGAGTGCCGTAACTGCGGCCACATTGTCGTAGGAGAGTCTGCACCTGAGGTTTGTCCGACCTGCGCACATCCGCAGAGCTACTTTGAGATTCACGCTGACAACTTTTGATTGACTCACTTGAAAAAATGGTAATCCGGCCGGCTCTGCCGGCCGGATTATTTTGTTTATTCCTATAAGAATCCCCGAATGATTGCTATATTTGTGCAGTAGGAAAAATTAAAGATATGAATCATAAAGTATTGGTTACAGCTGCGCTCTGTATCTGCATGGCAGGGTGCGGCTCATTGAAGATTGCGATGAACACCAGAGCAGATGACGGTGACAGGATTGTACTGACATCGGACAAGCGGGTAGCGAAGGATACAAACTTTGCTCTTGGTGTAAAATACGGAGAGAATGACTCAATTATGGCGATTCTTGTCACATACGATGGACGTACTGATCACGGTGTGTTCCTGAAAGGGGATAAGATGCGTATCAGGCTGAAAGACCAGTCTGTCATTGATCTGGAGAATGTCTATGACAAGGAGTTTGAGGAGGAGACCGTTGTCCATAGAGGCACTGAATTCGTTGAGGATTATGGATATGCGTATTCATATGGACCGTTAGGTCACCGTATGTATGTCACGCCATACGAGGTGTCACGTTTTGTGCCGTATGTATCTGAGGAAAAGATAAGCAAGTCGTACGCCCTGTATCTTATATCCTTGAATCAGCTCAATGATATTATTGACAAAGGCGTGATAAAACTTAGGATAGAGTTTGAGGATCACGAATTGGATATATCCGATCCATCTAAGATTTCCGGTATGCTTGATGAGATGAAAACCTGTCTGGCTGATTGTATTGTCAGTACCAAAAGAAGCGAGTTCTGACTTTTCTGACGATGGATTTTGCGGTAGGTATTGACATAGGCGGTCAGACATCGAAGTTGGGTGTCGTTGACAGGGATGGTAATGTCCTGAACGGGACAGTTATCCGCTCGGATACCTATGGAACGGATTCAAATGCGTTCATATCAGCTCTTGCCGATGCAGTGAAAAAATGCATCGCTGATGCTGGCGTGAGTGGTAAGGTATGCGGCATAGGAGTGGGTGCGCCTAACGGAAATTATTACACTGGGCAGATATTGAATGCGCCTAATCTCGCGTGGGCTGCCGGACAGACTGTACCTATTGCCGGTGAATTGTCGGCGGGACTTGGCGGATTGCCTGTAACGCTTACGAACGATGCGAATGCCGCTGCGGTGGGAGAGATGACATACGGTGTGGCACGGGGAATGCGTGATTTCATAATGATAACTCTCGGCACAGGTGTAGGCAGCGGAATAGTCATTGACGGTAATGTGGTATATGGGCACGACGGATTTGCCGGAGAGCTCGGTCACGTCAATGTGGTGCATCACGGCGGACGGTTGTGCGGATGCGGTCAGCACGGATGTCTGGAGACTTACTGCTCTGCCACAGGCGTGGCGCGGACAGCACGTGAGCGTCTTGCTGCCAGCGTGGCACCGTCATTGCTTCGCGATGTCAAGGACGTCACATCAAAGGATGTATATGAGGCCGCCCGTCAGGGTGACAGGCTTGCCATTGACATATTCAAATATACCGGTACAGTAATGGGACGTGCCTTGGCTGGTTTCGTGGCGTTCAGCGCTCCCGAGGCCATCGTGCTGTTCGGAGGTCTGGCCCGTGCGCGGGAATTCATTTACGAACCTGTCGTCAAGTCTCTCAACCGATATGTGATGCCGGTATGGAAGGACAAGGTTAAGGTGTTGTTCTCCTCTCTGAAAGAGTCTGATGCCGCGATACTCGGTGCATCGGCACTCGCATGGTAAGAATTAATCAGAACTTTATATGACAATGAAAAAGATTATGCTGCTCTTCCTGCTTCTGACTGCAGGTGTATCTGTCTTCGCACAGGATTATCCGGATCCGACCATATTGAAAGACGGTGATGACTATTATATGACCCATTCGCCGTTCGTGTATCATCCGGGGTTTCTGATATGGCACTCCACCAATCTGACGGACTGGAAGCCTATAGTACGTGCCTGTCCGGAATTTGAAGGCTCAGGTTATGCACCCGATCTGATCAAGTATGACGGGCGGTACTACATCTATTATCCTGCCGGAAATACCAACTATGTGATATATGCTGACAATATTATGGGCCCGTGGAGTAAGCCGATAGACTTGAAGGTGGGCGGCATTGACCCCGGCCACGTGGTAGGGGAGGATGGAAAGCGCTACCTGTTCCTGTCAAACGGCAATGCGCCTCTGGTTATGGCACAGCTTGCTGATGACGGTCTTTCAGTAGTGTCAGAGCCTGATACAGCCTATCTCGGCTGGCAGTTCCCGGCAGAATGGGAGACCGAGGGCTTCTGGCTGGAGGCTCCGAAGCTGATGAAGCACGGTGATTACTATTATCTCACCACAGCTGAGGGCGGTACGGCAGGTCCTGCCACCAGTCATATGGTGGTGTCGGCACGCAGCAAGAGCATATTCGGCCCTTGGGAGAATTCTCCGTACAATCCGATAGTACATACCTACAGCGCCGATGAGCCGTGGTGGTCAAAGGGACATGGTACTCCGTTTGAGGGTCCCGACGGCAGGTGGTATATCGTGTATCACGCATATCCTAACGGCTTCCATACACTCGGACGTGTATCCATTATCGAGCCTATCGAATGGACAGAGGACGGCTGGTACAAATCGGCTGACTCTTCCGATATGAGACCGCTTTTCTGCGATATGGACCTGTCGGACAATTTCCGTGGCGGCAAGTACGGTTGGCAGTGGGCGAACTGGAAGCTCTCACGCCGTTCTTCTCTGAACAAGGATATGAACCTGTGGCTTGCTACGGCTCAGGACAAGTCGTACTGTGCCAAAGTCAGGGTCAATATCAGGAAGGGTGCCGCAGGAATGCTGCTTTTCTACGATGAGAAAGCCTTCGTGGGGCTTGTTGCAGATACGGTGAACATTACCACGTACGTGGGTTCCGGTAAATCCATAGAGTCCGGGAACATATTCGGCAAGCGTTTCAGTCTGAGAATCACCAACAGGGAGAACAAGGTGGAGATAGCTGTGCGTAAGGCGTTCAGCTTCAAGTGGGTGGTACTTGGCTCTGATATTGATGTGTCAGGAATGCATCACAACAACTACGCAGGCTTCTACGCACTCCGCATAGGACTGATTTCGGCGGACACCTTCCCCTGCGCCTTCCGACGTTTCCGTTATTCCACGGTCAGTCATTGACTACCATCCTGTCGAACCAGTCGAGGAATATCGGCCAGTTCGGGCCGGCTTCGTGACCGCCATGATGCTGACGGTATGCAAGCCTTCCCTCCATCAGCCCGGCATCCATACCGGGAAAGAGTTCTGTGCCAAGTCCCTTCTCACCTAACAGCTCATATACTTCCGAAGCTTTCGAGGCGGAGATGAACGAACCTACTACGTCCTGCCATTTGTCACCGGCCCAGCTGCCTGTGGAGATGAAGCAGGCACGTGGGGCGCAGAGTGCTATCAGTTCGTGCTGATCGACAGGTATGTCGTTCTCACACAATGGTTCTGCACCGTATTTGATGAGATTGCCTGCCACCCAGTGGTATTCCTCGTTCGATACTATGTTGCCGATGCTCTCACCGCAGTCGCGACGCCATCCTGCCGCACCGGATTTGCCCGATGAGGCGATGAATCCTGCGGCAATCCTCTCTTCGAATGCCATAGCAACGAGCGCTGCCTTGCCGTAGCGTGACACACCCTCGATGGCGGTCTTGGTGGCATCGAATTCACTGCATCCCTCTATGTAGTCAATCAGACGTGATGCTCCCCATCCCCAGGCACGGAGTGAACCCCAGTCGGTGGGTTTGCGGTAGCCGCCCTTATTGCAAAGGCCTATAATGCCGTTGGTAAGACCGGAGCCTGCATCTGCCTGTATCGATGACGGGTTGATGCTTGCCGCCGCCCATCCGCGCTCAATGACCATCTGTTGCCAGGATGCCTGGTTGCCGCGTGTCTGGGTGGGATCTGCCTGAACAAAACCGAACTCAATCACTACAGGAACATTTTTCGCATTTTCCGGATAGACTATGTTGGCCTGAATCTCAACCTTTATGGCTGGATAAGATGAGTTGTCGGCTGTTCCACGGAGAGTACGCACCACTACCGGCGTGCCCTTGAAGTCTTTCTTTTCCTCGTTTGTGACAGTCCAGGTGACTGACGGCACATTCTCCGGAATATGCCCATAGACCTCGTCCTCGAACATCTGTACTATCTCCGGCCGGCGCTGCTTGTACCACATAGAGGCATTCTTCACCTTTTTGCCGCTGTTGGTTACCAGAGCCTCAGGATAGAACGGATAGGGATTGGCTGTCAGCTCATCGTAGTTCGGGTGTTTCGACTCGTCCTTGCTGTTCGGCTGTCTGCCTTCGCGCGGAGCCTGTATGCCAAGCTGGTCCAGCATATTCCGGTAGTCTGCAGCTGCAATCTGTCGCAGGCTGTCCTGGTTGGCGCGGTTTCCGCCTCCCATCATAAAAAACTGTGCATTTGCAAATGCAGGTATGGCCGCAATCAGCAGCGCATATTGAATCTTTCTGACGATATTCATAGTCTGTATTATTATGGTTTCAATTCATTATCAGTAGCTGCGGGTGTCGGCACCCCACATCATCTTCTCGCGGAGGGTCTGGAAGAAGTCGGAGCCTTGAGGCTTGATGACATTCGTGTGGAAGGGCGCACGGCGTATCTCAAGCGGTGTGTCGTCTGCGCAGCTGAAGCTGTGGCCATCTACTGAGACAAGGAAACTGTGGCTGCGGCTCTCCACGTTGATTGTTATGGTGCGGTTGTTCTGTATTATGAGAGGACGCATTGTAAGGCTGTGCGATGCTACTGGAGTCAACTCTATCACATCGGTTCCGGGTGTGATGATGGGGCCGCCGACACTCAGCGAGTAGGCTGTTGAGCCTGTTGGTGTAGCTATGACCAGACCGTCTGCCATATATGTGGTGAGCTGCTGGCCGTTGATGCCGGTATGTATGTTTATCATCGATGATATGTCGTGTTTCAGAATGGCGATGTCATTGAGTGCGAAGTGCGGTACATCGTGCGGTATGCCGTTCATACGCAACTCCAGCAGTGACCGTTTCTCGAGGGTGTAAAGTCCGCTGTGAATCAGCCCGATGACCTGTCTGGCCATATCTTCCGTAATGTCGGCAAGGAAACCGAGGCGTCCTGTATTGACACCTATCATCGGTATTTTCTTCCTTCCCACGCGGGCAGCGGTGCGGAGGAAGGTGCCGTCGCCTCCGATGCTTATGACCACATCTGCCTGGAAACTGTCATCCCGGATAAGCTCATCGCAGGATATCGTGCGTCCAGGCTGCTGCTCCTCCAGGAAGTGGAAATAATCCTGATCGGAGAGTATATAGTCATCGTACGATTTCAATATGTCGAAGATGGCGTATGTCAGCTCTGAATGCGTGTCAGAAAAGGGTTTACCGAAAATAGCGAAACGCATATTGTTTTTTTGTGATTACAAGGAGATTCTTATTATCTTTGCTCATTGGTGCAAATATAATTATTTTTTGCTTTTGAGTGCTATGACAAGGCTAAGTGTCAATATCAATAAGGTGGCTACCATACGCAATGCGCGTGGTGGCAATAATCCGGACGTGATTAAGGTCGCGATGGATTGTGAGCGTTTCGGAGCTGACGGAATAACGGTTCATCCGCGTCCGGATGAGCGTCATATCCGTCGTGCGGATGTCCCTTTACTGAAGAATGCCGTTACTACGGAATTTAACATAGAAGGCTATCCTTCCAGAGATTTCATAGACCTGGTACTCAGTGTGAAACCTACTCAGGTGACACTGGTGCCGGACTCACCTGCGCAGATTACATCCAATGCAGGTTGGGATACGATATCCAAACTGGATTTCCTTACCGATGTGGTCGGTGCATTCAGGACGGCAGGCATACGCACTTCAATTTTCGTGGATGCCGACAGGAGGTTTGTCGAGTATGCGGCGAAGGCCGGAGCCGACAGGGTAGAGTTATATACCGAGCCGTACGCAAGCGCGTATCCGTCAGATCCGGAGAAGGCTGTGGCTCCTTTCGTCACTGCGGCGGAGGCTGCACGCGAGTGCGGACTGGGGCTTAACGCCGGTCATGACCTGAGTCTTGTGAATCTGCGTTTCCTGAAGGAGAGAATTCCCTGGATTGATGAGGTTTCTATAGGCCATGCGCTGATATGTGACGCACTTTATCTTGGGTTGGAAGAAACAATTAAGCAATACAGAAAATGCATACAATGATTTTACAGGCTACGATTGCCGGAACCCTTGGCGATACGATGGCATTGGGCCAGACAGTTACTGATATTGCCGAAGACAGCATCGCAAGAATGAATCTTCTTGATATGGCTGTCAAGGGCGGGTGGATAATGATAGTTCTCGCCGTTCTTTCGGTACTGTGTTTCTACATACTTTTCGAGAGACTCGGCAAGTTCAGGAAGACAATGGAGATTGATCCGCATTTTATGGACAGGATATGTGACTATGTGAAGAGCGGTGAGCTGAAATCCGCCAATATATTCTGTCAGGCATCGGCCTCTCCCATCAGCCGTATAGTGGAAAAGGGACTGTCTCTGGTCGGACATTCCAAGCAGGAGATACAGGCCGGAATGGAAAATGCCGCGAACATTGAGATTGCCAATCTGGAGAAAGGTCTGTCTGCTATGTCAACCATTGCCAGCGCAGCCCCGATGATCGGTTTCCTCGGTACGGTGACAGGTATGGTCAGGGCGTTCTGGGAAATGTCGAATGCGGGAAACAACATTGATGTGTCATTGCTCTCAGGTGGCATATACGAGGCTATGATTACCACTGTCGGCGGTCTGATAGTGGGTATCATTGCCCTGTTTGCGTACAATTTCCTTGTGAGTAAGGTGGAAGGAATTACAAACAAGATGGAGTCATTCATCCTTGACTTCGTAGAGAAAGTCGGAGAGTAACATTATGCTTAAGCGTAAGAACAAGATATCGCCGCAGTTCAGTATGTCGTCAATGACCGACATCATTTTCCTGCTGTTGATATTCTTTATGATAACATCTACGATGGTCAGCCCGAATGCCATCAAGGTGCTGTTGCCGCAGAGTTCGCAACAGACATCAGCGAAGCCTTTAGCCAGAGTCATCATTGACAGGGATCTGAATTACTATACGGCTTTCGGCAATGAGGATGAGATGCCCGTGCTGTTCGAGGAGCTGACTCCGTATCTGATAGACTATGCCGCACGTGAGCCGGAGATGTATGTGGCTCTGTATGCTGACGAGTCGGTGCCCTACAGCGAGATTGTCAAGGTGCTGAACATCGCCAATGAGAATCAGTTCAAGGTAGTGCTGGCTACACGCCGTCCTGACAGAAAATGAAAGTAGGAGAGAATAGGATAGACTGGCTGTCGGCAGGATTGGTGCTTGTGTTGCATGCGCTGATTGTGCTGGTGCTGTGGCTTATCTGTCTGAATTTGCCTGAGCGGCTTGAGGAAAGCGGTGTGCCGGTGATGCTGGGCAATATGGGCAATCTGGATACGGATTATGAGTTCACGGAGGTGGAGCCGGTGAGCGCCCAAGCTGTGAATACCTCTACGGCAACTGCCCGGTCGGTGCCTATGGTCACACAGAATCTGGAGGAGACTGTGGCAATTGATGATGGTGCCGATAAGCCTACACCGGAGGAACTGCGGAAGCAGGCCGAGGAACGTGCGGCTACTGAGGCGAACCAGCTGATGCGGAATCTTTTCGGCAGTACCGATGCTTCGGCATCATCGGCGGACAATGTGTTCTCCGAGCTTACCGAAGGCGCACCGGGAAGTGTTCAGGGCAATAGCACCCAGGGCAAGGAGACTGGCATAGGAGGTATAGGCCAATATGATCTTGGCGGGCGTGGGGTTGATGCCAATGGCTTGCAGAGACCTGCATATACAGTCCGGGAAGAAGGACGTGTGGTTGTCACTATTGCCGTCAATCCTGCGGGTGAAGTTGTTTCTACCAGCATACATAAGCGCACCAATACTATGAATGCCCAGCTGAGGGCTGCTGCGGAGGAGGCTGCAAAGCGTACCAGGTTCACTCCTGTTGACAGACCTGATAACCAGACAGGTACGATCACTTATTATTTCCGTTTAAAATAATTCTGAATATGGTCTATGTTTTTCTGACAAAGGGTCTGGAGCCGATTGAGGCGGTGACACCTATTGATATGCTGCGCCGTGCCGGTGTGGATGTTACTACGGTTTCCATCACAGACAGCCTTCTTGTAGATGGTGCGCATGGTATTACCGTCAAGGCTGACAGGATGTTCGGTGACGTGGATTTCAGTGATGCTGAGATGCTGGTATTGCCAGGAGGCCCGGGCTCGCCTGATATGATAAATCATAATGGTCTATGCTCCCTGCTCAGGTCGTTTGCATCGGAAGACAGACCTATATCTGCCATCTGTGCCGCTCCATCGGTATTGTGCGGACTGGGTATTCTTGACGGGCGCAATGCGACTGTATATCCGGGTTTTGAGAAAGGCTTTGACAAGGTAAGGTTTACCGGGCGTCAGGTGGAGCACGACGGTAATATAATCACGGCCATCGGTCCGGCTGCGGCATTTGCATTTGCCGCTGAGATTATTGGGAGTCTCTGCGGAAAGCAGGTCTGTGAGCAGGTCTGCAGTGCAATGCAGTTCGGAGTGAAATAAAATCCCCGGCGTATGCGGGATCTCGCGTGGCGTGATGTGAAATACCTGACTGGAGTAGGACCGGCAAGAGCTGCCCTGCTTGAGAAGGAAATGCAAATCCGTACGCTTGAGGACCTGCTTTATTTTTTCCCGTACAAGTACGTTGACCGGAGCCGTCTGTTCCGTATTTCTGATATGGACGGGACTATGCCCTATATCCAGATAAAAGGGCATATCATAAGTTTTGAGGAAGTGGGAGGCGGTGCCGGGAAGCGTCTGGTGGCACATTTTACGGACGATACAGGTATCGTTGACCTCGTCTGGTTTCAGGGTGCAAAGTTCATTCTTGACAGATACCGGCCCGGTGTGGAGTATATAATGTTCGGCAAACCGGGCGTGTATGGCGGCCGTATCAGCGTGGCTCATCCGGATTTGGATTCACCTGATAAGATTGATGTGTCGGCTATGGGTCTGCAACCACAGTATAACACGACTGACAGGATGAAGCGTGCCGGACTGAACAGCCGTGCCATACAGAAACTGATGCAGAATCTGATGTCACTTCTGACTGAGCCGTTGCCCGAGACATTGCCACAGTGGCTTGTCAGTCAGGAACGGCTGATGTCTTTGGATGAGGCATTGCGCCGGATACATTTCCCGGGGACAAACGATGATATGCGCCGGGCCCGGTACAGGCTGAAATTTGAGGAACTGTTCTATGTGCAGCTGAACATTGTCCGCTATACGATAGACAGACAGAAGCGGTTCCGGGGATTTGTTTTTGACAAAGTGGGGGATTGCTTCAACACGTTCTATAAGGAGCATCTGCCGTTCAGTCTGACGGAAGCCCAGAAAAGGGTGGTGCGTGAGATACGTGCGGATGTGCGCTCCGGACATCAGATGAACCGGCTGCTGCAGGGCGATGTGGGCAGCGGTAAGACTATGGTGGCTCTGATGGGTATGCTGATTGCGATAGATAACGGCTACCAGGCCTGTATAATGGCTCCTACCGAGATTCTTGCGGAGCAGCATTATGCCAATATTGTCAATTATCTTGACGGAATGGGGGTGCGGACGGAACTGCTCACCGGAAACGTAAAGGGTAAGCGCCGGCAGGCGGTATTGGAGGGCCTGCAGTCCGGCGATGTAAGGATTCTTGTCAGTACTCACGCCGTTCTGGAGGATAATGTGAACTTCAGGAATCCCGGTTTTGTAGTCATAGACGAACAGCACCGTTTCGGTGTGGCTCAGAGGGCGCGTCTGTGGGCCAAGAGCCTGCAGCCTCCGCATATTCTCGTGATGACTGCTACCCCTATACCGCGTACTCTGGCTATGACGCTGTACGGAGATCTTGACGTATCTGTGATAGATGAGCTCCCGCCGGGAAGAAAGCCTGTCCGTACAGAGCATTTCTATGATACCAGACATTCGGATTTGTACGCATTTATTGATATGCAACTGAAGGCCGGACACCAGGCATACATTGTATATCCACTGATTGTGGAGAACGAGAAGATGGATTTGAAGAATCTTGAGGAAGGCTATGCCACGGTCTGTGAACGCTTTCCGCAATACAGGGTGAGCAAGGTACACGGCAAGATGCGTCCTGCTGACAAGGATGCTGAGATGATGCGCTTCAAGCGCGGTGAGACTCAGATAATGGTGGCTACTACGGTGATTGAGGTTGGTGTGGATGTACCCAATGCCAGCGTAATGGTGATAGAGAACGCGGAGCGTTTCGGGCTGTCGCAGCTGCATCAGCTCCGTGGGCGTGTGGGACGTGGGGCTGACCAGTCGTACTGTATCCTTGTGACCGGATTCAAGTTGTCGGAAGATACACGCCGCCGTATGGGCATTATGGTGGAGACATGCGATGGCTTTGAGATAGCGGAGGCCGATTTGAAACTCCGTGGGCCGGGTGATCTGGAGGGAACGCAGCAGAGTGGGGTTGCCTTTGACCTGAAACTGGCCAGTCTGGCCCGCGATGGAGAGCTTATAGGCAAGGCGCGTGAGACGGCCCGTCTGGTAGTGGAGAAAGATCCTTCCCTCTCGTTGCCGGAGAACATTATTATGGCACGCCGTCTTGCGGCCTTGAAAAAGACTTCGTACGACTGGTCTTCAATCTCCTGAAGTTTAGAAGCTGTTTAAGAATCGGTTCTTAATCGAACAAATTTAAACAACTTCTTAGTATCTTTGTGCTTTGCAAACAAATATGCATATATGTGTGAGATGTGTGGAAAACCGGTGGCGGAAAAACCGGACACTAATGAGCAGTTCACTCAGATAATCGCAATGTGCCGTTCCCTCTATATGAAGAAGCTGGAGGATTACGGTGCCGCGTGGAGGATACTCCGCCCGGAGTCAATGACAGACCAGATATTCATCAAGGCAAGGCGTATCCGCAGTCTTGAGACAAAAGGCGTGAATCTGGTGGGTGAAGATATACGCTCCGAGCTTATCGGTATTGTCAATTATGGCATAATGGCACTCATACAGTTGGAGCGCGGCTATGCGGACAGTGTGGATATGACAAACGAGGAGGCTGTGCGCGAGTATGACAGGTTTTCCGGTAAGATACTGGAGCTGATGAAGATAAAGAATCACGACTATGATGAGGCCTGGCGCGGGATGCGCAGGAGTTCCTACACTGATCTGATTCTGATGAAGCTTAACCGTACAAAGGAGATAGAGGACAATAACGGCAGGACTGTGGCATCGGAGGGTATTGATGCCAATTATATGGATATGGTCAATTATGCCGTATTCGGATTGATAAAGATAGAATTCTCAAGTTTCGCTGATGAATAACTTGGATAATAGTGATTTGGAATCCGGCGAAACTTAAATAAAATTCGGAGATGGGTAGGAAGGCGGAGTGTGTATTGTGGTCGGTAACGGTGAATATATGCCGTTTCCTGTTGGCAGTCTGTTTCATTTTTTCGGGATTTGTCAAGGCTGTCGATCCTGTCGGGACCCAGATAAAGCTTCAGGACTATCTTTCAGCATTCGCTCACGTTATGCCGGCGCAGTCGGATGTTCTTCTTATAGCGTGTATGCTGGCCGGTTTCGAGTTCTTGTTGGGCGTTTATCTGCTCCTTGGAATATACAGGGACGAGGTGACGGTGATATTACTGTTTGTTCTGGTATGCTTTACGTCTTTTACGTTGTATATAGCCTTGGAAAATCCTGTATCGGATTGCGGCTGTTTCGGTGATGTGCTGGTGCTGACCAACTGGCAGACATTCTACAAGAATATCTTCCTGCTTGTACTGGCTGTAATTCTGCTGGTAGGGAAAAGGTATGTCATACCGCTCATCTCAGAACGTGTAGCGTGGGTGGCGTTGATAATAACTGTAACCCTGTCAGGTCATTTCATGCTTTCAAACGTGCGGGATTTGCCTATGTTTGATTTCAGGCCTTATAAGGTGGGTACGGATTTGCGCAAGTCCGTATTGGGGGGACGTGACAGCAGATATGCGGACTTCTCGCTTATGGACGGGAATATGGATGACGTGACAGACAGCGTGTTGTCTGCCGATGGATATACGTTCCTTCTGATTTCTCCTTATCTGGAAAATGCCTCGCAGGAGAATATAGACCGCATCAACGACTTGTATTATTATTGTCTGGAAGGTGAGTATAATATGTATTGCGTCACAGCATCGTCTGAGGCTCAGATATCGCAGTGGCGTGAGATTACGTGCGCGGAATACGGGTTCCTGCGTTCCGATGAGATACCGTTGCAGACCATGATACGTACCAATCCCGGCATAGTGGTTCTGAAGGATGGTGCAGTCTACGCAAAATGGAGCGATGGCAATATACCTCTTGACTTCAATTCATTTGTGAAGATGGAGAATCTTGACTGGAAATATCCGATATTGCGGGATAATTTTACAAAGTGGACATTTACAGTCGCATATTTTGTCCTGCCATATCTGCTGCTGTTGCTTGCTGATATGTGCATCAGGCGAAAAAGGAATTAGGTGTTTTTTAACTGGATAAAGAAATGAGAAAGAAAATCGTTGCTGGAAACTGGAAGATGAACAAGAATCTCCAGGAGGGAATTGAGTTGGTAAAGGAAATCAATACGATGCTTGAGGCTGACAAGCCTGCCTGCGATGTAGTGGTCTGTACTCCGTTCATTCACCTTGCATCCGTCACTCCTCTGGTCAACTCCAAACTGGTGGGTATCGGTGCTGAGAACTGTGCAGACAAGGAGTCAGGCGCATTTACAGGCGAGGTTTCAGCTTCAATGATTGCGTCAACCGGAGCAAAGTATTGCATTATCGGCCATTCAGAACGCCGTGCATACTATCACGAGACAAATGAGATTCTGAAGGAGAAGGTTCTGCTTGCCATTGCAAATGGTCTGACACCGATATTCTGTGTAGGCGAGGTAAAGGACGAGCGTGTGGCCGGAATCCAGAACAAGGTGGTCGGGAGCCAGCTTGAGGGTTCACTCTTCAATCTGTCCGCAGAGGATTTCGCGAAGATCATCATTGCTTATGAGCCGGTATGGGCAATAGGTACGGGACTGACCGCTACGGCTGCTCAGGCTGAGGAAATGCACGCATTCATCCGTTCAAAGATTGAAACCAAATACGGCAAGGCTGTGGCAGAAAACTGTTCAATCCTGTATGGTGGCAGCTGCAAGCCGTCCAATGCGAAGGAACTGTTCGCTAATCCGGATGTTGACGGCGGACTTATCGGTGGCGCTTCACTGAAGGCTGCTGACTTCAAGGGTATCATTGACGCTTGGAAATGAAAAGACTTTCTCTGATACTGTCTCTCCTTTTTCTTGCGGGAACCTCCCACGCCCAGTCTCTCTTCGCGGATTATCTTGAAACGGATGTCCCCGGAGAGGGAAAGGTCAGCGTGGAGCGCGATGCCCGTTTGGACAGCCTGTCGGGACACCGTATGAATATCGGTGATGACGGTAATGCCAAGGCGATAGGGTACAGAATACAGGTATATGCCGGTAACAATACCCGCGAGGCCAGGGAGAAGGCACAGGAGGCGGAGTCGTGCGTCCGTGAGAATTTTCCGGATCTTCCCGTATACACGTTCTTCAAATCACCGCGCTGGCTCTGTACGGCAGGTGATTTCCTGTATTATGAGGAAGCGTATGATGCTATGCGTGAGTTGAAGAGCAAGACTTCGTATAACAATATGATTATCCTCAGGAATCAGGAGATAAACATAAGTTATCAGACAGGAGAAGAGGCTTCTATGTGACAATTCTGTCGCCGAGTTTGTGTGCCAGGCTGTTTCTTGATTCAAGAAGGGCCTGGTACTCTTTCATTATTACGGTGATGTCTCCGTCCGGGTTTTTAAGCCTGTTTTCCATCTGCCGTATATTGTAATTGACTACGGCCAACTGGTAGTCTGCAACTATATGGCTTGTGATACCGAACAGGTTGTCCTCATCTTTCAGGCCGCGTATATCCTTGTAAAAACTGCTGAGTTGGTAGCGTTCCTCTATCAGACTGGCGGCTGTAAGGCTTACCACACTGTCCGGGTTTGACAGGAAGAAGCGTTCACTGACAAAGCCGTCGTCCTGGAAGTGTTCATCATAGAGTGACGCTATCCTGTTATATACCGGGTGACAGAAGGAGAGCCCGTCATTCTTCATGCAGCCCATAATGTATTCGCCGACTTTCATAGGATATTCATCCTGACCATTGTATGGTGTGTAGCAGCATACCCGCTCGCCATAGCGCACTATCATTCTGGCAAGCAGTTTCTCCTTGTCAATGACTCCGGCTTTGTCGGAACGCAGCAATGTACGTATGGTCTTCCTCAATTCTTCAACAGGGTCATTCATCTTCTCCTCACCGGTCTCATCTTCAGTCTCCGTATCATTTGCCGGCGCAGGCTTTGCCGCTGTTCCCGTGCTCCTGCCGCGTTGCAGTGTGTTGACCTCCGAAATGAGCATACGTTCGTCAATCTGCATGAGCTGGCTGCACTCTCGGATATATACAGCGCGTACTACCTGATCCGGTATGACGGATATACTCGCCGTTATGTCCTTGATGAGAGTGGAACGCTTGATAGGGTCGCCGGCGGCCTCATCCATAAGCAGTCTGACCTTGAACCGGATAAAGTCCTCCTGATGCGATTCAAGGTATTCCTGAAATTCCGTCGCGCTCCTGCCCCTTGAGAAGCTGTCCGGATCCTCACCGTCGGGGAGAAGCAGGACTTTGATGTTCATTCCTTCCTCAAGAAGCATATCTATACCACGGATGGAGGCTTTGATGCCGGCCTTGTCACCGTCATAGAGGACAGTGATATTGTTTGTGAAGCGGTGAATGAGCCTGATTTGTCCCGATGTCAGCGATGTACCGCTGGATGCCACGACGTTGGGCACTCCTGCCTGATGCATTGATATTACGTCCGCATAGCCCTCAACAAGGAAGCAGCGGTCCTGCCTTACAATCTCCTGTCTGGCAAAGTACAGTCCGTACAGTTCGTTGCTTTTCCTGTAGATTACCGATTCCGGAGAGTTTACGTATTTTGCGACTTTCGCCTCGGAACTCATTATACGGCCACCGAAGGCAACGATTTTGCCGGATACCGAGTGTACTGGAAATATCACGCGCCCTCTGAAACGGTCGCGCAGGCTCTTGTCGTCACGCTCGTAGCACAGCCCGGTAGATATCAGATAATCCCTGCGGTATCCCTTTGACAATGCCTCCCTGGCCAGGGCATCGGCATTATCCGGAGAGTATCCGAGTTGGAACTTCCCAATGATGTCATCGCGGAATCCACGCTTGCGGAAGTAGGCTTGTCCTATGGCTTTTCCTGCATCTGAGTCGTACAGCATCTTCCGGAACCAGTCTCTGGCGAATTCGTTCAGTATGAACATTGACTCACGCTCGTCCTGATGCATTTTCTCCTCGGGGGTCATCTCACGTCTGCTGAAGGGGATGCCGTATTTCACGGCGAGCCATTCCACCGCCTGCGGAAATGAGAGCTGTTCGTGTTCCATGATGAAATGGATGGCATTGCCTCCTTTCCCGCAACTGAAGCACTTGCATATTCCTTTTGACGGACTGACATAGAAGGACGGAGTCTTCTCGTTGTGAAACGGGCAGAGCCCCACGAAATTGACACCCCGCTTGCGCAGGGTGACGAACTGCGATACGACATCCACTATGTTTGCCGCATCCAGCACGCGTTCTATGGTGGTCTGGTCAGTCATTGCTCTATTGGAAGTCTCAAACCCCACAAAGGTATGTATTTCACTTTTTTTTGACAAATATAGTTGTAGATATATAATAATTTGGGTTATTTTGCGAATGCATAAAACTTACAGACAACAACTATGGAGACTAAAGTTGTAAAACCTTACAAAATCAAGGAAAGCAGTCAGAAAGACGCTGCTTACAGAAAACTCATCAAACCGGAGCTGGCTGATGAATTGTATGACAAAATACTGACAATAGTCATTGCCGGGAAGAAATACCGCGATGCGGATTTCTCTGCCCAGCGTCTGGCTCAGGAGTTGGATACTAACCCGCGCTATCTTTCAGCGGTGGTCAATTCCAGATACGGACAGAACTATTCCTGTCTTGTCAATGAGTTCAGGATACGCGATGCCCAGTACATGCTGACTGACAAGCGCTACAAGGATATGACAATGGAGGAAATAGGAAGGGCTGTCGGTTTCATGAACCGTCAGTCGTTCTATGCGGCTTTCTTCAAGTACAAGGGGATGTCGCCTCACAAGTTCCGCAGCCTGTATGCCTGATACGGTAATAGAGATAAGGCAGAAACTGATGCTGCGCATGAACGGCGTGGTGTCGGAGAATATGAAAAGTCACGGCATAGCCTACAGACTCAATTACGGTGTATCCGTTCCTGAATTGAAGGAGATAGCGGCCGGGTACGGCAGTGACAGCCGTCTGGCAATGGAACTGTGGAAGCAGGAATGCCGTGAGTGCAGGATGCTGGCGGCAATGATATACCCGGCAGATAAGTTCTGTGCGGATATGGCGGATATCTGGATATTGTCAATAGAGTATTCCGATCTGGCGGATGTTTGTTGCAAATTCCTTTTCCAGAATATGCCAGATGCTGCCGGAACAGCATTCAGATGGATAGCCTCAGACCGTGAGATGTATCAGTATTGCGGTTTTATGACTATGGCTCACCTGCTGAAGGGAGGACGCGAAATGAGGGAGAAGTATGTGTTTGAGCTGAGGGATCAGGCTGACGAGGCCGTCAGATCTGATAGAATCCTGCCCCGTCAGGCAGCATCTGTCGCCCTTGGCGTATTTGAACAGTATTATGGGGGAGGCAAGTAATTCTGCTGCCGCATATGACAGGTTGGGTGAATATCTTCAGCTGCACAAGTTGCGGAGAACCCCCGAGCGCTTCGCTATTCTGGAGACTGCGTGTACGTTCAACGGGCATTTCACTCTGCAGGCATTGAAGGAAAAAGTGACGCAGGACAAGCATATTCTGGTAAGCACGGCAACGATGTACAATACCGTATCCCTGCTTGCGGATGCCGGACTCATAGTGCGTCACAGACTTGGTGGTATGACTGAATATGAGGTTGTCCATCTTGTAGGCGAGTCCCATTTACATCTGGTCTGCATTGAATGCGGAAAGATACGCGAGCTGCACGATGAGAGGTTGCAGCGCTATATGAGGGATATCCGCACCGGTAAGTTCGTAGTGAGCAGTTATACGCTGTATTTCTATGGCCTTTGCGCAAAATGCGTCAGGTCAATGAGATACAGGAAAGAAAAAATGTTGGAAACAGATAAATGAAAATGGCACAAGGTAAAGTTGATGTTCTCCTCGGACTTCAGTGGGGAGATGAGGGAAAAGGTAAGGTCGTTGATGTACTGACTCCGGGCTATGATGTAGTCGCACGTTTTCAGGGAGGGCCTAATGCCGGGCATACTCTTGAGTTTGACGGAAAGAAGTTTGTATTGAAATCCATTCCGTCCGGAGTGTTTCAGGGAAATAAGGTGAATATCATAGGTAACGGAATGGTGCTGGATGCGGCATTGTTCAAGGCTGAGGCCACTTCGCTGGAGGCAGCTGGAGTCAATCTCAGGGAGCGTCTGCTTATCTCAAAGAAAGCTCATCTGATACTTCCTACGCACCGTCTGCTGGACAGTGCCATTGAAAGTTCCAAGGGATCGGGTAAAGTAGGGACTACCGGACGTGGCATAGGTCCGACATATACCGACAAGGTGGCACGTACGGGACTGCGTGTGGGCGATTTGCTGACACCGGACTTTGAGCGTAAATATGGTGAGGCGAAAGCGGCACACGAGCGTATTCTGAAATCATTGAATTATGAATATGACCTTAGTCAGACGGAGGCTGCCTGGCGTGACGGTCTGGAGTATATGCGCCAGTTCCGGTTTGTGGATAGCGAGCATTGTGTGAACAATATGCTGCGTGACGGCAAGACTATACTGTGCGAGGGCGCACAGGGAACTATGTTGGATATAGATTTTGGCTCATATCCGTTCGTGACATCATCCAACACCGTGTGTGCAGGTGCCTGTACCGGTCTTGGCATAGCACCAGGCCGTATCGGAAGGGTATTCGGAATTATGAAAGCGTATTGTACCCGCGTAGGAAGCGGACCTTTCCCGACTGAACTGTTTGACAATGACGGCAAGCTGCTTTCCGAGCGCGGCAATGAGTTCGGTGCCGTGACCGGCCGTCCGCGCCGTTGCGGGTGGGTGGATCTCGTTGCACTGAAATATGCTGTCCGCCTGAACGGTGTGACTGACATCATCCTTATGAAGAGCGATGTGCTGGATACATTCCCGACAGTCAAGGCCTGTGTCGCATATCAGCTGCCTGACGGAACCGAGACTGATGAGTTCCCGTTCGACTGCGAGGGCGCGAAGCCTGTCTATGAGGAGTTTGCCGGTTGGAAGACCGGGCTTTGCGGACTGAAGAGCGAGGATGACTTCCCGGAGGAGTTCAATCAATACATATCATTCTTAGAGGAATATCTGGAGACCCCGGTATCTATAATATCCGTGGGTCCGGACCGTAATCAGACAATTTTTAGAGGAAAATGACAACATATTGGGTATTATTCATACTGATTGCAGTTGCAAGCTATCTGGTACAGCTGAATCTGCAGAACAAGTTCAAGAAGTATTCGTCGGTGCCGGTTGCGAACGGTATGAGGGGTTGTGATGTGGCTCTCAAGATGTTGCGCGAGAACGGCATCAACGACGTGCGTGTTACCTGCATTCCCGGTCAGCTGACAGACCACTATGACCCGACAAAGAATACGGTCAACCTGAGTGAGGATGTCTATAACGGACGCAATATCACAGCGGCTGCGGTTGCGGCGCACGAATGCGGACACGCCGTACAGCACGCAGTGGGATATGCTCCCGTCAGGATGCGTTCATCGCTCGTTCCTGTGGTGCAGTTCGCATCGACCTGGGTTACCTGGATATTGCTGGCCGGAATAGTTCTGATAAACTATTTTCCGGGCATTATGCTGGCTGGAATAATCCTGTTCGCGCTTACCACCCTGTTCAGTTTCGTCACGCTGCCGGTTGAGATAGATGCTAGCCGTCGTGCCGTGGCGTGGATGGGACACGCCGGAATAGTCGATTCCCGTAGTGCGGGACCGGCCGAGGAAGCTCTCAGGGCTGCGGCATACACATACGTGGTGGCTGCATTGTCATCGCTCGGAACCCTGATGTACTACATTATGATTTTTATGGGTAGAAGAAATTGATATGAAACCATCAATTCCAAAGGGCACACGGGATTTCTCTCCAGTGGAGATGGCCCGCAGAAACTATATATTCGACACGATACGCGATGTGTTCCGTCTGTACGGTTATCGCCAGATAGAGACTCCGTCAATGGAGAACCTGTCCACTCTGATGGGCAAGTACGGTGAGGAGGGTGACAAGCTGCTGTTCAAGATACAGAACTCGGGCGACTATTTTCAGGGCATTACAGACGAGGAGCTTCTCAGTCGCAATTCGCTGAAACTTGCCTCAAAGTTCTGCGAGAAGGGCCTCAGATATGACCTGACAGTGCCGTTCGCACGTTTCGTGGTGATGCACCGCGAGGAGCTTCAGTTCCCGTTCAAGCGTTTCCAGATACAGCCGGTATGGCGTGCCGACCGTCCGCAGAAGGGCCGATACCGCGAGTTCTATCAGTGCGATGCCGATGTGGTGGGCAGTGACTCCCTGTTCTATGAACTGGAGCTGATTCAGATGATTGACACCGTGTTCAGCCGCTTCGGCGTTCGTGTGGCCATCAAGATGAACAACCGCAAGATTCTGGCCGGACTGGCGGAATCTGTAGACCAGGCGGACAGGATGACGGACATAACTGTGGCTATTGACAAGCTTGACAAGATAGGTCTGGATGGTGTCAATGCTGAACTTTTAGAAAAGGGTCTGCCGCAGGAGGCTGTGGATAAGCTTCAGCCGATAATAAAGTTGCAGGGTACGAACGAAGAGAAACTTAAGGTCATTGAAACAGTCCTATCCGGTAGCGAGACCGGTCTGAGGGGTATAGAGGAATGCCGTTATATTTTACATAAGGTGTCAAAGACCAGACTCAACAACACGCTGGAACTTGACCTCACCCTGGCACGCGGCCTGAACTACTATACAGGTGCAATTTTCGAGGTCAAGGCCCTCGATGTGGAGATAGGCAGCATCAGCGGTGGCGGACGTTACGACAATCTGACCGGCATCTTCGGTATGCCGGGTGTAAGCGGTGTGGGAATCTCGTTCGGTGCAGACCGCATCTACGATGTCCTGAATCAGTTGAACCTATATCCCGAGGCTACGGTATCAGGCACCAAGGTGCTGTTCCTGAATATGGGCGAGGCCGAGGCGGATTTCTGTATGCAGGTACTGTCCGACCTGAGGAACGCAGGCATCAGCGCGGAACTTTACCCTGACGCAGCGAAGATGAAGAAACAGATGTCGTATGCCAATGCGCTTGGCGTAAGGTATGTGGCTATTGTCGGCGGTGACGAGCTTGCAACTGGCAAAGTTACACTAAAGGATATGGAAAGCGGTGAGCAGCAGCTGCTCACATCTGAAGAACTGATATCAGCATTGCGCTGATTACACAGCTTTGCCCGATTGCAGGATTACTGTATATCGGGCATTTTACTAGGAACCTGTTTTGAAATAATCTAAACGGCGGCAATTATGGGAAAAGCAATTAAAACTATTATTATTCTGATTACTATGACGATGTATGTATTACCATCTGAAGCATCTTACTACAGCCGTGAATGGCAGGCGGTGGAGAGTTTTATTGAACAGGATCTTCCTGAAAGTGCATACGGCAAGGTGCAGGAGATATACAGGAAGGCAGCAAAGAAGGGTGACGACTACCAGATGCTCAGAAGCTGTGTCTATATGGGGCAGCTCGGGTCGGAGTTCCGTGAGGATTACCATAAGGAGGTTTTTGACTGCCTGAACGGTATTATGCCGAAGCTGTCGGGAATCTATGAACCGCTGGGCTGGGCCATATTAGGCAACTGCTACCGCAATTACTACAATCGGGCGAAATATAGAATCCGTGGCATGGAACGTCTGGAAACACCGTCCCAGGATATTGATTTGTGGGACGAGCAGATATGGTTGGACACTATCTGCAGCTGTCTGTTCAAATCTGTTACCATTTCGACGGACCTGACGGCGAAAACTTCGTTTGACAATTTGGACGGACTTATCAATCCGGGTAACAAGTCCGGACAAAAGTTGTGTCCTACACTTCTGGACGCACTGTTGCGCAATGCTCTGGAAGATTCTCCGCTCAGCAATGACATAAGCGAAGGCGAGGCTGAGATATATAAGGACGCACGTTATTACGGAACTGCGGAGGAGTTCCTGCAGATGGCAGATGAATATGCCGGAATGGGGCGCCTTCCCTGGAACGTTGACCTCATTGCCAGACTCATACGCTTGAATGCGGACAGTCCGGACTATGATTTGAGGGCATGGACCGATGCCTCGCGTTTTTATGAAGTGGCTTACAAATGGCCGGGGTTTTATGGAGGTGATTTCGAGAATCTGAAGTTGTGTTCCGATGGTCTGCTCCGCTTGGGTGAACTGTATCTGGACAAGACTGCCGAATCTGCGAAAATCATTTCCGCATATGCTGATTTCGTATATTATCGCGAGGTCGGTGATAACGACAGGAATTTACCGGAGTTTGTAGCACTGTGTGAAAGGGCTGCTGACAGATGGCCGGACAGCGAGGGGGCGGTCAGCTGCAGGAGTATGATAATGAGCATACAGGAACCGTCGCTTACGTTGCAGATGTCAGAACTGATGTCTCCCGAAGGCTCATTGATAGGTGTGATCTGCCGCAATACACCTCAGATATGGTTCAAGTGTGTCCGTGAGGACGATATGTCGGATTTTGATGATGTGCAGAGCTACAGGAATCTCAGAAGTGTCGCCGAGTGGAAGGTGGATGTGGAGAATACCGGAGATTACAAGTCAAAGCACATTATGGTGCAAGTACCGTCCCTGCCTGCCGGCAAGTATTTTATCATCGCATCATCGGACAATCTGTTTGACAGGATGACTACCTGGAGTCAGTGTATTAAGGTTGAACTGCACAGATTTACATTCAATGCATGTCGTCCTTCAAATAACACCGGCTCGGTGTGCGGATTTGTGGTTGACCGCATCACAGGCAGGCCTGTCGAGGGTGCTGAGTACAGTATATGGAATATGACGGGACCTTATTATGACCGTCAGCGCACCGAGCGCGTAGCGCATGGTATTACAAAAGCCGATGGGGCTGTTGGATTCAATGTACCGATGGCCGCCGGAGTTAACAATAATTTCGATGTGGAAGTCATAGCCGGAGGCGATACGCTGGTTTCGGATATGTTTCTTTATTCCGGCGGTGAAAGACCCGATCCCATAATAGCACGCATCTACACAGACCGATATACATACCGTCCGGGAGAGACTGTCAGTTTCAACTGCATAGTCTATCAGAATAACGGTTATTCAAAGGGACATACCATCGCCGGTGCGGACCTGCATCTGCGCCTGTTCGATGCCAACTGGCAGGAGGTGGATAAACTTGACATCACCACGGACGGGTTCGGAACCGCATCCGGAGAGTTTGTCATTCCACGGGGTCTGCTGGCAGGACGATACACACTGCAGGTGGATGGGGACGAGATTGACCATAGCTCGGACTGCGTCATCAATGTGGAGGAGTTCCGTCAGCCGGTATTTATGGTTGAGATGGGCTCTGACGGACGTACATACGTGCCGGGCGATACTGCAGTGGTGTCGGGTACGGCAGTGACATATACGGGTGTGCCGGTTGTTGGGGCAAAGGTCAGCTACACAGTTGAATACGTGGAACCGATACGCTATATGTTCGCCCGGGCGCAGGACAGACAGATTCTGTCGGGCGAGACCGTGACCGGTCCGGACGGCGGATTCAACGTCAGTTTCCTGGCTTCGACAGGACTGGCATCGACTGTCGGCCGCGAGTCTCTGAATTTCAGGGTAACAGCCAAGGTGACAGATATAAACGGAGAGACGCACACCTCGGTCGCTTACGTTACAGCTGGACCTGAGATACCTTCAGTGACTGTTGCGAACGCATCGGAATACACTGATGCTCCGTCATTCCAGATAATGCTTCAGAATGCAGGCGGTGACCTGCTTGAGGGCAGGGTGAACATTACCGTGGAGCGTCTGAAACCTGTGGAGGAACTGCTTCTTGATACAAGGGACATATCCAAAATTCATGACTTCACGCCTTCTGACGAAATAAGGAGGAATTTCCCGCTGTATCGTTTTGAACGGAGGGACGACAATGCACGTCAGGTGGAGAAATGTGTCTATTCGACTGCGGTCAGCACTGTTGCCGGAGCCCCGTACAGACTGCAGCTGCCCGAACCGCTGGAGAACGGCACTTATCGCGTGACTGTCGCGGTTGATGGCGTAGAGTCATCTGACACGGTGCTGTTTACATCCGTTCTGCCCGGCAGCAAGGTGATGCCGGATGACAGACTGCTGTTGGCATGTCCTGTAAGCAGAAGCTGCAAGGTGGGTGATATCGCAGAGATTCTTGTCGGCAGTGCCTTTGCCGGAACGCCGGTGTATTACATCATCGAAAACAGATTCGGATTTGTAGAGAAGGGTGTGCTTTATCCCGATGGTGGAGTGACCCCTCTGAAATTCAAACTGACTCCTGAAATGAAGGGTGGAGTCAGTGTGCATCTGTCAGCAATCAAGGAACTGGTATATTCCAGCCAGTCTGTCTATATTGAGGTGCCGTTCACTGATAGGAAATTGGATATCAAGCTGGTGACCTTCCGTGATATGCTGGAGCCGGACCGGACGGAGACCTGGAGCATGAGCATCAGAGACTCGGAAGGCAATCCGGTTGAGGCTGCATTGACACTTTCCATGTTCGATTCTGCACTCGATGTTTACGGTCGTAGCGACTGGACCTTCTCGCCGTGGAACAGTATCTACATTTCGCGGAATGATATAATCACGAATAATGTGCGATACAATTGGCGGAGTCAGTTCACTCCGCAGCGGGATTATCCCGTGTTCGATGGTGAGAGAGCGCAATTTCCAAGGGTAGTGTCACCATTGTCATACTCTTCTATGAGGTTGCGTGGAATGGCCAAGAGCGCAGGACTGGATATGAGAGAGTTTGAGGGACTTGGCATTTCGACGGTAGATGAGGCTCTGCAGGGACGTATTGCCGGTCTGGATATGGTTTCCAACTCTGCTAACATCGGCGCTCTTGCGGAGGAATCGGTTGTGCTGAATGAATCTGCCATCGTGGTTGACAGTCAGGAGTCTGATGCTACGGACAATATTGCACTCCGCACGGATCAGAATCCTACGGCTTTCTTTATCACAAACCTCAGAACTGACAGCAATGGTGAGGTGAGTTTTTCATTCACCACGCCGCAACTGCTCACCAAGTGGAACTTCCAGGGAATTGCCCATACGACTGACCTCAAATCGGCAGTGTTCATGGAGCAGGTTACAACCCGCAAGCAGCTGATGCTGCAGCCGCGTGCCCCGCGTTTCGTGCGTCAGGGCGATGAACTGGTACTGAGCGCGAGACTGAGCAATGTGTCGGATGCCGACATTGCTGCCAAGGTACGTCTTGAACTGTTCGATGCAGTGTCGGGCAAGGCTTTGGACATTGTCAGCGGCGCATCGGCCTGCGATGTGAATGTTCCGTCAGGCGGCAGCATCGCAGCCTCGTTCAAACTCAGTATTCCTGATGACATCACAGCCATCACATATCGTATGACAGCTGCCTCTGACACTCATACTGACGGTCAGCAGGAAGTAATACCGGTGCTTTCATCACGTACTGTAGTCACAGAATCGGTATCGCTCTTCAACAACGGTAACGAGACCCGTGATTTCGAACTGAAGGCCTTGTCCGGGAATCTTCTGTCGGAGAGTGCGAAAGACCGCACTCTGACTCTGGAATATACACCGAGTCCCGTATGGTACGCCATTCAGGCTCTGCCGTATCTGGAGCAGACCAGCAATCCGAGCAACGAGAGTCTGTTCCACAGATATTTCGCAAATGCCCTGTCATCGCATATCATAGCTACCCGTCCCGCTGTAGGACGTATGCTTGCCAAGTGGGCGGATATTCCGACTGACGAGTGGCAGACCCGCCTGGAGCAGAACGGGGACCTGAAGCAGACGCTGCTGCAGGAGACTCCGTGGGTGCTCGATTCAAAGGATGAGAAGGAGAATCTGCACCGTCTGGCCGAGGCTTTCGCTCAGGACAGGGTGGAGCAGGAACTGGACATTACGCTCAAGGAATTGCTCAAGAGGCAGGAACCTGCCGGTGGCTGGTCGTGGATATCGGGCTATCTGCCATCCTTATGGGTTACCAATACCATAGTATGCGGTATCGGACAGCTGGTTGATATGGGCTATCTGAATCTCAATGACAATCAGGAACTCAAAGATGCAGTCACCAAGGCTCTGCACTGGCTGGACGGCGAGATTATGGAGTCATACTCTGAGTTTGAACGCAGGTTATTCAAGTCTGTCATCAGTCCGAATGATCTGGAATGGCTGCTGGCACACGAGTATCTGAATGAGATCAGAATGTCAAAGGACGTGAAGGATATACACGACTTTCTGCTGAAGGTAGCGCTCAAGGAGGATTCACACGATATGTCACTTCACAAGCGTGCATCGATGGCTCTGCTGATGTCCGCTACTGGCAACAGCAAGCGTGCCGGACAGCTGGTCAGAACGCTGGTGGAGCGTTCGCTGTACGATGAGGAGCAGGGACGCTGGTGGCGCGACAATACTGGCGGTTACCTGTGGCATGAGGCTCCAATCGAGACTCAGAGCCGCATCATCCAGGCGTTGCTCGCAACCGGGCGCGAGACTGAGGCTGCCGAGTGCGGACGCTGGCTGCTAAAGCAGAGACAGACCACGCACTGGGCTACATCGCCCGCCACGGCACAGGCAGTCATAGCCCTGTTGGAGATAGGTGATAAAGAAGGACGGTCACTGGATGTTCCGGCAGTATCGTACATCACGATAGGCGGTGAGACTATACAGGCCGGAGGCGAGGATACGGATGCAGGCTACATTATCCGCAAGTGGCAGGAGCCGTCCGACCCGGCGATGGGCATGGTGAGCGTCCGCAACGACTCGCCTGAAATCGGGTGGGGTGCATTGTCCATCCAATATACAGAGGAGATGGACAAGGTTCGTTACTCAGAAAATGGCATTTCGCTGAAACGTACCCTGTATCGCGTGGATGAGAAGAACGACGGTACGACTCTGCACGAGGTTGCAGAAGATGAGCCCCTGCACGTTGGCGACCGTCTGCGCATACGCATCGAACTGGGCTGTGACCGCAATCTGGAGTATGTCCAGCTTAAGGATATGCGTGCCGCATCGTTCGAGCCTGTCAGCACCAGAGCCGGATTCCAGTACAATCTGTATGATGACCTCAGAGTATATGTCGAACCGCAGAATGCATCGCAGGTGTTCTACATTGACCGTATAGACCGTGGCCGCTATGTCGTCGAGTACGATGTCTATGCGGAGCAGGCCGGTACGTTCAGCTCAGGCATCGTGTCCGCACAGTGCATGTATGCTCCGGAGTTCCGCAGTACAGCTGCCAGTCATCCTGTAACGGTTGAATAATCGGGATGATTCAGTCAAATAAATCCGGGGTCGTGCCGAAGCGGGTGCGGCACAGATGACGGTAGGCCAAATCGGTGACCTCGCGGCCGCGCGGTGTGCGTTTCAGAAAGCCTTCCTGTATAAGGAACGGCTCATAGACTTCCTCAAGAGTGCCGGAGTCCTCGCCGAGAGCCGTGGCGATGGTGTTCAGACCTACAGGCCCTCCTGAGAACTTGTCAATGATGGTGCATAGTATCTTGTTGTCAATCTCGTCCAGACCGTATCTGTCAATGTTGAGCGCCTCCAGTGCCATACGGGCAATCTCTATCGTGATGCGTCCGGAGCCTTTCACCTGAGCGAAGTCGCGTACACGGCGCAGCAGTGCGTTGGCTATACGTGGGGTGCCGCGGCTGCGTCCGGCTACTTCTGCGGCTGCATCGTTGTCGCAGGGTATGCCGAGAATACCGGCGGAGCGCAGAATGATGCCTTTCAGCGTATCTGCATCGTAGTATTCCAGATGCATATTGATACCGAAACGTGCCCTGAGCGGTGCTGTCAGCAATCCGCTACGGGTTGTCGCGCCAATCAGAGTGAATGGGTTAAGGTCAATCTGTATGCTGCGGGCGGAAGGCCCCTTGTCTATCATAATGTCGATGCGGTAATCTTCCATGGCGGAATACAGATATTCCTCCACGACCGGCGACAGACGGTGAATCTCGTCAATGAAGAGCACATCGTGTGATTCCAGTGATGTAAGTATGCCTGCCAGATCGCCCGGTTTGTCCAATACCGGACCCGATGTAATCTTGAAGCCTACTCCCAGCTCGTTGGCAATGATGTTGCTGAGTGTCGTCTTGCCCAGACCTGGAGGGCCGTGAAGCAGTGTGTGGTCAAGCGGCTCACCGCGCAGACGCGCCGCCTTGACGAATATCCGCAGGTTCTCGACAATCTTGGCCTGTCCGGCAAAATCGCCGAACGAAAGCGGTCGTAGCGCATTGTCCAGTTCCTTGTCGGAGATATTGTACTGCTGCTGCCGTATGTCAAACGCATCATCCATAATATCAGCAAAGGTATAAAAATTGTGTATCATTACGAAAAACTGTTTTCTGGCACATTGTATGCGTTGTCTGTTAAATAACCTTAAATAACTAATGAAATAAGTTGTATGTTTGTCCCATCAAACTTGACGTGATTATGAAAAGACTGACTGAAATTGAGACATTTATTATGGAGCAGTTCTGGAAGAACGGGGCTCTGACAGTGAGTGAACTCAGGGAATTCTACCCTGATCCCAAGCCGCACGTGAACACCATATCCACACGTGTGCGCATACTTGAGAACGACGGGATGATAGGACATTCCAAGGAGGGTACAGGTTTCCGCTACCACGCAGCTGTCAGCAGGGAGGAATATGCGAACGGCAATCTGGGAAGTCTGGTATCGAACTGTTTCGGCAATTCGTACATAAGTGCGGTATCGGCTCTTGTCGATAATGAAAAGATATCTGTCGATGAGCTGGAGGAACTTGTACGGCGTATCAGATCCGGGAAATGAGTCCACATTTGAGAAACCTGATATAATATGGAAGTGTTTTTAGGGGCTTGATTCTGTTACCGCAGTAATCCATACACAGACCGGTAAAACACAGAGAATCCCATTTGCAGAAAAAGCCTGCAAATGGGATTTTTCCATTCGGACCTGATTCCCGGACCTCCAGAAGAACGGAGTCGAAATCACTATATGTTGTGATTTTTGTTGCTTTTATTATGCAAATCGCCTATGTTTGTCACCAATATCACAATATAATGTGAATTGAAATCTGCATCTCAGTCAACCAGGCATCTTCGCACTTCGTAAGGGGCTGTTCAAAGAAGGAACACTTATTGATGACACGCACAGCATTGCCTCGCATGCTTCCAGAATGTCTTGATATGTGGTTTCAAAATCTCCAGTGTACCACGGATCTGCCACGTCCTGATGTTTCCCGGCGTATGACATCATAAGATGTACCTTGTTTTCAGGATCATCTCCTATTATCCTCCGGAGCCAGCTGAGATTGCCCTGATCCATACAAATCAGGCGGTCAAACCCGGTGTAGTCGGCCTTTGTCACCTTGCGTGCCCTTTTGTTTTCATCGAACAATACCCCGTGCCGATGCAGACACCGCCTTGCCGGAGGATATATAGGATTGCCTGTTTCCTCATCCGATACGGCGGCAGACTCAATGTAATACAGGTGTCCTATACCGCGTGCCCGTACCAGAGCCTTGAGTATGAATTCGGCCATCGGGCTCCTGCAGATATTTCCGTGGCAAATGAAGAGAATCCGAGTCATATTGTTGTAAGCAACTTCTGAATAAGTTCTGATGCAAAGGTAGTTTTTTTGTGGCGAATCATATACCTTTGCTCCAGTAGTATTGGAATCGGATATTTCAAAACATATTCTTATGGGAAGGTTGTATGGAATTGCCTTATCGGCTCTGTGTGTCCTGGCTGTCTGCTCCTGCCACGAGGAAGAAAGCAGGCTTGTGATAATTGCCCCTGATGAGACGGAGTACTGGAAATGCTGCGAGTATTTCCCTGATATTGAGTGTATATGCACAGGTATAGGCGCGGGAAATATAATCAGGGCCTGCAGTGGGCTTCCCAAAGGTACACGTATCATAAACATAGGCTATGCCGGCAGCAATAACCTTGATATCGGTGATGTGAGGCTGGTCAGCGACTCTTACCGGTATATGGAAGGTCAGGTGGTGTTCACCGATTACGCCAATCCGTACCATTTGTCGGACGATGGCATACCATGCTATACAGGTAACAGTTTCGTAACGGAGTCGGATATGACGGAGCCGGTGCTTTTTGATATGGAACTCAATTACATTGCGGCGTTCACTCCCGGACTTGAGCTTGTCGGTTCAATAAAAATAGTAAGCAACAATCTCTGTATGGAAGAGTATCTGATAAACACCTTGCTTGAATCGGATATTCTGAAAAGCGATGAGGTATGGTCCAAAGTCCGGGATTTAGTTGTTATGCTTGAGCATCTGCCAGCTGTTGAACAGGTTCTGCCAGATGGAATACAGGGCGATTCCGAATGATGCGAGAGGCAGCAGGAATGTGTTTGCCATCCATACGCCCATTGCCGCATTCTTCTGACCGAGCAGCTGTCCTCCTGCCATACGGTCTCCGTATATCTCCCCGATTTTCTTGCCTGTGGCGAACTGTATGGCACAGATTACGACCGATGTGCTTCCGAGAATTATGATACTCAGAGCATTCTCCCGACCGTGCAGGAATATGTAGTGGAAGGTCTGACCAAGCGTAATGGTCAATGTCAATGCCCACAGATAGAATGACGTTTCCTTTATGCGGCAGATGAAGCTGTTGACGCGCGGCATCCACCGCTGGCCTGTTATTGCCAGAATGAATGGCAGTGCTATGACGAAGAATATCTTTCTGAAAATCAGCAGGAAAGCATTGAGAAATCCCATATCCTGATGTGTGCCGATAAGTGAGAATACAATCGGGGCGACAATTGATACCATCAGGTTGCCTATGATAGTGTAGGTGGTTACGCGCTCTCTGCCTGCACCGAGCATACAGGCGATTACGACCGATGATGCCGCAACCGGACAGAGCACTGTAATGAGTACGCCCTGTGCTATGATTTCGTGTACCCCTAACCATTTCAATAACAGGTACGGGCCGACACTGAAAAAAATCTGGAACAATACCAGCCACAGATCCATCTTCGACGGTTTCAGCTTGCTGACATCCACAGCCGAGTAGCTCATCAGCAGAATGGTGAAGATAAAATACGGTATCAGGAACTGCGCATACGCACACCACTTGTGCAGCAACAGTCCCAGCAGGATAGCTATCGGCAGTACAAGACTCTTCAGTCTGACCAGATTGTTCATTTTGTCAAGTTTTAAGAATCTGTTTTGAAATGTCCGATTAAAAATTTTATGAAGGATTTTTGAGATGAGAATCCGCTTGTTTGAAGGAGTGATGGGGTTCCATCATGACTGAAAAGAAACGGATTTTCAGCCGGAAAGACTTTATAAAAGATTAATTGGAACATTTCAAAACAGATTCTAAATACAAAGGTAAGATTTTTTAAGTCAAAACTGTACCTTTGCGATATACTGCGTTTTTCCTGCAGTTGTGATTGACGTTTATGGCATCGGAAAAAGGTAAGAGTGAGAATAATCTGACATTGGCAGAAATAAGGTCAGCGCTGGATGATGTGGAACGCCAGCGTGCGCGTGAGGGTATAACCGTAGAGGAAAGACTGGCCCTGGAGGATGCATCAATGACACTGCGTGCTGCGGAGCGTGCTGCTGTGACCGACTTGCAGAACGATGTGATAAAAGCGTTCAAGGCTGATACAGAGAATGTCAGCCTGCAGGCGAAGCATATACGCGAGACAGTTTCCAGAATGGGTAGGTTGCCAAAAGCCCTGGACACAGTGGAGAGTGTGATTAAGGAGTGTTCACGTGTACTGAAGCTGATTGCGAATTTTACATTGGTTCTGGTGTGTATGCTTGTGCTTGTATCGTGTGCCACGTTGAGCAAAAGCCAGATGTCAAGAATTAAGGCGCTTGCGCTTGCATCTGATTCTGTAAGTTCCGCTCCATCCCTGATTTTCAGTGAACTCGCGGATGTCCGGTTGGAAAGAGGCTTGTTCTATGTGGCCTCACTTGACGGCGTTGACAATCATCTGACGGAACTCAATTCTCTGACCGACGGTTCAATGACGGATCAGAAGATATCCGGCAAGGTGGATGTGTATGTGGATGTACTTAACAGTTACTTGCGCTCTCTGCGCTCCATCGCTTCGGAAACAAGATGGCAGGGCAATGGTACGGAACTGCGTGGGATAGGGAGAAATGTTGACTCATTGCTGTATGAGTATAACAGGATGGATTGGGGTAGTCCTGTCAAGACTGGGTTTGCCAGACAGCTTGGCAGGACGACAGGTTACATATCAGAGGAAATAGGCCGGCGTGTACAGTACAAGGCGGTAAGAAGTGTAATCGGGACGGGCGATTCGATAGTATCGCAATGCTGTGACTCACTTGTCAGAATACTTGACAAGGATGAGGTGGAACAGCTTATTGTGAATGAAGAAAAGGGATTGGAGTCAAATTACCGTTCTTATCTGAGTGCTATGACAAGGCGTGGGGTATATCCGTCGGATGCGTCAGACAGAAATTATGTGGCATTAAGGAAGAAATGTGCTGATATCCGGGCTGTCCGCAAGTCGTGCATCAGTGCCTTGAAATCTTTGGAGAAAGCCCATCATAAATTGTTGGAGGGGATGGACAGCAGAAAGTCATACAGTGAGTATATGGCTGACTTGCAAAGCCTTTCAGAGCAGTCAAGGGCTCTTTGGATTGCAATTGAAGAATTAATGGGAAATCAATAATCTGTTTTTGAAATGAAAGGAATAGTTTTGGCCGGTGGAAGCGGCACACGTCTTTATCCGATTACAAAGGGAGTCAGCAAGCAGCTGCTTCCGATATATGACAAACCTATGGTGTATTATCCGGTGTCAGTGCTGATGCTGGCTGGAATACGCGATATACTGATAATATCTACGCCACAGGATCTGCCCGGTTTCAAAAGGCTGCTTGGCGATGGCTCGGATTATGGCGTGTCATTCACTTATGCGGAGCAGCCCAGTCCAGATGGTCTGGCGCAGGCGTTCATCATCGGTGAGAGTTTCATCGGTAACGACTCAGCCTGTCTGGTGTTGGGCGACAATATCTTCTATGGTGCACATTTCACCAGCAAACTGCGTGAAGCGGTGCGGGCTGCCGGGGAAGATTCGAAGGCTACGGTGTTCGGCTATTGGGTGAATGATCCTGAACGGTATGGCGTTGCGGAGTTTGATGCGGCAGGGAACTGTCTCTCGATAGAGGAGAAGCCGGCGCAGCCCAAGTCAAACTATGCTGTGGTGGGTCTCTATTTCTATCCGAACAAGGTTGTTGATGTTGCTAAGACAATCAGACCGTCGGCAAGAGGCGAGTTGGAGATTACCTCTGTGAATCAACGCTTTTTGGATGATGGAGAACTCAAGGTGCAGACTCTGGGACGTGGTTTTGCGTGGTTGGATACAGGTACGCACGACTCTCTGGCGGAGGCATCGATATTTGTGGAGACCATAGAGAAGCGTACAGGACTTAAGATAGCATGTCTGGAGAGCATTGCGCTGGAGAACGGCTGGATAGACTGTGAAAAGATGCGTGAGCTGGCACAGCCGATGATAAAGAACCAGTATGGTCAGTATCTCCTTAAACTGGCCGATGGACTGATTTAATATTGACATTATGAAGATACTCGTGACAGGCGGAGCCGGATATATAGGCTCGCATACTTTGGTTGAGCTTTACAAGGCCGGACATACGGCGGTTGTTGTGGATAATCTGTGCAACTCAAGCAGTGAGTCATTGAAAAGAGTCAGAATGCTGACAAATAGTGACATACCGTTCTATCAGGTGGATATCCGTGACTCAAAGGGTCTGGACAGGGTGCTTGAGGAGAATGCAGACATTGACTGCTGCATCCACTTTGCGGGGCTGAAGGCTGTTGGTGAGTCTGTAGCCAAGCCGTTGGAATATTACGAGAACAATATAAACGGGACGCTGGTCCTGCTGGACTGTATGCGCCGTCACGATGTCAGGAACATCATCTTCTCATCATCGGCCACGGTATATGGCAATCCTGCAGTGATACCCATCACTGAGGAATGTCCGAAACGACCGTGTACAAATCCGTACGGACAGACCAAGAGTATGCTGGAGCAGATTCTTACTGACCTGCATACGGCAGATGCCAGATGGAATATTGTCCTGCTGCGTTATTTCAATCCTATTGGCGCACACGAGAGTGGTCTGATAGGTGAGAACCCGAATGGCATACCTAACAACCTGATGCCGTACGTGACACAGGTGGCGGTAGGTCGCCGTCCGGAACTCGGAGTGTTCGGGAATGACTACGATACGCCCGACGGTACAGGGGTGCGTGACTATATCCACGTGGTAGATTTGGCCAGAGGACACGTCAGTGCGCTGAGTGCGATAAGGCGTGAGTGCGGTCTGGTCATCTATAATCTCGGTACGGGCAATGGCTATTCAGTGCTGGATATAGTCAAAACCTTCGAGAAGGTCAATGGTGTGAAGATTCCATACAGTATCAAACCCCGCCGCCCAGGCGATATCGCGACCTGTTACTCAGATCCTTCAAAGGCATTCCGTGAACTGGGCTGGAAGGCACAGTACGGAATTGAGGAGATGTGTCGCGATTCCTGGAACTGGCAGAAGAAGAATCCTGACGGATATGCGCTTAATTGATTACGCTGTTGATTAACGGAACGATAATCAATTCCAAAGCAAAGTAGTCATCTCCCATATAATCAAGCAAAAACTCGGCTCCGTTTGCAGGATGGTCTTTGCCTAAGTACAGGTCTATCAGTTCGCTGTTATCCTTCCATTTCTTATGCGCACTCTCTGCACAGCAGTATGGTACGTATGTGTCCTCCGGATTGTGATGGAAACTGATGTGAACACTCTCACTCAGTTTGTCCTTTACATTTACGACAGAGTTTGCAGCCATATGCTCCATAAGTTTATGTACATCTGTGTTGTCTCCTCCATAATTCTCTTTGAAGAAATCCGCGTGCAGTACCTTATGGATATCGTCGCCGATAATATCCGGCCATTTTGAAAGTACGCATTTGCTGAAGATGGAGTCTTTCCCATTCTCGAACATCTCAGGCGCGTATATGTTATGTCTGTCCAAAACCAGTCCATCACCGTTCATCACTCCTTCAATGGAATGGATGATATAACCGTTTTTCCTGCTGGTCGGGTTATTGAAGCTTTCCTTGAGGAATGCTACCATATCGTAAGGCCCGGCTCCTGCCCATATAAGCGATATCTGCTCGCCAAGTCCGCGTCTCTCCAATTCAAACAGTGTAGCTATAGTAGCCTGACCTCCCTGTGAATAGCCAATCAGGCGTATGCTGTCGGCGGTGCATTTCAGATTGTTTTTGGTGCCCAGATATTGTCTGGCGGCCTGTATCATATCCGCACATGCGGTACCGGTTGTCTTGGCATGCATATATGTGTTCTTCATATCCGCTCTCCTGCTGATGCCATATCCCAGATAGTCTGCCATCACAACCATCTCACCGCGGAACACAGGTATTGTCTCAATAGGGAATGTTTGGTCTGTCGGACCGCCATCCACATCCATTGTGCCGTGCTGGATGCTCAGTATGTGATCATATTCTTTCATTTTCGAAGGATAGGTAATCAATCCTGATGCCATGATAACCTTTCCTTCCGGATCTGTTGTCGTATATTTTATCTTGGCTACATTGACATCGCATAGTAGTTCTGCTATATCGTCAGCAAAATCTGAAATATCCGGTACAGCCAGTTTGATCAGATTAATCATGTTTTCGGTTGTGATACTATATTCATCCATAGTTCCACACCAGTTACCAGGCTCGGATTCAGGATTCGGGGTGTCATTGCCGTCAGTACTGCAGGCCGTAAATGCCAGTGTAGTGGCAAATACCAATGTTAAATACTTAATTCTCATTGTCTTCATTTTTTTTTGGTTTATTGTCAGTTGTTTTGTGTGTCTTCTCCCAAATAGCCTTACGCTTCAGATATTCCTCGTAATGCTTTTCCAAATAGTTGTCTGCCATAGTCCTTATGTTTTTTCCTGCTACAGGGTGGAACTCATCCGGTGCAATCTGTGCCAGGGGCTCCAATACAAACCACCGGTATTCCATTTGCGGGTGCGGAAGTGTAAGCAGGTCCGTATTGATGACGAGTCCGTCGTACATAAGCAGGTCAATGTCAATTATGCGGTCCTTGTATATTCCGTTATGACTTTTTTCCTTGCGTCCAATCTCTTTCTCAATTGCCTGCGTCAGTTCCAGTACGGTTTCCGGTGTCAGGGAAGTCTCTACGCCTATTGCCTGATTCAGAAATCTGTTCGGACTGTCGAATCCTGCCGGTTCGGTTTCAATAATATCCGATGTGGCGGATACGTGTCCTATCCTTTCTGATATCATGCGTACGGCTGTGCGCAGATTCGCCTCTCTGTCACCGAGATTGCTGCCAAGAGAAAGATACAGCATCTGTCAGTCGGTTATGAGCATTGCGTCGCCGTAGCAGCCGAAGCGGTAATCTTCCTTCAATGCCACGTTGTAGGCATGCATTACGGTCTCGTATCCTCCGTATGCACAGGTCTGCATAAGCTGTGTGGTGTATGGCAGCTGGAAGTTGCTGACCAGGCTGTCTGCTACGCTGAACTGATATGGAGGGAAGATGAACTTGTTGGTCCAGCCCTCGTATGGAGTTATCAGTCCGTTTGTGCCTACTACGGTCTCCATGGCGCGGATTACGGTATTGCCAATGGCGCATATCTTATGGCCTTCGGTCTTGCATCTGTTGACAATCTCGCAGCATTCCTCCGTGACGGACATCTGCTCGGACTCCATCTTGTGCTTTGTCAGGTCCTCAACGTCAATGTCGCGGAAATTGCCGAGGCCGCAGTGCATTGTGATGAAAGCGCGGTCAATGCCCTTGATCTCCATACGCTTCATCAGCTCGCGGCTAAAGTGCAGACCTGATATAGGCGCGGTGACGGCACCCTCGTTTCTGGCAAAGATGGTCTGGAAGCGGTTGTTGTCTTCCGGCTCAACCTTACGCCTGATATATGTAGGCAGCGGCGCTTCACCGAGGGCGAACAGCGCTTTCTTGAATTCATCGTGCGGTCCGTCATACAGGAATCGGAGTACACGTCCGCGTGAGGTGGTATTGTCAATCACCTCGGCTACCATTGAGTTGTCCTCACCGAAATAGAGCTTGTTGCCGATACGGATTTTACGTGCCGGATCTACCTGGACATCCCAAAGCAGGTTCTCCTCCTTGAGTTCCCTCAGCAGGAACACCTCTATTTGCGCGCCTGTCTTTTCTTTGTTGCCGTACATTCTGGCAGGGAACACCATTGTATCATTGAATACGAACAGATCCTTGTCATCAAAATACTCCAGAATGTCTTTGAAGATACGGTGCTCAATGTCTCCGCTTTTCCTGTGCACGACCATCAGACGGGACTCGTCACGGTTCTCGGTCGGGTAAAGTGCGATTTTGTCTTCGGGAAGTTTGAATTTGAATTGGGATAATTTCATTTCATTATTGTTTATTCGTTATTATCGTGTATTGTAATGTCCTGATTCTTTAGCCATTCAGGAAATTTTTCGGGATTCATGCAGTCCTCTACCCTGACATTGCCCACACGGGTGCGGCGCAATGCGGTGAGGTGTCCTCCGCTATTGAGTGCATAGCCTATGTCGCGTGCCAGTGCCCTGATATATGTGCCCTTGCTGCATACGATTCTGATGGTAATGTCCGGCAGCTTGCATTCCAGCAGTTCAATTCCGTCAATCTGGAGCGTCTTGGGTTTCAATCCGACATCTGCGCCTTTACGGGCTATCTTGTATGCCCGCTTGCCGTTTATCTTGCAGGCCGAGAATGATGGAGGTATCTGCTCGATAGTACCCTTGAAATGTGTCAGTACCTCTTCAACCATATCCTGCGTAATATGCTCCGTAGGATATTCGGCATCAATAGGTTTTTCCAGATCGAACGACGGTGTGGTGGCACCGAGCCTGATTGTGGCGATGTATTCTTTTGTGCCGTATTGCAGTTCCTCTATCTGTTTGGTGGCCCTGCCGGTGCATACTATCAGCACGCCTGTTGCCAGAGGGTCGAGTGTGCCGGCGTGGCCCACTTTGAGTTTTCTGATGCCAAGTGTCCTGCAGAGCTGCCAGCGTACACGCCCGACGACATCGAACGATGTGCAGCCGTAGGGCTTGTCAAAATAGAGTATTTCGCCGTTCTGGAAATCCATCGCTATGCTGTCATGACAATATCAGTGTGAGTGTTCCGGCAATTGCGCAATAGACTGCGAACCATATCAGCTTGCCTTTGCTGACAATTGAAATCATCCATTTGCAGGCTGCGCATCCGGCCAGGAATGCTGCGAGGAATCCAATCAGAAGTACTCCGGCGGAGATGCCTTCAGTAGTTGCAGCGTCCATTCCGATGAGGTCTTTGGCATCCAGCAGTGCCTCGCCGAGTACAGGCGGTATGACCATCAGGAATGAGAACTGTGCCAGATTTTCCTTCCTGTTGCCGAGTATGAGTCCGGTGGCTATGGTGGAACCGGAGCGCGACAGGCCCGGAAGCACCGCAATGGCTTGAGCCACTCCTATCCATAATGCGTGCCAACGGGATATGGTTTCCTTCTGACGTGGTTTTGCAAAATAGGAGAATGCAAGCAGCAGTGCCGTTACTAACAGCATGGAACCGGTTATTGTAAGACCTGAGCCGAAAATCCTTTCCACGGTGTCCTTCAGCAAGAGTCCCACAATTCCTACCGGAATCATTGATATAAGGATGTTGATGGCATATTTTGTGCCATAATTCAGACTGTCGTAACTTTTCCAGGATTGTCCGGTGAACAGATCCTTGAATATCCACACAATTTCACGCCAGAGTATGACCAGAGTACTCAACACGGTCGCGATATGTACGACTATGGTGAATGTCAGGTTCTGCTCGGGATTGACTCCAAACAGGGCGGAGGCAATAGTGAGATGTCCGCTGCTGCTTATGGGGAGGAACTCTGTCAGTCCCTGCAAGAGCCCCATCAGTAATGATTCAATCCAGCTCATTTATCTGTGTTTTCAGGTTTTATCAGAATAGCGGCAATCATTGTAATGAAGCCGATAAGACATACGATAGGTGCGATTTTAATCCGACGTACGCTGAAGATGTCTTCCTCAAACACCTGATTGGTGCAGCCGGGCCCGGCCATAAGCAGGAATCCTGCAATGATAATCAGTACGCTTACGGCCATCAGAATGAAGTTTGTCTTGCTGAAAGTTGTTTTTTCGTTTGCCATATTGTCTGTTGTTTGTTATGTCAGATATAATAGAGTTCTCCCGATTTCATTCTCAGAAAACGGTTTACTGAGCTGAGTGCGCAAATCCATGTGATAAGGAGCCCGGTTGTGGTGATGACGGCATATACAGGAATCATTACCCGAACGGTCATCAGTGATGCAAGCTCAGGTTCGTATCTTATGCAGAACTTAAGTATGCCCCAGAAGCAGGCACAGGCGAGTATTGCAGATGCTACGCCGATGCGTATGTTTTTGCGTATGAACGGCCTCCGTATGAAAGACCATTTTGCGCCTACCAGTTTCATTGAGTACAATATGAAGCGCAGCGAGTAGATGGTAAGCTTGATGGTGTTGTTGATCAACGTGATGGATATCAGCGACAGGAGGAGAGCCATCCCTAAAAGCATGGCCGAGATTTTCCGGATATTGTCATTGACGGTATTCATCAGATCTTTCTGGTAGTTAATCTCTTTGACAGCCTTAACCGATTCTATTTCCGGCGTTATGGTGCGGATACTGTCGTAATTGGCATAACCGGCAGTCAGTTTCAGACTGATTGAGGCGTAAAACGGGTTGTATTGCAGGAATTCCGAAGGATTGACTCCCATTTCGCCAGTCATTTCCCCAAGCGCATCTTCCTTGGAAATGTAGGTGCATTCCTTTGTATAAGGCATTTTGTCCAGCCGGCCGATGATTTCCGTTACATCGTTCCGGCTGATGCCGTCATCCAGAACGAGTTCAAGTGTCATTTCCTCCCGCAGATTCGAAGACAGCTGTCTGGCCGACAAAAGCAGGAAAGTGATGATTCCTATAAGAAGAAGTACCAGAGTGGTGCTTATCGTAGCTGTCACGAACAGCAGGTCTATCTTTTTTCTCTTGTGCGGTCTATTCATTGTTTGTCTGATATTTTTCTGAACCCATAGACTATTGAGCTGCTCTTGCCGCGATGTCTGTTTGTCCTTATCCAGAAATACAATCCGGTAAACAATCCTTTCAGTACCTTGAAATGTCTGCTCCTGTAATGCTCGGACAGTAGGGAGATATAGAAAACATCGAATGGTATGCGCTTATGATACATCAGCACGAAATTGTGCTTTTTGCAGAATGTCATAAGCGATGACGGATTGAAATGCCAGAGATGCCTCGGGACATCCCAGGCCGCCCAGTAGGTACCGTAATGCTCTGCATCGTACGAGTCTGTGTTCGGACAGGCTATCAGCAGGATTCCGTTCGACTTAAGCAGAGAGTACAGTTTGTCAATCAGTTTGCCGGGGTTGCTGTGATGTTCAAAGATGTGCCACAGCGTTATGACATCGAAGGATTCTGCCGGCAGGTTGTCAATTTCGGACAATTCCAGCATTCTGTGGTGAAACATCTCAAGGGAGAAAATCCTGTGCTCGTGATATTCTTCCAGTGAGGTTACGTTCCAGCCTCGGTTTTCCATCCTGCTGGAAAAATATCCGCTTTTTGCGCCATAGTTGAGCAGTCTGCCTTTCTTCAGTCTGGTCAGTTCTTCAATCAGCCTTGTCCTGCGGCGTATGGTGATGAACCGCATATGGTAATATATCCTGTCAAAAAGCTTTTGTGGCTTGTCTGCGCGGTACAGTTCCTGCTGAAGTTTACTGTACGTGTCCTTTTTCACATCCACAGGTGGGTCTGTAGTATAGATGACACCGCAACTGTCGCATTGGGACAGTCCATATACCTCACCGCTCACAGCGAAGTCTTTGCATTTTGCAAAGTGACCTGTTCTGTCACTTCCGCAGATGGGACATGTATGTGTTGACTCTTGAGCGTTCACACTGCAAAAATAATACACGGAGGGGGGGCTTGTCAAGAGTTGGAGCGAAAAAAGTGATATGATTTCACCGATTATTTACAATGCAGTGTAAGAAAGATGTATATTTGCAGTGAGATTGGGTATAATTATGCAATTATGAGAAACAAGAATGACAGATTGGAGGCAATCCGGCAAATTGTGTCCGCATCAGATGTGAAAAATCAGGAGCAATTGATGCAGTACTTGTCGGACAGAGGTTATAACGTAACTCAGGCCACTTTGTCGCGTGATCTCAAGAAGATGAAAATATCGAAAGTTGCGAACACGTACGGCGAATATATATACGTTTTGCCGAATCACGCGCTGATGAAGCGTGCCAAGGACGACAGCGTATCGCCTGTAGCGCAACCCAGATATGGTTTCGTGTCATTGAATTTCTCGGGAAATATGGCGGTGATAAAGACAAAACCCGGTTATGCCGCAAGTCTGGCGTATGACATAGACAACAATGATATACCCGGAGTGCTGGGCACTATCGCGGGTGATGACACCCTGCTTATGATTCTGGGCGAGAATGCCAACCGTCAGGAGGTGAAGCATATCCTTGAGCCAATAATAATATCGTTGTAAATAACATTTTTTGTAATGGAAAGTGAAGAAGAAAAGTCTGGCCGGATTGAAGAGAATCCGGGTGGTGTTGTTGTAATGGTGGCAGATGAGTCTCACGAGAAGTATGTAGATACCATTCTGGAGACAATATCCGATGCGGCAAAGGTGCGTGGCACTGGTATCGCAAAGCGTACACACGAATATCTTACATCGAAAATACGTGAGGCAAAGGCCGTGATTGCGCTGAAAGGCGATGTCTTTGCCGGTTTCAGCTATATAGAGACGTGGCAGGACAGGAAGTATGTGACTACGTCGGGACTTATTGTCCATCCTGATTTCCGTGGGCAGGGAATATCCAAGCGCATAAAGGATCTGACATTCTCGCTGGCGCGTACACGCTGGCCCAAGGCTAAGATTTTCTCACTTACCAGCGGTGCGGCTGTAATGGCGATGAATACGAAACTGGGCTACAAGCCTGTAACCTTTGCCGACCTGACGGACGATGAGGCATTCTGGCACGGCTGCGAGGGTTGCGTGAATGTGGATGTGCTGAAACGTACAGGCAGGAAGTATTGCATCTGTACGGCTATGCTGTACGATCCGGAGGAGCATCTGCCGGCAAAGATACCTGCTGAGGTCATAGAGAGAATACATAAGATAGAGTCGAACAGTTAAATATCCATATCGATGGAAAAGAAGAAAAAAGTGGTGGTGGCCTTCTCGGGTGGTCTTGATACCAGTTATAATGTGATGTATCTGACCCGTGAGATGGGTTACGAGGTATATGCGGCCTGTGCCAATACAGGCGGTTTCAGCGCAGAGCAGCTGAAGACCAACGAGGAGAATGCCTACAGGCTGGGTGCTGTAAAGTATGTCACCCTTGATGTGACTAAGGAATACTATGACAAGTCCCTGCGCTTTATGGTATATGGCAATGTGCTGCGTAACAACTGCTATCCTATATCGGTATCGTCAGAACGTATTTTCCAGGCACTGGCCATTGCGCGTTATGCCAATGAAATAGGTGCCGATGCCATTGCCCACGGCTCGACCGGTGCCGGGAATGACCAGATACGTTTCGACATGACATTTCTGGTGAAGGCTCCGGGTGTGGAGATAATCACGCTTACACGCGACCGTAACCTGAGCCGTAAGGAAGAGATTGACTATCTGAATGCCAATGGCTTCAGTGCGGATTTCGCCAAGATGAAGTATTCGTACAATGTCGGAATATGGGGCACGTCAATCTGTGGCGGCGAGATTCTGGACAGCACGCAGGGACTGCCTGAGAGCGCATATCTGAAGCATCCGGTCAAGGATGGCTCTGAGATTCTGAGCCTCGGATTCGAGAAGGGCGAACTGGTGAGCGTGAACGGTAAGAAATACGATGACCGCATCAAGGCCATCCAGGAGGTTGAGAAGATTGGTGCATCGTATGCCATAGGCCGTGACTGCCACGTGGGTGACACCATTATCGGAATAAAGGGCCGTGTGGGCTTTGAGGCTGCCGCGCCAATGCTGATAATCGGTGCGCACCGTTTTCTGGAGAAATATACTCTGTCCAAGTGGCAGCAGTACTGGAAGGATCAGGTGAGCAACTGGTACGGAATGTTCCTGCATGAGAGCCAGTATCTGGAGCCTGTAATGCCTGACATTGAAGCTATGCTTGAGAGCAGCCAGCGCAATGTGAACGGAACTGTCACTCTGGAGCTTCGTCCGTACAGCTTCCAGACCGTCGGCTGCGATACCCCGGATGATCTGGTACATAACAAGCTCGGTGAGTATGGCGAGGGTGCGAAAGCCTGGACTGCCGATGATGCCAAGGGCTTCATAAAGATTACATCTACGCCGTTGCGTGCATATTACAGTGTGCATCCGGACGAGGAAAGATAAAATTCATTACTTTTACATCAAACAATTACAACTATGGAAGCGAAGAAAAAACTTTACCGTTCATTGTCCGACAAGAAACTGCTGGGGGTATGCGGTGGATTTGCAGAATATTTTGATGTGGATTCAACCGTAATGCGCCTGATATTCCTGTTTTTGGTATTGTGCTGCGGTGTCGGAGTATTGGGATATCTGATATGCGCCCTTGTAATGCCGGCCAAATGATTAAGGTCGGAATAATCGGTGGAGCCGGCTATACGGCAGGCGAGCTTATCAGGATTCTGCTGAATCATCCCGATGCGGAGATTGTCTTTGTGAACAGTACCAGCAATGCCGGCAACAGGCTTTCGTCAGTGCACGGGGGACTTGTCGGTGAGACGGATATGACATTTACAGACCAGCTTCCGCTGGATGAGGTTGATGTGCTGTTCTTCTGTACTGCACACGGTGATACCCGCAAGTTTATGGAGGAACATACCGTTCCCGTGGGACTGAAGATAATTGACCTGTCGCAGGACTATCGTCTGAAAGCCGATGACAATGATTTTATCTATGGTCTGCCGGAACTGAACCGCAGGGCAATCTGTCATAGTACACACGTGGCCAATCCGGGCTGTTTTGCCACTGCAATACAACTGGCACTGCTGCCGCTTGCCCGTAACCTTATGCTGAATGACGATATTTACGTGAATGCGATAACCGGAAGCACGGGCGCAGGTGTAAAGCCCTCTGTTACGACGCATTTCAGTTGGCGTACCGACAACATATCGGTGTATAAGCCATTCGTGCATCAGCATCTTGCGGAGATAAGGCAGTCGCTCACTCAGATGCAGAGCAGCTTCAGTTCGGAGATATTCTTTGTACCCTATCGCGGTGACTTTGCGCGTGGCATATTCTGTACCGTTATGATAAGGAACGGACTTGAGCTGGACGAACTGTACAGGATATATCGTGAATATTACGAGGCAGATTCATTCGTACACGTGGTGGAGGAGCCTGTCGATTTGAAGCAGGTGGTAAATACCAACAAGTGCCTGATTCATATAGACAAGTTCCAGGACAGACTGCTGGTTACATCGTGCATAGATAATCTTATAAAAGGTGCGAGCGGTACAGCCGTCCACAACATGAACTTGGTGTTCAACCTTAAGGAGACCGTAGGTTTGAAATTGAAACCATCGGGATTTTGAAATTTTCTATTATGGAATTGTTTGAGGTATATAGTCTGTTCCCGGTCAATATTGTCCGCGGCAGGGGATGTCAGGTATGGGATGAAAGCGGTCAGGAGTATCTGGATTTGTATGGCGGACACGCTGTAATCAGCATAGGTCACGCCCATCCGCATTACGTGGAGGCGGTAAGCCGTCAGGTGGCGACCCTCGGCTTCTATTCCAATTCTGTGGTGAACAAGCTCCAGCAACAGCTGGCAGAGCGTATAGGAAGAATATCGGGTTATGAGGATTACAGCCTGTTTATGATTAATTCCGGTGCCGAAGCCAACGAGAATGCCTTGAAACTGGCATCGTTCCATACAGGCCGCAGCCGTGTCCTGTCTTTCCGTCACGCATTCCATGGACGTACCTCACTTGCCGTGGAGGTGACAGACAACCCTAAGATAATTGCTCCGATCAATGCCAACGGTCACGTCACATATCTGCCGTGGAACGATGCCGATGCGGCTGAGGCGGAGTTGGCGAAGGGCGATGCAGCAGCTGTAATCATTGAGGGTATTCAGGGAGTCGGTGGTATTCAGATACCGGACACCTCATTTATGAAGAGGCTGCGCGAGGCTTGTACCGCCAATGGTACGGTGCTGATTCTCGATGAGATTCAGTGTGGTTACGGACGTAGCGGAAAGTTCTTTGCGCACCAGCATTACGGCATTCGTCCGGATCTGATTACCTGTGCCAAGGGCATAGCCAACGGACTGCCCTGCGGTGCATTGCTGATAAGCCCGATGTTCAAGCCGGTAATAGGCCAGCTGGGTACGACATTCGGCGGCAATCATCTGGCCTGTGCGGCCGCGACAGCCGTCATTGACGTGATGGAGCAGGAACATCTGGTTGGGAATGCCGCGACAGTCGGCTCGTATATGCTTTCAGAACTCCGCAAGATTGAAGGTCCGAAGGAGGTACGCGGCATTGGCCTGATGATAGGAATGGAGTTTGAGCAGCCAATCAGGGAACTGCGTCAGAGGCTGCTGTTCCAGGAACACATATTCACCGGTGTAAGCGGTACGAATGTAATCCGTCTGCTTCCGCCTCTCTGCGTCACCAAAGCCGATGCAGACCGCTTCCTTGATGGTTACCGCAGGGTGCTGGGAGCATAATAACCTATGAAACATAACAGACCCACCTTGCCCAAGGCCGTAAGGCCACAGGCAAGGTGGAGTTTGTTATTTTGATTCTGTAATGAGGCGGACACTATAGCCGTGGTCGCGGTTGTCGTCGCGGTTGTCGTCAGGGGTGACGTAGTGGCCATCGAAGCCCACTCTGTACGCGCTGGTGCACGACATCCGCATAGCAATTCACTAAAAATGTGAACAATTACGAATAAACAGAAATAGTTATCACCTCCCAAGACAAATATTTTATATTTTTACAGCACCACTAGACCGGGAATAATTATAGAGTAATTGTCAATGAATAAAAGTATTATCGGTATGGAAAGAACGAAACTGGAAAAATTCATTCTGCTGCTTGCATACGCAGCGCTGATTGGCGGTACGCTTGTATCATTCCTTGTAAGCAAATGTATCCTTGAGTCAAACGTCGAAATGTGCGTGCCTCAGGCAATAGCCACATTCATTGGCGGAGTCGCGGCATCGGTCGTGATATGGGCGGTGCTGGCTCAGATTGTAAAAATCTCGGACCGCCTGGGAAATATCGAAAACAAACTGGATAAGAATTAGAATCTGTATGGCATTGAACTGGATTTGGATAGCATTTTTTCTGATAGCATTCGTAATTGCTGTAGTTCATCTGATTGCTACCGGCGATGCCGGCATTTTTCAGGAGATGATGGATTCCACGTTCAGCTCTGCCAAGACGGGCTTTGAGATATCCATCGGTCTGACAGGGGTCCTGTCGCTGTGGTTGGGTATAATGAAGATTGGCGAGAAAGGCGGGCTGGTAAATGCTCTGGCACGTATGCTCAGTCCTGTGTTCCGCCGCCTTTTCCCGGATTTGCCCAAGAATGACCCGGTGTATGGCTCCATATTCATGAATCTGGCTGCGAATATGCTCGGTCTGGACAATGCGGCTACGCCTATGGGTCTGAAGGCGATGGAGAGGATGCAGGAACTTAATGCGAAGAAGGATACGGCTTCCAATCCGATGATAATGTTCCTGGTCCTGAATACCTCAGGGCTGACAATCATACCGGTAAGCATCCTGGTCTATAGGGCACAGATGGGTGCTGCACAGCCTGCAGATGTGTTTCTGCCGATACTTATTGCCACTTTCTTCTCGACAATGGTGGGCTTGCTGGCCACTGCGCTTATCCAGCATATCAGGTTCGACAAGGTGCTGATACTGTTCCTTGGCGGAATGAGCCTCGCTGTAGCACTGATAATATGGGGCTTTATGTCATTGCCTCCGGTCAGGATAGGGACTCTTTCCACATCGGTTGCCAATGTGCTTCTGTTTGTTGTAATCATCGGTTTCATCCTGTCGGGCATCTTTGCCAGAGTCAATGTCTATGAGGCATTTGTAGAGGGTGCGAAGGACGGATTCACTACGGCGGTGCGCATCATTCCATATATGATTGCCACTCTGGTTGGAATAGGAGTGTTCAGGGCTTCCGGTGCGATGGATGCCCTTACGGACGGCATAGCGTGGATAGTGGACAAGTGTGGAATTGACAGCAGTTTCGTACCTGCACTGCCTACTGCGTTCATGAAGCCTCTCAGCGGCGGAGGCGCGAGGGGACTGATGATAGATGCGATGACGACATACGGAGCAGATTCCTTTGTGGGCAGGCTGGCGTGCCTGTTCCAGGGCTCAACGGATACTACGTTCTATATTCTGGCCGTATATTTCGGCAGCGTAGGAATCCGTAATACACGCTATTCGGTGCTTTGCGGTCTGCTGGCGGACTTTGCAGGAATATTGACTGCCATATTTATGGCTTATCTTTTCTTCGGCGTATGATTTCATTTGCGACTGATAATGTAAAGATGCCTCCAATATCAAGACGACTGATACGGGAATGGGTAAGGCTGGTGGCTGAATCGTATGGGCGTGTGGAGAATGGCATAGGCTATCTGTTCTGCGATGATGACAGAATCCTTGAGGTCAACCGACAGTTCCTCGGACACGATTATTATACGGATATAATAACCTTTGATTATTCTTCCGGCCGGAAGATAAGCGGGGATCTGTATATCAGCCTTGACACGGTACGCAGCAATAGTGAAAAATTCGGTACGGACTATTCCGAGGAGTTGCACAGGGTGATAATTCACGGTGTACTCCATCTGTGCGGAATTAACGATAAGGGTCCCGGGGAGCGTGCCAAAATGGAATCAGCCGAGAATAAGGCACTGGAACTTTTGAAAAAACTGGTAGAAAATGAGAATAAGGAGAATTAATCTTTGTGTACTGATGCTTTCCTTTGCCACAATGGCGGTGGCTCAGGAGAGGCTTGTCCCGGAGACTGATTTTGCGCTCCTGCAGAAGGCACGGCAGTATTTTTCCAGCCGTGATTTCGCGGTTGCATCGGATTTCGCCTCGAAATGGAGTGCAGTGGCGGTGGAGAAAGATGGCCAGACGGTAGAGGAAGTTGAATATATGCAGGCCGTTTCGTTTGCTGAACTGAATCCGGCAGACAGTAAGCCGGTACTTACGGCATTTTTGGAAAAATATCCCAAATCAATATGGAATAACCGGGTAATGGCACTGACAGGAGTGTCGTGTGCAATGTCTGGCGAATACGGGGAAGCATTGAACTGGTTTGACAGCTGTGAACCGGAGCGTCTGGACATCGCGGATTGCCGTCAGGAAACCTTCTGCAATGCCCTTTCCCTGATTAAAACCGGTCAGACAGAGAAAGGCTATGTGATGCTGAGCGTGCTTGGTAATCTTGGTGGCTATGATGAAGACGTAAGTTTCTACAAGGCATACGTTGACTATCACGAGGGGAGGTATGCGTCTGCGGCCGAAGGATTCTCCAAGTCGTATGGAAGTCAGCCATACCGTGATTGGGCATCGCTTTATTCTGCGGAGATGGCCTTGCGTGACGGTAATGCCACAGAGGCGCTGAATACAACCTCGCAACTGCTTGACGGCGATTCGGATCCGGACGTACAGGTCGAAGCCGAACGTGTTCTCGGCGAGGCATATTTCGTACTGGGGCAATGGAGTGAGGCTGATGAAATGCTGACCAGCTACATTTCCGGTATTGACAATCCTGCACGTATAGACTTATATCAGTTGGGTATGGCGGCCTGGGAACAGGGCGATTATGTACGTGCACAGGAATATCTTGGACGTGTATCAGACGGTGGAGATGAACTGGAACAGAATTCCTGGCTGCATAGGGGGCTTGCCTCTCTTGCATTGGGCGACACGACATCGGCTGTCTTTGCTTTTGAACGGGCTGCATCAATGAATGTGAGCAGGGAATTGGCAGAACACTCACTCTATAATTATGCAATGTGTGTGCACGAGGCCGGCTATTCTCCTTTTGCAGAGCCGGTCAACGCTTTTGAGAGATTCCTGAACGAATTCCCTGAGTCATCTTATCGTGACAGGATAAGTGAGCGGATAGTGGATGTATATCTGCAGTCGAATAATGCCGATGCGGCTCTTGCATCAATAGACAGGCTTCAGAATCCTGATTACAGAATACTCGCAGCCAAACAGAGACTGTTGTACAGCAAAGGCGCTGAACTGTATGCATCGGGCAGGTATCAGCAGTCGGCCGAATATATGGGCAAAGTGGCGGATATGGGCAGATATGACAGACAGCTTGCCGCGAATGCCCTGTTCTGGCGCGGGGAGACAAATTTCAGGCAGGGGAGATACACGCAGGCATTGTCCGACTACAACAGGTATATGGATATGACTTCCGATACCGGACTGTACGGACTTGCATTGTATGGTGCGGGTTATTCATTTTACCGTAAATCTGACTGGAGTCAGGCTTTGTCGGATTGGAGTCTTCTGGCGGAGAAGTATTCATCGGGTGTTTCTGTCAAGGTTATGGCCGATGCCTTCTCGCGTATGGGAGACTGCTATTTTTACAGGCACGATTACATAAAGGCTGAAGAATGTTACGGAAAATCGGTGGAGACATACGCTGGGAGTGGCGACTATGCTCTGTTCCGGACAGGTCTGTGTCAGGGTCTGCGCAAGGACTACAACGGCAAGATCTCGATGATGGAGCGTCTGTGTGAAGAATATCCTTTGTCAGCATATTGCGCACCGGCTCTTTACGAGGAAGCACGTGCATATCAGCAGGTGGATAAGTCGGCCGATGCCATTGAGGTGTTCAGCCGTCTGATGACACGTTATCCGGAGAGTGACCTGACCCGGAAGGCATCGGCAGAGACCGCATTGATATATTACCAGAATGATGATTACGATAGGGCCGTTCAGGCATACAAACTGGTTATCAGGAATTATCCGGGCAGCGATGAGGCCCGGACAGCGTTGAGGGATCTCCGTTCGGTATATGTAGAGACCGGTAGGGTGGATGAGTATGTGGAGTATATGGAGCAGATGTCCGGATTTGCACCGATTGCGGCAGACGAGAAGGATTCCCTGACATTTGCATCTGCTGAGATATTGTTTACACGTGGTAATCAGGATGGTGCGGAACAGGCATTTGACAATTATCTTACGAAATATCCGACAGGGAAGTATTCTGCAAATGCCAATTACTACAGAGGTCTGATATACATTGACAGAAATGATGACAGAAAGGCTCTGGAGTGTATGTCGCTCGTGGCGGACAATGAGCACGGAAAGTTCTATTCAAGTGCTTTGGAGAATGTTGCCGGACTGGCCTACCGTTTGGGTGAGTACCGTCAGTCGCTAGATGCATATAAGCGCCTGTACGCGATGTCACGCTCAGCGGAGCAGACCAGAGGGTCACTTATCGGCATTGTACGCAGCGCATTTGCTGAGAATGATTATGGTACAGTTATTGAATATGCGGACAAGGCTATGGATTCCAGACTTGATTCCAATCAGGAGACCGAGGTGAGATATGACAAGGCCGTGTCGCTGCGTGCGGAGAAGCGCAATGATGAGGCTTTGGAGGAATTCCGTGTGCTGTCTGCCGATACACGTACCGCTTATGGGGCTGAGAGCAGTTTCATTGTCAGCCGGATGCTTTATGATGCGCACGATTTGGATGGAGCAGAGAAGAATATTATGGATCTGATATCTGCCGGTACATCGCATTCGTATTGGCTGGCCCGCAGTTTCATTCTTTTGTCAGATATTTATGTGGCACAGGATAAGCGCATTGAAGCCAGACAGTATCTGCTGTCGTTGAAGCAGAACTATAGGCAGGATGATGATATTGCACCGATGATTGAGGAAAGACTTGCCGTTCTTGAATAATATAGGATTAGGGACTATGAGAAAAATGAGTATTGGAATATTGTGTCTGGCATTCCTGCCGATGCTTGCATATTCCCAAAATAATAATGGTCAGCTTCCGTCACGTACAATGACGATAGAGGGAATCTATGACGCTGACTTTACTGATGCGGATAAGATTATGCCCGTTCCTGACAAACTCCGGAACAAGTCTGTCAGTGGCAGACCTGAGTATCTGTCGGATGCCAATCCATTTATGGAGTATCTCAGGGACGGTATGGATGCGCCTGATAGTGTGTATAGAAGCACCCGACATTACCCGGCCTTGTTAAAGTTGGGATATGGAGCGCGTGGCGAATTGGATTTTCTGGCCGGTTACAGGACCGGATGCGGCAAGTGCGGGGAGTTGAATCTGAATGCATCGGCCGTAGGATGGAATGCCGAACTTGAGGAAGACTGGCGTTCCAAACTGTATGACATTGCGCTGAATGCCGGTTATGCGTATGACTGTGAAAAATTCCGTCTGGATGTGAACGGCGAGTTCGGCTATGGCTATCTTAATTTCCGTCAGGTATCAGGTTCTGTGGGTAAAGGCAGTCCCGGGCGTAACCTTATGTCCGGGGGACTGAATGCCGGATTTGCCCCTGCAAATGCCGGACCGTGGGTTTATTCGGCCAGAGTGGGTTGGAGCGTATATACCGATGACAGGTTGCCGTGGGGATATGAATGTGGCATAGAGAATAAGTTCAGACTGGATGGTAAGGTAGGCTATTGCTTTTCGGAGGCCTTGTCGGCAACAGCTGATGTGTCATTGAAATCAATGTTGTACAATTGCAGTCCGGCACGTGACAAATATGACAAGTATGGGAATTACACAACTTTCTCGGTTACCCCTAAAGTCAGTTATGCGGTGCTGGGTATGAGCCTGACTGCAGGTGCCGATGTGAGCATACGTTCCCTGCTGGCTCCGACGGTGAGGATATCTCCGTTCCTGGATTTCCAGTATCGGATATCCAATTCCCTGAAACTGTATGCCGCTGCGAAAGGCGGAGTGGATGAGTACGATATGCGTTATCTGCATTCATTTTCTCCATATTGGGTCAGTAACAGTCAGATTCATGACGGATATACAGCGGTTGATGCTTCTTTGGGAATGGTATGGAATCTATCAGACCATATAGAACTTCAGCTGGATGGCGGGTACAGGAAATACTTCGATAAGGTGTTCCAGATGATGTATAAGGGCGATGTATATGGTTCGTATATAAAACAGTCTGATGCCGGGCTGACGCATATCGGGCTGTCCGGAAAATATCTTCATTCGGCCCGTCTGTCGCTTCATGCTGCCGCCGATTACAATAACTGGCACGGATGTGATGCAAAGCTGCTCCTGATGCTGCCGGAATTTAATCTGTGCATAGGAGGTGAGTATCTTATCATTGACCGTCTGACGGCGGATCTGGAGTATTGCTATTCCAGGATGACGGCATACGAGGGTTCGCGCCTGCCATACGCCAGCACTCTGGATATAGGCCTCAGATATGCCCTGCTTGACCGTCTCGATATTGCTCTGAAAGGTTCCAATCTGCTGGATAACCGCTATTACAGGTTTGCAGATTACCGCAACAGAGGCATATCGGTGTCATTATCCGCTTTATATAGATTTTGATATATAAATAGGTGCGGGTTGTATTTTTTTCATACTTTTGCCCCCGTTTACTATTTTTTGAGAGAAGATGCAGGATAATCTGGTGATTGTTGAGTCTCCGGCAAAAGCGAAGACCATTGAGAAATTCTTGGGGAAAGATTATAAGGTTATGTCAAGTTATGGTCATATACGTGACCTGAAAAAGAAAGACCTCAGCATAGATATAAGCAATTTTGATCCGGAATATGAGATTCCGTCCGATAAGAAGAAGATAGTCCAGGAGTTGAAGGATGCCGCCCGGAAGGCAAAGATGGTGTGGCTGGCATCTGATGAGGACCGTGAAGGAGAGGCTATAAGCTGGCATCTGTTTGAGGTGCTCGGTCTGAAGCACGAAAATACCAAGCGGATTGTATTTCACGAAATTACCAAGGATGCCATTCTGCATGCCATTGGTAATCCCAGAGATATTGACATCAATCTTGTATATGCGCAGCAGGCACGCAGAGTGCTTGACCGTATAGTCGGTTTCAAGCTTTCCCCGGTACTGTGGCGCAAGGTCAAGCCGGCTCTTTCCGCAGGAAGGGTCCAGTCGGTGGCTGTCAGGCTTGTGGTGGAGAGAGAACGTGAAATCAAGGCATTTGTTCCGGAACCGTCATATAGGGTGACCGCCAGTTTCAATGCCAGCCTGAAAAAAGGTAACGCCAGCCTGACTGCCGATATGAAGGAACGTATGGGCGGCAAGGACAAGGCATTGAAGCTTCTGAAGAAATTGTCAGATGCAACTTTCAAGGTGTCGGATATCCAGACAAAGCCGATGAAGAAGGTTCCTGCTCCACCGTTCACCACATCAACATTGCAGCAGGAGGCGGCGCGTAAGTTCGGCTTTACGGTAATGCAGACTATGATGCTGGCTCAGAGGCTGTATGAGTCAGGAAAGATAACGTACATGAGAACGGACTCTGTAAACCTTTCTACCTTGTGCCTGAATTCCAGCCGCAAGGTCATAACGGAACTTATGGGTGAGCAATATGTCTGTACACGCCAGTATCACCAGAAGGCAAAAGGCGCACAGGAGGCTCACGAGGCAATACGTCCTACTTACATAGATGTGCAGACAATAGAGGGAACGGCTCCGGAAAAGAAATTGTACGAACTGATATGGAAGCGTACCATTGCTTCCCAGATGGCCGATGCCGAGATTGAGAAAACGGTGGTTACCATTACATCCGACAATGGTGGACAGCAGTTCCAGTCAACCGGAGAGATAGTCCGCTTTGACGGTTTCCTGAAAGTCTATAGGGAATCACACGATGATGAGAATGAGGGAGACGATGTCGTTTCACTGCCGGTACTTTCTGTGGGACAGCCTTTGGCATGTTCCTTCGTTCAGGCAACAGAACGCTTTACCCAACATCCTCAGAGGTATAATGAGGCTGCCTTGGTACATAAGCTTGAAGAACTGGGCATTGGCCGTCCGTCAACGTATGCGCCTACGATTGGCACCATACAGCAGCGCGAGTATGTAGTAAAGGATGATATAAAAGGTTCCGAGCGCAGCTACAATGTGCTGCGGCTTCAAAGCGGAGAGATAACAGACGATACATTGCACGAAGTATATGGCACGGAGAAAGCCAAACTGATTCCTACTGACATAGGACTGGTTGTGAATGATTTCCTGATGGATTATTTTCCTGAGATAATGGATTATAACTTTACCGCCAGAGTTGAAAAGGAATTCGATGAGGTTGCCGATGGAGACAAGCAGTGGAAGGATCTGATTGGGGGCTTCTATTCTACATTCGAGCCGATGGTAGCTGATACCATGGCCCGTAAGGACGAACATAAAGTGGGGGAAAGGGTACTTGGCACTGATCCGGTATCCGGGAGGCCGGTATCTGTGAAGATAGGCCGGTTCGGTCCGATAGTACAGATAGGCCGTGCGGACGATGATGAGAAGCCGCGTTTCGCTCAGATGAAGAAGGGACAGACCCTTGAGACCATCACCCTGGAAGAGGCAATGGAACTGTTCCGTCTGCCACGCACCTTAGGTGAGCTTGAGAATGAGACCGTGACTGTGGGAACCGGACGTTTCGGGGCATACGTCCGTATGGGTAATACTTATGTGTCTCTTCAAGGGAAATATGATCCTCTTGAAATAACTTTGGACGAGGCCATAGCACTGATTCAGCAGAAGAAGGAAGCTGAGTTGAAGAAAGTCATCAAGGTTTTCGGGGAAGAAGATGCAGGTATGGAGATTCTGAACGGCCGTTACGGTCCGTACATATCATATAAGGGCAGCAATTACAAGATTCCCAAGGGTAAAGTTCCGGCAGACCTGACACTGGAAGAGTGCAACACTATTATCCGCGAACAGATAGAGAAGAACGGCTCCGCTCCAAGACGCAGGATATTCAAAACATCACCGAAAAAGTGACGAGAATATTTCTGATAGGTTTCATGGGCACGGGAAAGACCACTCTTGGCCGTGCGCTGGCCGCAGATTTGGATGTGTCTTTCTGTGATCTTGACCAATACATTGAGCAGCGCTATATGAAGAGTGTATCAATGCTGTTCAAGGAGGTTGGCGAGGCAGGTTTCCGTCAGATAGAATCACGTCTTCTGCGTGAGGTTGGTGAATTTGAGGATGTGGTCATATCGTGTGGTGGAGCGACACCGTTGTTCAACGACAATATGGATTATATGAATTCCTGTGGTGTTACCGTGTGGCTGGATTCATCGGTTGGGGCTCTGTTCCGTCGTCTAAAAGTGGCCGGAATGTCACGGCCTCTCATATCCGGCAAGACTGACGTGGAATTGATGCGCTATATAAAAGAGGAATTGTCGCGCAGGACTCCATTTTACGAAAAAGCCGCTTACCGCTATTCAGGGGACAGGCTGGAGAGCGTCAGCCAGGTGGCTGAATCGGTGGCCGGCGTAAGGGAAATTCTGGGTATTTGACATAAAGACCGCACGTATGAAACAATCATTGGTGATAGTCAAGGTAGGTGGTGCTGTCGTGGAACAGCCGGATACGCTGAAGAAATTGCTTGCGGATTTCGTGCAGATACCAGGATATAAGATTCTGGTACATGGCGGTGGACGTTCGGCAACGGCATTATGCTCAAAACTGGGTATAGAGAGCCGTATGGTTGACGGACGCCGCATAACCGATGCCGAGACATTGAAGGTCGTCACAATGGTTTATGGCGGACTTGTCAACAAGAATATCGTAGCCGGACTGCAGGCATCAGCTGTCAATGCGATAGGACTTACCGGTGCGGACAGTGACGTGATACGTGCGGCAAAAAGGCCGGTGGGAGATATTGACTATGGTTATGTAGGCGATGTCGTATCAGTCAATGCTGCTTTTCTGGCAAGCCTGTTAGAGTCAGGTACGGTCCCTGTACTTGCTCCGCTGACACACGACGGGCAGGGACAGATGCTGAATACCAATGCTGACACCATAGCCGCAGAGACGGCAAAAGCCTTGTCGGCTTTTTTCAAGGTATCGCTTGTGTATTGCTTTGAGAAACCCGGCGTTCTGCTGAAACCTGATGATGACAGCAGTGTAATACCATATATATCATATTATGATTTTCCCCGTCTGGTGGATGACGGGACTATCAGTGGCGGTATGATTCCAAAAATACAGAATGCATTCAACGCATTGAATGCAGGCGTATCTTCCGTACTGATCACTTCTGCTTCCGCCCTGGATAAATTTGAGGGAACGACTATTGCTCTTTAATCCGGTTCCTGTACCGCAGTCTGCTTTCTGAGTCTTATTGCCAGAATTACCGATGCCGCACAGCATACTGTGAATATGCTCAGATATAGCGGATTCTGATAGAACCGGCCATCTTCGGGCAACATGCTGCCGTCATTGCACAGACGCAGTTCAATCAGAGCTTCAGAATTGTTTATTATGTGTCCGATGAGGCATGGCAACAGACTTCCTGTGCGTATATACACCCATCCGAGAATCAGCCCTACCATAAAGGCAAACACCATTTGTGCCGGGTTGATATGTATAAGGCCGAACAATGCTGCCGATACCGTGACCGCAATCCACGGTTTGCCGGACATTTTCATCACGTCACTGACAATGACTCGGCGGAATACTATTTCTTCGATTATCGGTCCCAACAGTGCCATTGATATGGCAGCAGGTGTTGATTTTGCCATCTCTGCGAATTGCTGCTCCATAGGGTTCGGCAAATCCATTGCACTGTTCACCAGATTCAGTGCGAAGACCGATGCCACTATCAGAAGAATGGATGTCAGCAGGATTTTAGGGGGTATATACCCGATGAGTTCGGATGGGTGGAACATACGGGTTGACCACAGAAAGGTAAAAGCCATCACCTCACTTGCCATCAGCCCCCATATTGTGGTTTGTGTCAGATTGTCCGTAAACAGGGTGGCGGCAGCGGTACCGATAATTTGTGTGGCGATGAATACGGCCAGTGCTATGATACTCTTTTTCATAATGCCGCAGATAACGTACTGTCGATGCGCTCACGGTCATCGGCCAGCTGGACAGAGAGCTGTTCCATACTGTCGAATCTGCGCTCAGTGCGGATGTAATCCACGAAACTCAGCGACAGTTCTTCTCCGTAAATGTCCTGGTCAAAATCGAGCAGGTGTGCCTCAATTGTAAGCTTGGTATTGTCTCCGTTGATTGTCGGACGGAATCCTATGTTCAGCATAGACTTGTATGTCTTGCCCCTTACAGCGGCTAAGGCCGCATAGACCCCGTTTACCGGTATCTGCAGAATGTTGCAATGAGGTTCCAGATTCGCTGTGGGAAATCCCATTTTCCTGCCATTCTTCAGACCGTGTACCACGATGCCGCTGATGGTATATTTATAACCGAGCATCTCTGTAGCTTCACGGACATATCCACATTCAAGATTTTTCTTTATGCGTGTACTGCTTACGGGTGCGCCAGTCCATATCAGGGGCTCTGATGGAATAACCTCAATCCCAATCTCATTGCCTATTTCCCTGTATGTGCTGAGGTCTGTTATGCGGTCGTGCCCGAACTTATGGTCGTATCCGAGCACTATACATCTTGCACCAAGCTGTCCATATAGAATCTGTGACATAAATGAACGGGCATCCATCAATGCCAGTTCCGGAGTGAAATGTATTGACTGACAGGCATCAACACCACAGCCTTGAAGTCTCCTCATTTTGTCCTCAGGTGTGTTCAGAAGGGATACTTTGCATTCGGGACGCAGAATCTGGCGCGGGGATTCCGGAAATGTCACGATCATGGATTTCAGCCCTCTGTCTGAGGCTGCCCTGCGCAGGCATTCCACCAGATGGCGGTGACCGCGGTGAACTCCGTCAAAGAAGCCCACGGTTACGGCATAAAGGCTGTTGCTATCCATCATCAACTTACGTTCGTCGGGGTGCAAAGTTACGAAGAATCCGTCATCCTGCGTGATGTTGAATGTCTGAAATAGAACCGTCCCGTATGAATTATTCAACATTTGAAATGATGTTTCCTGCTTATTTGCCTTAAATTTGCAAGCGATGTCTAACGGGGCTATCCCCATAATTCACTAATGCCTATGAAATGAAAAATGCGGAAGAGTGGACGCTTCCAGTTAAAGTTCAAGAACAATCAGGTCATAGCTGTCGTCCTCCAGTTTTATGACAGTTTATTAACAGGTAAAACACAAAAATCATGAAAAAAATCTTTAAGTTATCGTTGGTGGCCGCAGCTATGGTTACGCTTACGATAAACGCCGTTGAGAAACAGTCGTCATTGTCAGATAATCCGCTGTTGTCAGCCAATGTCGAGGCATTGAGTGCCTCGGAGGTGATAGATCAGGGAGTGATTGATACCGGGGATGGAACTATTCTGTTCAGGAATGCCATCAATGCCAAGGACAGCAGAAAGCGAAGCTTGAATCAATGCGAGCCTCTTACAGGAGGAGTCTGCAATATCAAGACAAGTTGTAATGCCAAAGGTCGTATAAACCTTGACACAGTATTGGAATTCGTGAAATCGTTTTTTTCGATAGATAAAATTGAAGTGCTGCTGGAATTTGCCAAGCAACTGATACCAAGTCTGCTACGCTGATGAGTGATTGAATGATTTTCCAACCCGGCGCAGAGACCGGATAGGCTCTGCGCCGTTATACTTTCAATAATATGAGAATTTTAGGATGTTGCAGTGTATTGCTGATTCTTTCCACAACCGTAGGCTGCGGGAAAAGCGAAGAGAATGTTACTGTTATCAGTGGCGCCGATGCAGTGGAAATGTCGTTTGAGGATGTTGCCTCTGATATTGGAATAGTACCGTTAGTGAGTCCTGAACCTGTTGAATATGGTGAAGTACATTTGTATGGCAATGAATTGTTAATGACAGATATGGACAGGAAGCGTCTATGGTATTTCAGAAATCACGAACTCGTCTCAGAACTGAATGCAAAGGGCCGCGGACGTGGAGAGTATGGTGATTTGTTCCATATATCGTATTCTCCAGCGAGTCATACATTGCTTGTAAAGCCTGCCGGTGATGTGAGCTTTATCAAATATGATGTGCCGTCTATGAGATTTACCGGCAAAATTCCGTGTGAAGACTTCCTGTCCAATTTCATTGCCGTTGATGAAAGCAGGGTATTGGGATTCACCGGTAATGACAAATCTGGAAGAGCCCTTTCCGTTATTGACATTCCTTCCGGCGAGTCACGCGTATCTTTTGAACTGACTTTTTCAGAATTTGAGTATGCCAGTTTCGGCCGTGTATTACGTGAACCGTTCAGAGCGGCGTTGGGATTGTCGGATTATGTCAACAGACTGGGTTGGCTGGACGCGGATGGCCGCTTTGAGGAAGTCTTCAAGTTCTCTTTCTCAGATGGTATGCCGAAAAACATATATGATATAGGTGCGGACGATATGGATAATATGATAGATTATGCGCTGTATCAGAGCAGGGAACACTATTTTTTCGGTGTGATTATGCCTGTAATGGATGATGACGGATTTACGTTCTGGTATTGCAATAACAACGGGCTTGCGGGCGATGACTCATGGCTGAGACTGTATTGTCACAACAGTGAAAGGGATTTTCAGGCGAAAGACCTGTATATCCCGGGACTGAATTTCAAGGTTCAGCCTGATGGAGTGACGGATGATGGCGGTTATTACAGTGTGATATGCGGTCCGGAGGAACTGATAAAGGATCCTGTGAGAGAACCTTCGGCATTGGCGGAGCGCATTCTGGAGGCAGTACGGAATCAAAAGGATGACAATCCTGTCATCATGTATTATAAAATCCGATAAATTGTTTTTCAAAAAAGTTTTGATAGTATCTGCAAAAGCAGTACCTTCGCAGACGAAAGATACATTTCCGCATTGCGGGATGTCTCTTCAAGGGCTTTTAGCTCAGTTGGTTAGAGCAACAGACTCATAATCTGGAGGTCC
>JAKSIX010000059.1 GCA_024398595.1 Bacteroidaceae bacterium | reverse complement strand
GCATTGAAATACCTGTGTCCGTGCGGAATATGCCGTCTGACGTGATGCTCAGGGTGTTCCCATCAAAGGTTAAGGTTATGTTTCTGGTGAGCCTGTCGGATTTTGATAATGTAGAAGCCGGGGATTTCAGAGTGGTAGTTGACTATAATGACGTTGATAAGTCAACAGATAGGGTGGAACCTGTGCTCGCTGATTCCCCAATGGGTGTCAGGAATGTCAAAATTCAGCCCCAGGTGTTGAACTATTTGCTGGAAAACGTGAATCCTGATGATTAGAATAGGGATAACAGGTGGTATAGGATGCGGTAAAAGCCGTGTGGCGGACTTGCTGAGATCCGAAGGCGTTCCTGTCTTTGACTGTGATGCTGAGGCCCGCAACATTGTTCTGTCGCCTGCTATGTCGGAAAATCTGCAACTTGTTACCGGAAAGAATTTCTTCAAAGCCGGTACTTTGCAGAAAGAGCTTCTGGCGGAGTATCTGTTCGCTTCTGAAGAGAATGCGGAAAAAGTCAATTCACTGATTCATCCGGAAGTGCGTAGAATATATGACGGCTGGTGTCAGAAGCAGGAAAGTTCCGGATGCAAGGCTTGTGCCGTAGAGTCCGCCATACTCATAGAGGCAGGAATGCGTGCCGGAGTTGATTGTCTGATAGTGGTGGACGCTCCATTGCAATTGCGTGTGGAACGGGTGATGGCAAGGGACAATGTTTCAAAGGATAAGGTTATGGCACGTATCAATTCGCAAATGTCGCAGAGTGATAAGGTCAGGCTGGCTGATTACGTCATTCCAAACGATGCTGATGAGGCTTCATTGGCTATGAAAACCGATGCTGTACTGCGATTGATTATGAAAACATGTAAATGATTAATTACTAAACAATAAACAATATGTTGAAGGAAATTCTGACAATATCGGGTAAACCGGGACTGTACAAGCTGATTGCCAAAGGCAATAATTGCCTGATTGTAGAGTCTGTTGATGGAAAGAAGAAAAGAATGCCTGTACAGGGTACGGACAAGGTTGTTTCACTTGGTGATATATCCATATATACGGACAATGGTGAAATGCGTTTGAACGAAGTGTTTCAAAAGATAGAGGACAAATGTGGCAAGTCCCCTGTGGATATGAATGCCGCCAAAGCGTCAAATGATGAACTTAACTCGTTTCTTGCAGGTGTTGTGGCCGATTATGACAGAGACCGGGTCTATCCCAGCCATATAAGGAAAATAATCATCTGGTATAATCTGCTGGTTGAATGCGGGTTGAACGAATTTACAGAAAAAGGGCAGGAAACTTCTGCAGAATAGTTTTGAACAAGTCGTCTGATTGTGGTGGCAGAAACTCTGCCACCACTTTTTTGTTGCGAGATATGCATTATATAAAAATATTATTTTTATATTTGCAAAAAATACGCATTATGGAAAGGGTTACATTGCTGCCGTCTGACAATTTGTTCAACAGTTTTATAGATGAGAGATATATCCCGACAGGGAAGGATAAATATTATCTGCGCAATAAACAGGTAACTGCTCCGGTGGGGGGGTGGCGCAATCTTAACAGTGATGAGATTGAGGCTCTCGTAATGAATAACAATACGGCCATGAGCTGGGATAATATACTTGTGACAAACGAGTTTGACCCCAGAATGGTGAAGAATAACAAATTCTACGGATACGTGAGGATCGGAAGAATCACAGGCAATGGCTTGCAATATCACGACCTGAGGCTCAGTTGCGGAATAACAAACAGCTCCATCCATTCATGTGACATAGGTGATGACTGCGCTATCCATAATGTCAATTATCTGTCGCACTATATTATCGGCGACCGTTGTATGCTGTTCAATATTCAGGAAATGTCCTGTACGGATCATGCCAAGTTCGGAAATGGTATCATAAAGGACGGAGAAGATGAGAAAGTCCGTGTCAGGATGCAGGTGATGAACGAAACCGGATGCCGCAGCATACTTCCTTTTGACGGAATGATAACAGCCGATGCCTATCTGTGGGCTAAATATATTGATGATACATCTCTGAGAGATCATCTTGAGACAATCACTCAGGGAACTTTCGACAGTCATCGCGGATATTACGGAACAATCGGATCGGGGTGTGTCATAAAGAATTCCCTTATCATAAAAGATTCGAAAATCGGCAGTTGCTGTTATATAAAAGGAGCAAGCAAACTGAAGAATGTCACTATCAACTCCTCCGACAGGGAACCTTCGCAGATAGGCGAAAATGTCGTTCTTGTGAATGGTATTGTGGGCTATGGATGCAAAGTGTTCTATTCCTGTATAGCCGTCAAGTTCGTGATGGGCAGTAATTCCAATCTGAAATACGGAGCCAGACTGATAGACTCCTATCTTGGTGAGAATTCAACAATATCATGCTGCGAGGTGCTGAATAATCTTCTGTTCCCTGCGCATGAGCAGCATCACAACAACTCTTTCCTTATAGCAAGTGTTGTCAAGGGACAGTCAAATCTTGCAGCCGGTGCCACAATAGGCTCCAATCACAACAGCCGTTCCAATGATAATGAAATTGAGGCAGGAAGAGGTTTCTGGCCGGGACTCTGCTCAAGTGTGAAACATTCCTGCAAGTTCGCAAGTTTTACGGTGTTGGCTAAGGCAGACTATCCTTCTGAGATAAACAACCCGTTCCCATTCGCGTTGCTGAGCAATAACGCCAAGGATGACGAACTGAATGTGATGCCTGCATTTATGTGGATGTATAATATGTACGCACTGGCTCGCAATGAATGGAAGTTTGCCAATAGGGACAACCGTGTGTTCAAAGTGCAGAATATAGAATTTGATGCATTGGCTCCGGATAGTATGGAGGAGGCTCTCAACGCTAGACATCTTCTTGCGGTATGGGTCGCCAAAGCATGGCTGGAATCTGAAGGTAAATCCGTAGAAGGCTTGGATAATCAGGAACTGGAGAAGACCGGGGACAGATTGATGACACAGAACCCTGACATTGTCGATTCACTTGATATATATGGGGAAAATATAGAGAAGGGACATCGGAAGGTGAGGATTCTGAAAGCGCGCAAGTCATATAATGCATACGGGGATATGATTACATTCTATGCTGTGAAGAATCTTATGAAGTATATGGAGTCTCATCCGGATGTGACGATTACGGACATTGCCGGTATGATGAACGGTGAAAGGATTTCGGATTGGGTGAACCTCGGTGGCCAGCTTATGCCGGAGTCTGACTGTGACGCACTCCGTTCTGACATACGCAACGGTGAACTGAGCACGTGGAAGGAGATACATCACCGATATAACGAAATATGGAAAAAGTATCAGGAAGATAAACTGCGTCATTCGCTTATGTCGTATTGCGATGCCTTCCATTTGCGGCCTGTTTCAGTTGATGACTGGATTGGGATTCTTGACAAGGGCATAGAAATACAGAATTCCATCAGTTCGCTTGTGTATGAGTCGCGCAGGAAAGACTACGATAACAAATTCCGTCAGGCGACATTCCGTAATGAGGAAGAGCGTATTGCGGCGTGGGGCAGACTTGAAGATAATGAGTTTATCCTGCAGGAACGCTGCAAGACCAAGGAGGTCATTGAGCGTATCCAGTCACTGAAGAAGAGACTGCTGGTTTAGGAATCTGCCTTATGCGGGCTTTTTCCTTATCGGCTCTGTCGTAAGCTCAATACCGAGTTTCTTGAAGATTTTCCGGTCTGTTTCACTCAGCATTACCGTGGAATGTACCTGACAACCGCTCAGATTCGGCAATTGCTCAAGCGCTTTGCGGCAATTGTCGTCTTCTATGCTGAGTAGTGCCAATGCTACGAGAACTTCATCGCTGTGGAGACGTGGATTCTTGCCGTGCAGGAACGATATCTTCATATATTGGATAGGTACTATGATATGCTCGGCTATAAGTTTCGTGCTGTGGTCAATGCCTGCCAAATGCTTTGTCGCATTGAGAATCAGTGCGGCACTTGTTCCCAATAATGAACTTGCACCTGCTGTTATGATAGTACCGTCTTTCAGCTCTATCGCGGCGGATTGCTCGCCTGTTTTCTCATATCGTTCCTTGGCGGCTATCGTTACGGCTCTGTCATCCGTCGATATTTTGGTCTGCTTCATCAGCAGAGCTATCTTGTTGACTTCAGATTCGTCTGCCTTTCCGTCTGCCAGTTTGCATAGTGAGGAGTAGTATCTGCGTATTATCTCCTGCTTTGAGGCTGCACAGCATTGCGCATCATCTGTTATACAGTTCCCGGCCATATTTACTCCCATATCCGTAGGGGACTTGTACGGATTTTCTCCATAAATGCCTTCGAAGATGGCATTCAATACGGGGAATATCTCTATGTCGCGGTTGTAGTTCACGGCAGTGGCGCCGTATGCCTCAAGATGGAACGGGTCAATCATATTGACATCGTTGAGATCAGCCGTGGCGGCCTCGTAGGCGACATTTACGGGATGTTTCAACGGCAGATTCCATATAGGGAAGGTTTCAAATTTGGCATAGCCGGCCCTGACTCCACGCTTGTTGTCGTGGTACAACTGGCTGAGACATACTGCCATCTTTCCGCTCCCGGGTCCGGGAGCTGTGACTACAATCAGCGGACGTGTTGTCTCGACATAGTCGTTTTTGCCGAATCCTTCTTCGGAATCAATCAGAGTGACATTGGTCGGATATCCGTCTATCGTATAATGGAAGTAGGTTCTGATATTCAACCTCTCCAGGCGTTTACTGAATGCAATGGCACTCTGCTGGCCGTTATAGTGCGTTATCACGACAGATCCCACCATAAAACCGCGACTGATGAATTCATCGCGCAGACGGAGTACATCGGCATCGTAGGTTATGCCAAGATCACTCCTTATTTTATTTTTCTCAATATCGACGGCACTGATGACTATTACAATCTCGGCATCATCGCTGAGCTGCATCAACATTCTCAGCTTGCTGTCCGGCTGAAATCCGGGCAGTACGCGGCTGGCGTGATAATCATCGAATAGCTTGCCTCCAAACTCAAGATACAGTTTGTTTCCAAATTGCGCAATCCTCTGCTTGATATGCTCGGACTGAATCCTCAGATATTTCTCATTGTCGAAACCGACTTCCATTTTGCCCGGATTTTAATCTTGTCTTTATGCAAAGATACTTATAATTTCCTTTTTTGTTTAACTTTGCCGTATTGACAATGGAAAAACTTAATAACTATGGTGTTTAGACGATTTGCTCCTGTAGTGTTGCTGTCTGTGTCATTGTCTGTTTGCGCAGAGGTGATACCGGTTGATAAAATTACGCCAGACAATATCTCGAAGTTCGGTGGCTCAATGTATGAGTATCTGCCGCCTGAAAGCAGACTGTCGGCAGTTCCGAAGGGTTTTAAGCCGTTCTATCTGAGCCATTACGGCCGTCACGGCTCACGCTATCTCCTGGATGCTCCGCAGTATGAACGTCCTTACACTATTCTGAAAGATGCATACGACAGAGGTGTGCTTACGGAGTTCGGCAAGACTGTGCTTGACAGGGTGGAGATAATGATGAAGGACGCAAGTGGCCGTCTGGGTGACCTTACCACCAAAGGTATGGAACAGCACAAGGGCATAACCCACCGTATGATGGACAACTATCCGGCACTGTTCGGCAAGGACGGATACGTGGTGGCGAAGGCTACCACTTCCCATCGGGTCATTGTCAGTATGCTGTCGGGACTTTCCGAGATATACCGTCTGCGCCCGGATCTCCGCGTGAGCTATGATGCCAGCGGTCACGATGTGTATTTCATGAATCAGGAGGATGCGGCCGTGACATCGTACAAGAACAGCCGCGAGAAGAGTGCCGCTGTGAATCAGTTCAATGCCGAGCACACGCATCCGGAGCGTCTGATGACAGTCCTGTTCACAGATACCGCATTCATACGCCATTATGCGATGAAGAGCGGGTCAAGACAGACATCGGTCCGCGTGATGGATGCGTCATCGACATTATATACCGGTCTGTACGATCTGGCTGCCAATATGCAGAGCCACGATCTGGGGTTCAATCTGGACGATGTGTTCACACCGCAGGAATGGTATGACTCGTTCACTATGAATAATGTATATTGGTATTCCGTATCGGCATATTCACCGTTGACTGGCGAGATGGTCCCGTATGGAAGATGCGCCCTTCTGACCGACTTCATGGATCGGGCCGATGAGGCGATAGATGGTAACGGTGTGACTGTAAACCTCCGCTACGGACACGATACCGAGCTGTTCCCGTTCCTCTGCCTTATGGACATCAACGATTGTGCGTGGTCAGTGAGCGATTTGAATAAGGTGGCTGACAAGTGGGTCGATTATGACATTGTGCATATGGGAAGTAATATCCAGTGGGTATTTTACCGTGATAAATCCGGCAAGGTTCTTGTCAGATTCCTGCTGAATGAGGAAGAATCCACTATTCCTGTGCAATGCTATGTCGATTCCAAGGGCATTTCCTATCCGTATTTCTACGAATGGGAGAAAGTTAAGGCTTTCTATAAGGAAAAGGTGGACTATTTTGAGAATTTCAAGGCGGAGAAGAATAAATAAGTTGTTGTCGTGAAAAAACTGATTTTGATAACTCTGTTGGCAGCTGCCAGCATAATATCGCAGGCAGGTGGCAAACTGCCGATGAATTTGAAGTCTCCGGACGGAAAAACTGTGCTGACAGTCCGTTGGTCAGATGAAGGATCTCTGGTATATGACCTGACGTATGGCGGAGTCTGCCTGTTAAATGATTCACATCTTGGTTTCACAACATCTGATGGGTTAGCGCCAGTCAGGGACGGATGGCGTGTTGATGATGTATCAGCCGGTAAATATCGTGGACAGTGGCTTCCTGTATGGGGGAAGCGTGCTGCCGTGAATGATGAATATAACAGTGAAACCATCCTGTTCAGATGTGACGGTGACGGCAATCTCATATCGATAGATTTACGTGCCTACAATGACGGTGTCGCATTCCGATATGACGTGCGCTTTGCCGATGCCGCGAAAACATTCAGGGAAATAACAGACTACGGATTCGCTGGGGACTATACCGCGTGGTATTATAATGGTGAGAGGCATAATCTCGGTCCGGAGCTTCTGTCTGCGGCGAACGGAGACCGCACCCCGATTATGACAATAAAGGCTGCTGACGATATATATATGGCCGTACACGAGGCCTGCCTGTATGCGGGCAAGCCTCTTCTGCTTCATTCTGAGTCCGATGATGTCCGCTTTAATGTCGTAGCTGCAGAAATGTCAGGACAAGTGTCGGAGTCCTGTCCTTCGGCCTGGAGGGTGATAATGCTCGGACATACTCCGGGCAATCTGGTCGATTCGCATCTGATAGAGTTGCTGAATCCGTCTGCAGATTCCGATGAATTCAGCTGGGTGAGACCGGGCATATATCTATGGGACTGGAGAATCAATGGAGCGGTGTGGGACGGCTATCGCTATACGATGAATTATGATTCGTGGACTCGTATGGTTGATTTTGCGGCTGAGAACGGCTTTGCCGGACTGGTGCTCGATGCCAACTGGTACGGTCCTGAGTTTGAAAAGGATTCAGATCCTACCAAGGGGGACAAGGCCCGTGACGTGCAGCGCATAATCAATTACGGAAAAGAAAAGGAAGTTGGGATATGGCTGTATCTGAATGATGTGGCTGGAACGAATTATCCCATCGAAGCTACTCTGGCGCAATACGAGGAGTGGGGCGCCGCAGGCGTGAAATACGGCTTTATGAATGGTACCGACATTAAGAAGAATGAAAAGACAATCAATGTGACGCGTCTCTGCGCCAAGCATCATCTGATGGTGGATTTCCACGACTATCCGGTACATCCGTGGGGACAGGACCGTACATATCCGAATGCCGTGACACGCGAATACTGCAAGGCACAGCTGGACGGGCACAGCATATTCTATCCCAAGACATTCGTTACGTCGGTGTTCGTGAATATGGTGGCGGGCCCTGTAGATATGAATAACGGAATGTTCGACCTCCGTCAGGGACGCACCACACGTGTGGATAACAATCAGGCAGTCCCATCGACAGTGACTGCGGAGGCGGCACGCACGCTGATAACATATTCCGGCGCAACTGTGATACCTGACATTCCCGAATATTACCGCAAGTACCCTGAACTGCTGTCATTCCTGGCTGCGCAGAAGCAACCCTGGCAGGAGAGCCGCACACTGGCTGGCGAGATAGGGGAGTATATCGTAATGTTGCGTCAGGCAAGTGACGGACGCTATCTCATCGGAGCGGCTACAAACGAGGAGGCACGTGAACTTACTGTAAATCTTGATTTCCTCCCGAAAGGACAGTACTCGGCGGTAATCTCGGAGGACGGTCCCGATGCTGATTATCTCAAGAACCGTGAGTCGTCGCGTACCCGTACGGCCACTGTTGACAGAAAATCTTCAGTAGTACTTGAACTGGCTCCGGGTGGCGGGGCTTGCGTCCTGATAGAGAAACTCTGATTTCCGATATCAGTCCGGCTCGACAACCACTGATATCTGCGTATCATCAGCACTGAACTCCTGTCTCAGTGCTGATTTTATCTGTTCTGTGATGTCCGTTGAACCGGCAATGCTCATATCTGCTCTGACAGATACCGTTGCATCGATAATGTTGATGTGACCGGATTTGCGGGTTCTGAGACTCTTCAGGGCAGCCTTGTCTGTGGCTGACCGGATTATATCGCTGATTTTTGCTATGTCTTCCTTAGGCAATGCCCCGTCCGTCAGCTCGTGCAATGCCGGCAATAGCATCCTGACGGCAATAATCAATATCACGATACTTATGATGCAGCCTACCAGCGGATCCAGCATTACCCATTTGCCTCCAATGAAAATGGCTCCTCCTATACCTATCAGCGCGGCGACAGAAGCCAGTGCATCGGAGCGGTGATGCCATGCATTGGCAATCATCGTCTGGCTGTCAACAGCCTTGCCTACGTGGATGTTCCATCTGAATATCGTCTCCTGCAAGACTATTGAGATGACGGCTACCCATAGTGTTATTCTGCTTGGTGTCTCAATGTCACCGCCTATAAGAATCTCCCTGATTGTTTCAATACCGTCTTTCATCATATCTGCTGCAATGAACAGCAGCAGGATGCTGATGGCGAGTGTGGCGATAGTCTCGTATTTGCCGCGTCCCCAGTTATGGCGTTCGTCTGTCCCTTTTGCGGAAATCCGTACCATAATCAGAACTACGGCATCGGCTACTACATCGGATAGCGAGTGGACGGCATCTGCCATCATTGCTGCACTTTTGCCGTATATGCCTGCCAGTATCTTGATGACAGCCATCAGCAGATTGGCAACTGCACAGGCCGTTGTTACAAAAGTCATTCTCTGCTCTCTGCTTCGCATTTCCTCCGTTCTCCGTAATGGTTAAGTGTACAAAATTATCGGTTGCAAAATTAGAATAAAGTATCGTTATTTTGGTTCGTGCAATCTAATTATTACCTTTGTGTAATTATTATTGTGTTATTTATGAGAAAGATATTTTTGTCTGCCGTTGCTGCTCTGTGTCTGTTGCCGGTGATGGCCCAGGAAGCAGAGCAGGACTCTGTAGTGTCAAACGACCCTGTGTTTACCGTAATCAAGGAGATTCCTATTACATCAATAAAGAATCAGAACCGTTCCGGTACCTGTTGGAATTTCTCCACATTGTCATTCTTTGAAGCTGAGATACTGAAGAAGACAGGCAAGACATACGATTTGTGCGAGATGTTCGTGTGCAACAAGAATTATATGGACCGTGCGGTGCTGAAAGTCCGTATGCACGGCGATGCCCAGTTCAGTCAGGGCGGTTCAGCATACGATGTACTGTATGTGCTCCAGAACTACGGAATCTGCCCGGAAGATGCAATGCCTCTGCCAGGTACCCTGTACGGCGATACTCTCGCCAACTTCAACCAGCTTTTCGAAGTGATGGAACCATACGTGAACGCTGTGGCGGTATCGAGGCAGAAAACTCTTAATCCGGCGTGGAAGAACGGCTTGCAGGGTATTCTGGATGCATATCTCGGAGAATGTCCGGAGAACTTCACATACGAGGGCAAGACCTATACTCCGAAAGAGTTCTCCGCAAGTCTCGGTCTTGACTGGAACGACTATGTGTCAATAACATCCTATACACATCATCCTTTCTATACGGAATTTCCCGTAGAGGTTCAGGACAACTGGCGTCAGCCCGGCTCGTGGAATCTGCCTATGGATGAAATGGCAAGCATCATCGACAATGCCATAGAGAACGGCTATACGGTAGCGTGGGGCGGTGATGTAAGCGAGGACGGTTTCACACGTCAGGGACTGGCTCTTCTCTATGATACTGAGAATCCTGAACTTGAAGGCTCGGATATGGCGAAATGGCTCAAGATGTCAGCTGTTGAGAAGACTAACAAACTGAAAGAGCAGGGCGTCAATATCAAGGAGGCCGTTCCAACCCAGGAACAGCGTCAGAAGGAGTTTGACAACTGGACTCTCACCGACGATCACGGAATGCTCATCTACGGTATCGCCAAGGATCAGACCGGCCGTGAGTATTATATGGTCAAGAACTCCTGGGGTGTGACAGGTGAGTACGACGGCATCTGGTATATGTCCAAGAACTTCATCATTGCCAAGTGTATGGACTTTATGGTCAACAGGAACGCCATTCCCAAGGATATCCGCAAGAAACTGGGTATCTGATATCTGCACCGCATACACAGAACAAGTCCCACCCTCTGCAATTGCAGCTTGGGCGGGATTTTTACATCCGACATTGCAGAAAGAGAAAAGTTTGTAGTTACAACTGTAAAAGTTTGTAGTTACAAATTATTAGCGGACCAGTAGGGCGTTATAAACGGGTAGGAAAGTCAGTTCAGATTGATTCCGGCTCAAGTTCCTGCAGCAGCTGTATCAGTTCACGGACATCATCGTCTGACAGACGGTTGTCGCTGATGAATGTGTTGAGCAATGATTTGGCGGAACCGTCAAACAGGCTGTCCTTCAGGTTCTTCAATGTCCAGCGGGTGTATTCGCCCTTCTCTATCAGCGGATAGAACACGTGTTTCTTGCCTTCCTGCCTGTGCCCGAGGAAGCCTTTCTGTTCCAGAATCCGCATGAATGTCTGAACAGTTGTATAGGCAGGTTTTGGTTCAGGCATTTCCTGGAGAACGTCATCGACACTGCAATGACGTTTCTCCCAGATTATGCCCATTATGGGCTGTTCCCTTTCTGACAATGCCTTCATTTTATTCGATATGTGTGGGACTCAGATACAGATTTCTGGTAAAGGTGGTTATCCAGCCTTCAAGCTTGTCGAGAATCTGATCCAGGTATGCTACTGGAACTGACTCGTCATCAGGAAGTTCAAACAGCACTATTGCGTTTCTTTCATTTCCGTCCGGACAGTTCTCCTTGAAGTATGGCACCAGCTGGTCAAATGCTATCGGTGCAAGCTTTGATGCGTCATTGCCCTTGCATACGCACAGCTTTCCGCCAATGAATCCCATTCTGAAGAAATTATCCTTGTCCTTGTTCTCGTTGTACCATTTCATGTCTTTGATGTGACGGCTTCGGCTCGATGAAAACCCGCCTTTTCCCAAAATGATATAGTCAATGGAATCCTTGTGCGTCATATTCTCAGGGCCCCGATTATACGATACCTTAACATATTGGGGGTTACTGATCAGTGCGCGAACCTCTCTGGTGAGATGTTGGATACTGCCTTCCGATTGGAATATATAAAACACCTTCTCTTTCGGATTCGGAAACAGCTTGTCCAACAGATCCCTGACTTCATCGGCTGTGCGCAGCGTGCGTTTTGTCTCAGGGACAATGCGACCGTTTCCATCAGGACTGAGGCCATTCATTGCTGTGACCGTTATACGATTCTCACTGTCAATGAATATGTTTACAAACTTGTCCTTATCCTTGTCCAAATTGTATCCATACGGTGGAACAAGAAGTAGAGGAGCAACTTTCGGCAGATTTTTGAACACGCGTATGTTTTCTGTGGAATGACTCTTTTCCAGAATCTCTGCCAGCCTTACACATTCATTCAAATATTCGGGGTTGTTGTAAGTGACAAAAACCATTTCAGGGTGAGCCCACTGGTATTCACCGCTGCCTGTGATACGAGTGAATTCTGCCTCAAAGTTTGAAAGTGTAGCCTGATGATATGTATTTCCACCGTCAACTGTTATCCAGATGGTACCGTCATAATCAACATTGACAAGTTTGTTCTGTGCTTTCACTTTGAAGTCCTCAGAAAAGCCATATTTGGCCAGAAAAGCCGCAGTATCAAGCAATTCGGATTGCGTAGGAGCAGTTTCAATTGCACTCTCTACAACCTGAGGTTCTTCTGTTGGA
>JAKSIX010000058.1 GCA_024398595.1 Bacteroidaceae bacterium | reverse complement strand
AAATAACTTTTCATTCTCTTTGGCGAGCGCTTGCGGTCATGAGAATTTCATACAAAATACTTACTTTTGTAAACCTTAGGCTTGTAGAGAATGCCTATTACAAAAAGTAACGTTATGTCACAGCAACAGATAAACTTGATAGACTACCTCACCGGCTGCATCGGTGCCTTTGCAATGCGCTTCGCACTATCGAACAGCCAGGCATACAACTACCTTGAGGAGTTTCAGGGACTGCGCTTCCTGACGGATTTCTATGATGTTGAGCACACACAGTCCATCGATGATGCCATCGATGACTGCATTGAAATATGCAAACGTAACGGAGGAAAACTGCAATGAGACTGTATCACGGTTCAAATATGGCTGTCGATGTCATTGACCTGACAAAAGGCAGGAAAGGAAAGGATTTCGGACAAGGCGATACAGACATTGACAAGAATATGAGCGAACAGGAACTTCAACATATCCGTGACAGACAGTATCTGATAGAGTGCCTTTCGTCAGATCTCATTCAGATGATGATGGAGGAAAGACAAATCCCTCTTGAAGATGCTATGCGCATCATTTACAACTCCGAAACATACAGGAAGCTTGAAGACGAGAGAACCGGATTATACTATCAGAGTCCTGTCTATGTCATGGACTATCTTAAAGCGGAACTGTCAAATGCATAAGACGATAGAACGGCTGATGGAAGACCTGGAGATACGGATATAAGGTGAAGCGCATTCCCGACAGCTCTTGACGCCCCGGCAAATCCTGCCAGTTCAGCCACCTGGGCATAACTCCCCACTCGCCCCTCCGGGATCATCGCCACAGCGCGAAAAACATTCTCCCTGAATTCACTCATCTACAGCTACGTTTCCGATACAAAAATAGCAATTCTTTTCCCTTTGTGCACTCGTAAAAAAAGCAAAGGACTCCAGCCACCTGTAATATGACTGGAGCCCTTCGTTATGGGGCAATAGCCGGTATGTAAGGATTAATCCTCTGACTCGGCAGCTTTTCTGCGTGTTGAGCGCTTCTTCGGTGTCTGCTCCTCTACTGGTTCAAGCTTTACACCGGCAAGTTCAGGATCGACCATAATTCGGCCACAATACTCGCAGACGATGATTTTCTTGCGCATACGGATATCAAGCTGTCTCTGTGGCGGAATCTTGTTGAAGCAGCCACCGCAGGCATCGCGCTCCACATAGACAATACCGAGACCGTTGCGAGTATTCTTGCGTATTCTCTTGAATGACAGGAGCAGACGCGGCTCGATGTTGCCCTCCAGAATCTTAGCCTCCTCGCGCAGTCTTTCCTCATCCTTGCGGGTTTCGTCAACAATCTCCTCAAGTTCAATCTTCTTTCTCTCCAGATCGTCACGCTTCTCAGCCAGCTGCGCATTGCTGTTCTCAATATCCTCCTGACGTGCCACAAGGGCAGCCTTGGCATCACGGATTTTCTTCTCGCTGAGCTCAATCTCAAGATTGCAGAACTCAATCTCCTTGTTCAAGGCATCGAACTCCCTGTTGTTGCGGACATTGTTCTGATTCTCCTCGTACCTGGCAATAGACTGCCTGCTCTTCTCGATACTCAGTTCATTTTCCTTAATGCTCTTGTTAAGGGTCACAACATCATTCTTGTAATTGTCAATACGTGTAGTCAGACCTATCACTTCGTCCTCCAAGTCCTGAACCTCCAACGGAAGCTCACCACGCAGTGTTCTGATTTCATCAATCTTAGACAGAATTGTCTGAAGCTGATACAATGCCTTCAGTTTCTCCTCAACGGTAAACTCCGAAGGATCTTTCTTGATTTCCTTTGCCATAATCTCTTTTATTCTAATAATACTTGACCAAATTCGTATCTATCCGGACAGTCCTGACAGGAGCGTCAGAACTTACCGATTCAATCAGCGACTCCAGCAGTTCCAGCGTGAACTGCTCACTCTCGTAATGCCCTATCTCCATCAGCAGCATACGGTCATCATACCCATAAAAACGATGGTAACCTATCTCGCCTGTTATAAAAGCATCGGCACCATTCCTATATGCATCGGGTATAAGGAAGGCTCCGGAGCCTCCGCACACTGCAACTTTACGTATCTTTCTGTCATTAAATGCATTATGGCGCATTTGAACAAGTGCGAATACCTGCTTCACGTATTCAGCAAAGTCATCTTCGCGCATATCGGCATCCAATTCTCCCATAAGTCCGGCTCCATAATTCTCACCGCACCCGCCTATCCATCTCACATTCTTCAGACCCAGTTTAGAAGCGATGACGAAATTCACTCCACCCCTTGTCTTGTCTAAATTGGTATGTGCGGAATAGATGGTAATGTCATTCTTTATTGCCTCAATGACACATCTCTCAGTCTCGGTCCTGTCCGTAACGGAACTGAGCGGATGGAACAGCAGAGGATGATGGGACACAATCAGGTTGCAGCCGGTACGCACAGCCTCACGGACTGCATCCCCAGTTACATCCAGACACAACAAAGCCCCTGAAACTTCCGTCTCTGTCAATCCTACCTGCAAGCCTGAATTATCGTATTCTTCCTGCAGAGGCAGAGGCGCGAACTTCTCAAGGGCATCAATAATTTCCCTGATCTTCATCACCTTCCGGCTTAATCGCCGCAAAGTTAATATTTAGTTTTCAAATACACAACCACACTATGGCTCCTGTGGCAAGAATCATACCGGCAATCTGCATCCAGTTACGCGGCTCCTTGAATGCCGTCCACCCTACAATGGCTCCTATAGCCACAATACCTGCATTGTGCGCAGGGAACAGAATGGCAGAATCAATGCTCTTCATTGCCTCTATCAGCAGGAATGTGGCAAAAAAATTGGCTGTACCGAATATCACTCCGCCAACGATGTCCTTTCCCTGAAGCCGTTTCCGCTTTTCCGCAGGCTTGATGAGAAGCATAACCATTCCGAAAAACAGTGCGAAAATAAAGACGACTGATGTAGCCAGAGCATTCATATAGCTGACAAGACTCTCCGCAATCGGTGAATAGGCCACACCTATCTTGTATTGGATAATCTTGAGTAAAGAGTTGCTTATTCCGAACAACACGAAAACCACAGCAGTCCACAGTATGACTCCGCCCGTCCTGACACCCGCCGTACTCTGCTTACCTACTCCTACAATCATAGCCAACGACAGTATAACTACCAGAATAGCAATCCAATTGGGCTTGGCACTCCCTGGAACAAGAAGATAGCTTATGATTATCGATATGACCATTGACGCCCGGCTGCTCACTGTCGATATGGAAACCCCGGCCTTTGCCGTACAGGTATCGAGCACCAGCATTCCTATAATGAAAGTCAACCCCGCCAATATGGCGAGCGGCATCCACTCCTCCTGAAGAGGATTTCTTATGCCTATGCCCTGGAAAGAGAGGAAACAGCCCCATATAAAGGCCGTCAGATAGTTCACAAGTATGGCGTAGAAGCAGTTTACCCCCTTCAGCTGAAACAGTCTCAAAAGGATAGGAAACAGTGACGTAGCTAATGTCGCGAAAATTAAAGCAATCATAACAGCTACAAAAATAGCCACAATCTGAGTTTTATTTGCAATTTTAAGAGTAATTTCGCGCCAATTAATGACACATGACACAACAATATGGATATTCTGGTAGTTGTAGATCTTCAGAAAGACTTTATTGACGGAAAACTGGCCATCCCGAACGGCAACGCAGTCGTTCAGCCCATCAACAACATCAAATTCAGATTCAATCAGGTCTGGTTCACGCTTGACTGGCATCCGGCAAATCACTGTTCGTTCAAGGAACAGGGAGGAATATGGCCGGTACACTGCCTGCACTACTCTATGGGAGCGTCAGTTCCGGATTGCATAATGGAAGGTCTTGAAAGTCAGGATATCCGATTCATACAGAAAGCCGAAAATCCCGATATAGAGGAATACGGAGCATTCACGCATACCGCTCCCGAAGAAGGGCTTTTCTCAAAGGATGACAATTTGGTAGTATGCGGCATTGCATCTGAATATTGTGTGTTGGAGACATTGAGGAATCTGGTACGCCTGCGCGATGCCATCGGATTCAAGGTCAGCGTCTTTATGAACGGATGCGGATGTTTCGAGACACAGCAGCCGTTATTGGATTTTATGAGCCAGAACAACGTTCCTGAATACAATGCATTATGAAAGAGACAGCTATACGCAGCATAATTGAGAATGACCTGTACAAATTCTCAATGTCATATTACTATCAGAGAACTACCCCCGAGGGCATAGGTACATTCCATTTCAAGGACCGCAACAACCTTGTCTTCACGCAGGAATATGTCGATGCGCTCAAGCAGGAACTGAAGAATCTGGAGTCGCTCGCACTTACGGAAGATGAATTCAGCTGGTGTCTGACAAATATAAGCTACATACCACGCTGTTATTTCGAGTGGCTGCGCGGATTCAGATATGACTCATCCTTAATAAACGTATATCTGGACGAAGACAGACATCTTCAGATTGAAGTGACTGACAACATATATAAAGTAACACTTTACGAAGTTCCTATACTTGCCACAGTATCAGAGGTTTATAACCGTATGTACGGTACGGGTGGCGTTGACTGGGATTACATCGATGCACAGCTTGCCAAGAAAACGGCAATATCAAATGAGAGCGGTCTGAAATTCGCCAATTTCGGTATGAGAAGAAGATATTCGCGCGAAGTGGAGGATCACGTAACGGAATACCTCACACGCAATGCCAAGTATTTCATCGGCTCATCGACCGTATATTTCGCGATGAAATACCAGTCCATACGCAAGGATCTGAAGCCCATAGGGACAATGGCACACGAACTTATGATGGCAACGGCGGCCTTTATGGGACCGAAGGAGGCAAATTACTACGTGATGCAGAAATGGAATGAGATTTATGGCGGTGCAATGGGTACGATGCTGCCGGACTGCTTCACGCTCGATGTATTCCTGCGCAATTTCAGTATGGATATGGCCAAGCTGTACGATGGAGTACGCCACGACAGCGGCGATCCGTACAAGTTCGGTGACAAGATAATAGCCAAATACGAGTCGTATCATATTGACCCTGCCACAAAATCCATAGTATTCAGCGACGGATTGGATTTTGATGCGGCACTTGCCATTCAGAAGTATTTTGAGGGAAGAATCAAGGTGTCATTCGGAATAGGCACCAATCTTACGAACGATGTCGGCACAGAATCCAGCCTGAATATCGTTATGAAACTGCATTCATTCCAGGTGAATCCGAGACAGCCGATATACAAATGCGTCAAACTGTCAGACTCACCGGGCAAGGAACTTGGCGACCCTGAAGAGGTCAGAAACTACAAATCAATACTGGGAGTCTGACAGGCATCCACCTGCGAGAGGCAGGCAACAGACTATCTGAGTCTGAAAGAGCTGGCTCCGGCTATTATAGCGGCCTCAGCTCTCTGTACGGCCATAAAGGTAATCCAGATAAGAATCAGTGATATGAGAGGAAATACTCCTGCTATACAGGGACGGAATGTCGCACTGTCATTCAGCAGCAGCACATACACCACGAAAACCATGTAATACCCTACCAGCAGCAGTGCGTCAAATATCAGAAGCCGTTTCTGCAACGTAAAGTTGCGGAAGCCGGACAGCAGCAGTTCGAACAGTGCGACTGCCAGAGCGGCAATCTGAATCACAGCCAACGCCCACATGGCACCTGCGCTGTCTCCCTCTATGAAATTAATCCGGAAATTGGTGAGAAGAGCAGTCGCTCCCTCGTCATTGGAGAACTGCCCTATCGGCATCAGCAGACCGGCAAACAGCAACACGCATATCAATGCCAGCCAAAGTTGATGAAGGTAAGTCTTCATTAAAATACGTCCTTCTCCTTGGACGGATTGCGGAAGTACAGCTTACCATCCTTAAATTCCTGAGCAGCAATCAATGATGGCTTGGGAAGTCTCTCATAATAACGTGAGATTTCAATCTGCTCGCGGTTCTCGAACACCTCTTCCAGATTGTCAGTCGTGGTACTGAACTCTTCCAGCTTATGTTTCAGTTCGTCCTTCATTTCAACGGAAATCTGATTTGCGCGTTTGCCCATAATGGCTACACTCTCATAGATATTGTCAGTGTCCTTGACGAAATCAACCAGATTGCGTGTGACCGTATTGGTCGGAGCATTTGTTTTCTTGAAATCCATATTGCTATAATGTTGTTTATTTTTCCAATTGCTTTGTGGAAGCCGCAAATATGTGCTCCACTTCCTTCATGTATTTACTTTCAGGGAACTCGTTCTTGAACGCATAATATTCGTCTATAGCGTCCCTGTATCTGTCTATCATCTTATCCGCGACACTCTCTACTGCCATCTTGTACTTACACCTCAGCACCAGCATCGAGAGATCCTCCCTATATTTCGTATATGGGAAATTCTTCATGGCGTTCTGGGCGGTGATTATGCCGGACCTGTAGTTGTTGCCCATATAGTTTCCCATCCTGTAATACAGCTCGGCTGTACGCATTTCCTTCTCCACCAGACGGTCATACATAGCATAGACCATTTCATTGGCTTCCGCAACGTGGCTGCTGGACGGGAAATAATTCATGAAATCCTGCAGCTCACTGATGGCATTGTAAGTGCTGGACGGGTCCAACCTCGGATCCGGGGTATCCCTATACAGACATTGGCCGGCCAGAAATCTGGCATCTTCGGCATACGTTCCGTTAGGATACGACTTGTAGTAGGTCTGGAAATACTGGGAGGCCAGAATCCAATCATTCATATTGTAGTAGCAGTTAGCCAGCAGATAGACGGACTCCTCCCCCTTGGCAGTTCCACGGAACATCATAACGCATTCCTCTATAACTGAACTGGCATTGGAATAGCGGCCCTCCACATACATGGCCTTGGCCATCTCGTATTTGTTGATATAGTCGGCAGATTTCATTACGATGTTGTATCCGGAACACCCTGACAGCATCAGTATGCCGGCAACCAGACCAACTGCTATATGAAGACGGACTCTCATTCTTTACTATTTGGGCGCGAAATTACAGAATCGCGCTGAACAAAACAACTTTCGTATATTAAATTTAAATAACTGCCTATTCCGGTATTCTAAGCACATCGCCGTGGTCGCGCACCACACTCTCCTTCCACTTGTCGGAATAATCTTCCTGTACGGGGAACTCTGGAATATTGTCCGAATAACCATTCGTCCTGAAACTCCCATCCTCATTCTGGACTTTGATGTTTCCATCTATATATTTGACCAACAGGTACTTGTCAAGTTCTTTCCACTTGCCCAGCATACTCGTGGCGTTGGCCGTGCCGAACCGGTCTATATAATCTCTGACAAGTTGCTGGCCATCAGCCTTTTCCATCAATTTCTCCGCAGCATCGTCTATACGCTGTATTCTGGCCATTATCTCATTCTCGTATTCGTCAATGATTTTTCTGACCTCAGCCCCTATCCTGTCATATCTCAGATATGCGAACTGGGCAATTCTGTTGACAGCCCAGAACATCGAGGTCTCGGAGTACTCTATCATTGACCCGTTATCTTCGCTGAGGCACTCGGGGACTGTAGCGTATTTCGGATAGAACGGCATCAGTGGCGATGTGGCGGCATCGTCCACACCGAACCAGAAAATGCCACCGCACTTCTTGTCCGGACGGCTCTGTGCAACGAACCACCAACCTGTCTGCTGAGTTGCAATGGCTCTCTCATTCACGTAGCTGTGTCCTTCGTACTCGAATTCCATCGGCCTCCAACGGTACGGGCTGTGACTGCCTCCGGCACCTATATCAGTGGTCATATCCATCGGAGTACCCTCGTAATGGTCACGCATCATATCGGCGACTTCCTTGACTGAAATCCTGTGTGTCGGCTTGACATACAAAGGCATACGTTTTGCAAGGTTATATCCCATTGCATAATCGGTGTATTCCTCCATACCGTCAGCAAAACGGTTGAACCAGGCCCAGACTCTGGCATCGCAGCCGCGTACCGTGCCGAAATCGAGCGGATTATAGACATCGCAGAAAGAGAAATCAGCATCTGAGCCTTCATAGATACCCTGTTTCCTTGCCTGACTGATTACGTCCGCAGCATACAGACAGTTATCCGAATCATTGAAATCTATCTTCGAGATACGGGACTGGTTCGCATGACCTGAAATATATCCGTCCGGAATCCTCTTCGCCACCCATACGGCTCCTTTGTTCGTATTTTTTCCTTTCTTGTCATACTTCGGGGCCTTGCCTATGATGTCCATTATCCATACCTCCTCCGGGTCTGATATTGAGAACGATTCGCCCTCGGAGGCATACCCGTACTTCTGCATCAGTCCGTCAATCAGGGCGATGGCCTCACGTGCGGTACGGCATCTCTGCAGCGCAATGTATATGAGAGAGCCGTAATCGACCATTGCCGTGGAGTCGATGTACTCGCGCCCGCCATACGTGGTCTCACCTATTGCAAGCTGGTGCTCATTCATATTGCCGACAACTGCGTATGTATGCCGGGCCTGCGGAATCTCGCCGAGATAACGGCCTGTATCCCATTCATAGACACTCATCATTGCACCTTCCGGATAATCTGCTGCAGGCATATAGTTGAGCGCACCGTACAGCTGGTGCGAGTCTGCGGCATACGTTACGATATTCGAGCCGTCGGCAGACGCGCCCTTCGTGACAATCAGGTTGGTACACGCCGGCGAATACGATATTCCGGCTATCAGCATAAACGATGATAGAATCAGTTTTCTCTTCATAATAAATGTATTGTTTCGCAAAGATACTTCTTATTGTGAAAAAACTGCTTTGAAATGACTAACTTCGCGGTTTCAGAACAGGTTCTTGGGAACGAGGGAGCAATGGATTTCAAACTTGTATCACCATATCAGCCGATGGGAGACCAGCCGCAGGCAATAAAGCAGCTCTCCGACGGTGTCCTGTCTGGCACTCCGGCACAGACGCTGCTCGGCGTGACAGGTTCCGGCAAGACATTCACCATTGCCAACGTAATTAAGAATGTAGGCCGCCCCACCCTGGTTTTGAGCCACAACAAGACACTCGCTGCGCAGCTCTACAGCGAGTTCAAGGCATTCTTCCCGGAGAATGCGGTGGAATACTACGTGTCATATTACGACTATTACCAGCCTGAGGCCTACATACCATCCACCGACACATACATCGAGAAGGACCTGTCCATCAACGATGAGATTGACAAGCTGAGGCTCTCTGCCACATCCGCGCTGCTGTCCGGCAGAAAAGACGTCATAGTGGTATCGTCCGTATCGTGCATCTACGGAATGGGCAATCCGGCAGACTTCTACAACAATGTCATTGATGTCAGCAAGGGACAGCACATTGACCGTGACGTATTCCTGCGCAAACTGGTTGACAGTCTGTACGTAAGGAACGACATTGAGCTGGCGCGAGGTCATTTCAGAGTAAAGGGTGACAGCGTGGATATAAATCTGGCGTACAACGACCTGGCGCTGCGGGTGCAGTTTTGGGACAACGAGATTGACTCCATCGAGGAATTCGACATCAACACAGGCCAGAGCGTGGAACAGTACGATAGCTACCGCATCTATCCCGCCAACCTGTTCATGACGACGAAAGAGAGCCAGGAACGTGCCATACGGCAGATACAGGATGACCTGACGGAAAGGGTCGAGTATTTTCAGGAAATAGGCAAGCCGCTGGAAGCCAAGCGCCTGAAGGAGCGCGTGGAATACGATATGGAGATGATACGCGAGCTTGGACACTGCTCCGGCATTGAGAACTACTCCAGATATTTTGACGGACGCGAACCTGGGTCACGTCCCTACTGCCTGCTCGATTTCTTCCCGAAGGATTTCCTGATGGTGATTGACGAGAGCCACGTCAGCGTGCCGCAGATACACGCAATGTACGGAGGCGACCGTGCCAGAAAAATCAATCTCGTGGAATACGGATTCCGCCTGCCCGCCGCACTTGACAACCGTCCGCTCAAATTCGAGGAGTTCAAGGAGCTGACAGGACAGACAATCTATGTCAGCGCCACGCCGGCGGACTATGAGCTCAATGAGAGCGAGGGCATCGTGGCTGACCAGGTAATCAGGCCGACAGGGCTTCTGGACCCGGAAATTGAGGTGCGGCCCTGCAAGAACCAGGTTGACGACCTGATGGAGGAGATTCAGATACGCGCTGAAAAGGACGAGCGTGTACTGGTTACGACACTGACCAAGAGAATGGCAGAGGAACTGAACGACTATCTGCTGCGCAACGGCGTGCGGTGCAATTACATACACAGCGACGTAGAGACTCTGGAGCGTGTCCGGATTATGTCTGACCTGCGTGCCGGACTGTTCGACGTACTGATTGGAGTAAACCTTCTGCGCGAAGGTCTGGATCTGCCGGAAGTATCGCTGGTGGCTATTCTGGACGCAGACAAGGAAGGGTTCCTGCGCGACCACAGGTCATTGACCCAAACCGCCGGACGAGCCGCCAGAAACGTGAACGGCAAGGTGATACTCTATGCGGACAAGATTACCGAGAGTATGCGTCTGACTATGCAGGAGACTGCCAGACGCAGGGACAAGCAGTCCCGGTACAACGCCGAGCACGGAATAACCCCGAAACAGATACAGAAGGCATTGTCCGAGCCGCTTTTGCCGGAATCCCCGGCCAATGACTCCACCGCAGACTACAGATTGCAGCAGAAGTCAGTTGCCAGTGTAGCCGACCCTGTAGTGGAATATATGAGCGCCAGCCAGCTGGACAAGGCCATTGCACGTGTACGCAGGCTTATGAACGATGCCTCCTCCCGTATGGACTTCCTTGAGGCGGCCCAATACCGTGACGAGATGTTCAAGTTGGAAGCCCTGAAGAAATGAACAGGGGACAGGTTCCGTTCACCATTTTTCGCAGTTACACACAATCCACTTTCGCTTTTTTCTGAAAGCGATGACCTCTTTCAGTTTTGTTCAGATAAGTAAGCGTAAAAGATAAGTTGGTAAGTTATGCGGACATACCGCTGCTTCTGTATCCACTTGCTGCAGTCTAATTTTGTTGATTCAAGCGCCTACTTTTTGAGGCTTGGTACAAATCTTGGAGGTATGTATGCTGATATGACGGAATAACAGCACAGAAAGTTGCGGAACATCCTCCTCAAAACTTGCGGATTATATTGTATATATGCTTGATAATTATTAACTTTGTCCATACTAGTTATTGCAATCCGTATGAAGACTTATAAACATCGCATAGCACAATGCATCAATTACGTATGAAACCATTTCGGATTATGTCGATGCGCTGAAAAAGCTCTTCGTGTTGGAAGATATGCCGGCCTGGAACCCGAATCTCAGAAGCAAAGCTGCGATACGTTCCATTACAGAGACTCTTCCGGACTGGAATGCGATGCTGTCCTGCACCGCAGAAATGGTGATTATGGTCTCATAGAAATCAAACTTGGCGGGAAAGACAATATTGAAAAGGGAGCACAGACATTGAAGAACTTGACAGAGAAGATAGATACAGATAAAATGAAGGCCCCATCTTTCCTTATGAATGAAGTCTGATATGTGTCAGGTCAAAATGAGCAGCCTGAAGCCTGTTCCAGCTGTGCCTTGCACACGAAATTGTAGCAGCAGGCTTCAATATAGGCCTGCATTATATCAAGATAAGTCTGTTGCGCGGACAATAGTTCTATAAGACTACTTTCTCCTTTCAAGTATCCGGTTTTACGACTATCCAAAATGTTGTGCGCATCTTCCAGTATGGACTCATTATACTGGTTCTTCACCGATATGGCCGCCATCAGGGAATTGTATGCCTGGACAACCTCGGAACGCACTTTCTGCCTGGCTGCTTCCAGATAATACTCGCTTTGCCGGATTTCTGCCTGCGCCGCGTTTATCTCCCCCTTGTTTAGGCTTGAGAACTTCAACGGAATGCTTACCCCTACCATCAGACCGTTGAAACGGGGTGCAGGGGCGATTTCGTTCCGGACTTCCGTGTTATAGGAATATCCAAGGTTTATGCCCATTTCGAAAGCCCTTGAGGCACGTATCAGCTTCAGATTGTTCTCCGAAAGCGTCTTTGAAAGCTCGGCAGCTTCCAGATCTGCACGGTTTGACTCAGCCAGGGCAATGATTTCAGATTCGGCAGGAACAAGGCCTGTATCTGGCAGCTCGCCTTCAAGAGAGCTGACGGGCTCCCCACCACAGAACAGTGATACTGCATCCAGGGCATTGAAATATTCGGCCTGCATCTTGCGCAGTTCTCCCTTCATCGTCTGCGCTTCCAGACGGCTTTGAAGAGCATCCGAGCGGCCTATGTCTCCCACAATGAGACGCAGGCTGTCGCTTTTCGCTATCTGTATCATACCGTTTAAGGATTCTTCCAGGACCGCACAGTTTTCACGAAGTCTCCAGGCCTCCGCCCAAACTTCAGCAGCTTCCAACCTCAGATTGGCCAGATACGCCGATACCGAAGCCTCAGTTATGTCTTTTTCGCTTTGCGCAATGGCAATGCGTGCTTTGCGGACTCCAGCCAGATCAGGAT
>JAKSIX010000057.1 GCA_024398595.1 Bacteroidaceae bacterium | reverse complement strand
GAAGATTGCCGTATGATTTTTTCAGGTGTGACACTTTAATCACGGCATCACTGCCAATGTTTTCGCTATATGTGTGGCCGGCGTTCCGCGCATAATGTCTATGTACGCTTTTGCAAAACCGCCGGCAATTCTGTTCCTGCCCATTCTCATCCAACAGATCAGACCGCCTAAGACAGTTCCGGCAACCGCCGCAAAGACGGTAATGATGAGAGTGGTTTTGAGACCGTCCAGAATCAGCTGATACCGGTTCTCCAATATCAGATTATTGATCACCGCTTCGGTGATTTCCTGCCATATCCCGCTGAGTAACATCTGTTTTTGTTATTTTAAGATTGCTCTGCTATCAATGGAAAAGCTGAAAACAATTCCAAGGCAGAGGAAGTTTCGGTAATGAGTTTGTTCTTTACAAAGGTCTTTGATCCCGTATCGTTCAGCACCTCGCCAAGTCCCTGCATCAGGAGTTTGGGGCTTGCCTCATGCACATGCTCTGCACACCAGGCGGCATATTCGCTGACACTTTTTCCGGTTCTTAGCCTTACAATCTCCTCATTTATTTCCGTATGATTATGCAAAAAGAAATGTACGTCGAAAATGTCACGAGGAGAGAAACGCTCGCCCATAGCGCATAACTTATGGGCAAACATATCCGGCATAGTCATCACTCTTATATATGTTCCTGCTAACGAACGCATCTCGTAGTGGTTTGGGTATTGACGGATGGAAATTTCTACCTTAAGCATTCTTTCACCCTTACCATAATTCAATACAAGCACAGGACCGAACTGTTTCTTTGCTTCATCGTCAATCGTACCAAAACGGGTAAGTATTGCTCTCACTTTGTCATATACCGTGTTGAGTTTATCCGGATCAAGCAGGTTGAAATCCAAATCGGTAGAGAAACGATTGAGGTTGTGGAAAAACATCAATGATGTTCCACCCTTGAATGCCACAACATTACAAAGATCCTTGTCCTTGAAAATCAGGCTCAATATCTGGGCCATATAGAGTTTGTGCTTGTTCTTGTCCATGATTATTTCAGATTCAACAGTTTGTCGGTTCTCTCAGCCAATACCTTCGACCGGTAATGCGGAAGCAATTGTCTGACTTTTGTTTTGTTCAACGGATGAAGATTGTCGAAGTAGCAGTTCCCCGCACTCAGATAAACCAAGTCAAGAAAAGCCCGTTCAGGGGTTGCTATCAAGATGTTGTCATGCTGCTCAATGCCTTCCAACCCAATCCATAACTCCGGATTGATGATTCGAAACTGATAGCTCTTATCGTCAATCCAAACGGTTCGATTCAGGTAACTCACGCACGTTATGGCATCGTCATACTGAAATACTACTCCTGCACGCTGAAGCACATATTCCAGTGAGATATAGGCAGGACGGAAGAGACTACAAGCCATCTCCTGCTTATCGTAAGTGGATTTTGTATAGATACCACGACGAGGATTGCGTATCTTGCCCTCCTTTATGTAGTAATAAAGTGATTGAGTAAGTTTCTGGCTATTCCTACACTCAGTCAACATTCTGAGTGATTGAATATTGAACACAGATCGTGAACTGTTAAGAATCACTTCCATCACATTCTTCTGCAAACTCATAATACAAAATATTTCTATTATTAGTTTGCAAATATAGCAAGCGGCATTAAACTGTGCAAGTATTTATTGCCAATCTTTATCAGAACAGCCTTTCAATGATAATCATAGCGATGAATCCCAGCAGAAGCGCGTATGTTGCCTGCTTCTGATACCCATGCGCATGCGTTTCCGGAATCATCTCGTCGGACGTGACGTACAGCATCGCTCCTCCTGCGAAGCCGAGCATCATGGGAAGAAGCAGTTCGGAAATGGAGCCAAGTCCGAAACCTGCCCACACTCCTATCACCTCCAACAGACCTATTGACAACGCAATTACAAGAGTGCGCAATCGGGATACGCCTGCCAGGAGCAGCGGTGCAATTATCACCATACCTTCCGGGATATTCTGTATTGCGATGCCCAAAGACACAGTCCAATCGGCGAATACTCCTTTTGCCGCACTCATACTTACGCCGGCGGCCATTCCTTCCGGAAGCTTGTGCAAGGCTATGGCCATCACGAAGAGAAGGACCTTGTTAAGGCTGCTGCCGTTATGGTGCTGCTCAGGGTCAAGCCCGGTTATGGTATGGAGATGGGGTGTCAGGAAATCAAGCAGGTTCAGGAAAAATGCTCCGGCCATCACACCCAAAGCGACCCACCACCACTGGCCCGTACCCTCGAATGCTGGAAGGATCAGCCCTATCGTTGACGATGCCAGCATAATCCCGGCACAGAATCCAAGTATTGTGTCGTTCCATCTGTGAGGCAGATTCTTGAAAAAGAATCCGAGAGCCGAACCTATTATCGTCGCCCCGCACAGTCCGGCCGCACTTATCCAAACCTGTATCATAAACAAGAATGGTTATTTCTTCAGATAGTCAAGAATCTGCTCCGCATGAATCTTTGTCTTGATTTCCTTCGGAACAAATATCTTCTCGATTATGCCTTCCCCGTTCACAAGATATGTGGTACGGAGTGTCCCCACCGTCTTATGGCCACAAGCGACCTTCTCGCCCCAGCAGCCAAGCGCCTGCAGAAGCCCGGTAGAGGTGTCGGCGATAAGCGGAAATTCCAGTCCGAACTTCTCGGCAAACTTCGCCTGGGCATCCTGCTTGTCCTTGGAAACGCCTATGATGGCATATCCGGCCGCCTCAAGCTCCGCTTTGTGCTGTTGAAGCGAGCATGCCTCGGCAGTACAGCCGCCTGTGTTCGCTTTCGGATAACTGTAAAGAACTATTTTCCTGCCGCGATAATCACTGCTTTTGATTTCATTTCCGAACTGGTCCGTTCCCAGCACTTCCGGAATCCTGTCTCCTACTTTCATCTGTATAAAATGATTATTGTCTTATCGTGTCTCAATACAATTTTGCACCCCGGATACAAAAATAAGTTCTCAAAGGTACATTTCGGCACATCAGAGGTAAAAATTGTTAAGAATGCCGAAAATCGCCTTATGATGCCGGTATTTACAGCCACATTCCGACAATTGTCATTATCTTTACATCAGAAAAATAACAACATTATAAAAAGAATAGAATTATGGCTAAATGGATTTGTCCAGTCTGCGGATATGTTCACGAGGGTGACACCGCACCAGAGAAGTGCCCAATGTGCAAGGTACCGGGAAATAAGTTCAAAAAGGTTGAGGAAGAGCAGGGTCTTCAGTTTGTAACAGAGCATGAGCTTGGTATCGCCGGCAACATCCCGGCAGGTGCTGAGGGAGATTTTGTACGTCAGGGTCTGAAGGATCACTTCCTTGGAGAGTGCACGGAAGTAGGTATGTACATCGCTATGAGCCGTCAGGCAGACCGCGAGGGCTACCCGGAAATCGCAGAGGCTTTCAAGCGTTATGCATACGAGGAGGCAGACCACGCATCACGTTTTGCCGAGATGCTCGGTGAAGTGGTCTGGGACACAAAGACCAACGTAGAGAAGAGAATGATGGCTGAGGAAGGTGCTTGCGCCGGTAAGATGGAGATTGCCAAAGTTGCCAAGCAGCTCAACCTTGATGCCATACACGACAGCGTTCACGAGATGGCGAAGGATGAGGCACGTCACGGTGCAGGCTTCCAGGGTCTCTTCAACCGGTATTTCAAGAAATAAACGCTATGAATACTAAAGAAATCGTATTGAAGGCAATGGCAGAAGCAGGGAAGCCTGTTTCTGCCGGCGAAGTGGCCACGGCTTCCGGAATTGACAGGAAAGAAGTGGACAAGGCTTTTGCCGAGCTCAAGAAAGACGGTGCGATAGTATCACCCGTCCGCTGCAAGTGGGAGCCTGCAAAATAAATCAAGGTTCATTGAAGCTGAAATGACGAGCTGTCATTTCAGCTTTATTTTCAGGATATTGACCGAGAAAGGAGCGACATTGAACCTCACCCTGTCACTTGATTTGCCGTACTTGATTTCTGTGCACTTCGGATAAATCAGCTGAGGATTGTCCAGAGTGTTCTCATCTGTACCGTTTTCTGCGGCGAGCCGAATCAGAGTCACGGCCTCAGGTGCCCTGGTGTCAACCTCGCAATTCTTCAGATTGATGATGCCGGGAGCAAATCCCTCACCCAGGTTCACGACCTTCACATACATGGTGTTGGTTGGTTCATCGATGGTCGTTGATGCAAACACGCCCTCCATCATCAAGCCATTCTGGAGCTTGCAGGCAAAGTCAAGCCTGCCGTCAATATAGCAATGCAGACTGTCCTCATCGACATCAATCCGGAGGTCGTACCAGCGGTTGTTCGCTACCCTGAAACGCTTCTGGGGAGCAATTCCGCTCTTACTGCCCTTGAGGGTCTGCTCGACACTGCTGACGGTATTGTCCCAACCTGCCACGTTGTACCATTGGTAATTCAATTCATCGGCATAGCCCACAAGCATCAGAAAGCCCTGCATACCACTTTCCTTCATTGCCTGAACCCTATACGAATATTTCCTTGAAGCAATCTGCTGAGGGCAGACACTTATGGCAGGTTCCAGTTTGGAACGTTGCACAAGTTCTTCATTCTCAACACTCCAGTTACCGCTGACGGTCTTCCATTCGGCCAGGTCACCAACCGGCAGTTCCCTGCCATCGACAATAAGCCGAGGATTGCGGAAATGCACATTTGTGTTCCACGAGCCGAGACCTACCCGGACAGGCAGTTGCGCTTCCTGCTTAGGCTCAGGTTTGTTCAGTGTCCAGGAGCAATCTGTCCTGGCCACACGGGTACCGACGTTGTTCGGAAATAGTTTCTGCACATAGTATGAAGGGGTGCCCATACTCTGGTATGAGTTGAACCGTATCATATCAGGACGCCAGCGGGCATCATTCTCATTGACGAAAATGGGAGCGTAGGAATTCATCGCAACCACGTCGGAATTGTTCTCCATACCCATCATGAAAACGGCCTCTCCAAGAGCCGCGTTCATATTTCCCACAGCACCGAACTGACTCGTCACGGCATACTCACCGACATAGACCTTATGCGAGTCACGGGGATAACTGTCATACTTGTTGAAGCGTTCGGCAAACCAGCTGGGGTTACGGTAATAATGCTCGTCAACCATATCAACCGGGTAATCATTGCGCCAACTGGGATTATCAGTACTCCAGGACTGGACATCGCCGATGCATATCACATCGGGATACCTGGCCTTGATGGCATTGTAAAACTGGATATACCGTTCAGGATAATGGTCAGACTGGTCAGAATTATTCTCCAGATGATAGTTGTAGTTCTCATTTCCTATTTCAATGTACTTGAGGCCGAACGGTTCAGGATGGCCGTTCTGTGCGCGCAGTTTGCCGTAAGGGGTAGAGACATCACCATTCGCATACTCCAGAGCATCAAGACATTCCTCAATCCAGCTGTCAATCTTGTCGTATGGGTCACAGCCGCCATGCCAGATGCCTACATTCACCACATATAGAGGTTTGGCTCCGATGTCCTCGCTCAGCTGAAGATACTCGTGGAAACCTATGCCATCACTGGTGCGATATCCCCAATTGACATTCTGGTGCCCCTCGCGTTCCTCAATAGGACCGATGGTACGCTTCCAGCGGAATGCGTTGTCAGGACTTCCCTGCCCCTCCACGAAGCATCCTCCGGGGAAACGCAGGAATTTGGGATGCATATCCGCCAACATCTGGGCAAGATCCGGGCGCATACCATTCGGGCGGTTTCTGAAAGTGGGAGGGAAAAGGGAAACCACATCGAGCTGCAATTCTCCCGCATTGTCCGAGGTGAGCGCAAACTGCCCCTTGGAATCGTCACCTTTGGCAATGACAGTTGCAGAATACTTTGTCCACTTGCCGGTGTTTTTCACTTCTATTGCGGTGCTGCCCAGATTCTCTCCACCGGCAGAGATAAGCGATGCCGTCAGAGTGCCACTGAATCCCTTATCACTTTTGGCGAAGAAACTCAGTTCATACTTTTGGCCCGCTACTACATTCATACCCCAAAACCCTTCATTGCGTATGCCGTCACCAGATGCTATGAACTTCACGTCCAATGCATTGTGCTGCACATCATTGAGAAGATTCTGCTGAGTAAGGGACATCTGCGCGCCTCCGACAGCAAACCAGTTGCTGATTTCCGAATATTCGCCACGAACCTTTGAAAGGTCATCCTGCTGCATAGTGTTGTCCTCGAAAGACCTGTTTCGGATAAGCTCAGCATAGAGACCGCCATCGGCAGCGTGGTTGATATCCTCATAAAAGAGACCGTAATGGACAGGGCTTATTTCAGGGCCCAGCTGCATTGCATCCACATCAATCACCACCTGCGCCTTCCCGGCACAAGCGATTGTCAGCAGAGCAGATAGAAGGAAAGAATAGTTCTTCATACTGTAATGCGTCATATTTTTAGAATCTGTTTAACGGAATGTAATTTCCTGAATGAGCTGACCCGGGTCAACTGAAGCAATCGTGATAGTGTGAGAGGGTCTTGTCGGATCAATGTTGAACTTCAGGGTAAATTCCTTACGGTTCTCAAGGACCTGCAGTTCCCATTCTTTTGACCATTCCTCGAACTTGTTCTCACATATTACCGGCTGCCCACCGTCAATGCTTACGCTGAAACGGTTGCCGACCTCACTGTCGTGTGGCCATACAGGAACAACCGAAATGCACAATTCAAGTGTTCCGGACTTGCCGGTATTTATTGCCGCTGTCTTCTCACCGTCAACCGGCAGTACGACCCAGTCTGTTCCCATACCTTTTATTAAGGCAGAGTTGAATGCCTCAAGCTCAAGCTTGTTGCTGAATCTGGTATGAAACTCTCCGGGCTGCTGTCTATACTTATCGGTCGGCTCAGTTACGAGGTCCGGCATATTCTGATACAGTGCGGTGTATCCCGGCGTAACCTCCGACATCATCTGATTCCATTTGCCGTCAAGAACAGAGTTGTACTTCTCCAGAAGTCTGCTGATGCTGTCATTGGCCGCACGGCATGCTACCGCCGATGTCAGTGAACCCGTCTCGTGGTTATCCTGTGCCCACAGGAACTTTCTGTTCATCTGGCAGGCTGAATATACGCTGTATCCCAAGAGCTCAAAGAACACAGGCTGATACTGGGCCGGGAGTCTGTCCTGAATGTTCTGGCACAATGTTGAGATTCTATCGTACTGGGCCATTCTGCGCAAAGCCGATGCCCCATCGTCGGTAAAAGAGAAATCGGTATCGTGCAGGCGGCTTCTTTCCTCGTTGTCCCATTCGTATTCATAGCCCATATATTCCGGCTTGCGCTGCCAGGCCAGCTGCATATAGGTGTCAAGAATATCCTGGAATGCAGGGACATAATTCTGTCCGAAGATACTGCCGAACCATTCCGCCTGAGCGGTGTTGACACTCTGTTCACTGTAAGTGTCAATATTCCAAGCCATATCCATAAACGTCTGTATCTCGAACTCCAGGGGCTTGATGTCACCGACGTTCAACAGCCAGTAACGGTCCGCGCCTGCCTTGTATGCCTTTGTCAGTTCACGGTACATAAGTACGGGTGGTGTAGAAGGGAGCCACAGGTAGTCGTGCGGAATGCCGCAGTAGCTCAGATGGTAATAGACTCCGCTACCTCCGCTGCGTTTCTGCTCTTCGGCGTTTGATACACGCTTCATGTATCCGTAGTTGTCGTCGGACCAGACTATGGTAATGTCATCAGGCACGTCAAGACCGGCATCATAGACATCCAGTGTCTCCTTGTATGGAACAAAAATCTGCGGGACATCCTCTATGCCGGCGTATTTTCTTTTTCCAACCTTATAATGGCTCAGAATGGCCCGTTGGTCAGCGAACACCTTCTCCAGCGTGCGGGCACGTTCCGTGTTATCGGTAGGTCCCCGCATTGCCTCATCGTGAAGTCCGCGCATGCCCATAGTATAGATGTTGTCATACTGCGCGGTCTGACGGATCCTGTTGTCAAGCTTTTCAAGTATGACATCCCTGTTTGTCTGGTAGTTCCATTCCCCGTCACGTTCCTTGTCCCACTCAAGTTTTGAGGCATTGTTGAACAGAAGCGGCTCGCAATGGCTGGTGGTTATCATAATGCCGTATTCGGCAGCGACTTTCTGGCTTTCCGGATGACTGTAGAATGGTCCTGTGCAGTCGTGCATGGCAGGCGCTATCATATTGCCTTTTAGCCGCAGGACAAGTTCGCAGATTCTGTCATACGTCTTCGGGCCTATGTCTGCAAGGTCTTTCTCGTAGTTGCGCGATGCCCAGGTAAACATTCCCCAGTCTTCATCATTAATGAATATGCCGCGGTATTTGACCGATGGGGACTGACTCTCAAAGTCTTCGGTATAGTCTATTTCCTGTTTGTGACAGACCGGCACGTCGGCAAACCAATACCAGGGACTGACGCCTATCTTCTCACTTACGTGAAGCGCACCATAGGCAGCGCCACGGGCATCGGACCCGGTGATGGTAAGCGTATTGCCGTCGGTGTGAATGGCGAAACGCTCCCAACCGTCAATAATGCTGCTGTCAACTTTAATTATGATGTTTGCGCCATTCCGGGAAATTCTGTCGCTTATTGATGGACAGTAACCGGTTACCTTCTCAATATCTCCTGCCAGAAGGCCGGCCGCCTTGTTTACCAGAGCAGGCTGTTTCCGGTCAACGATTATAGTGGATTCGGTCAATTCTATGGCATCTGCCATCAGTGTATATGCGACAAGTGCCAAAAGTGTCAGTAATCTCTTCATCCTGAGGTAAGTTTTTCACAAAATTAACGCTTAACGTGGATTTTTCAAAACGATACGCACTATGATTACCTTTTTTCCCGCCAGACGCAGGCATTCCAATGCCACTATTCCGCGGCATTATCATGTTTTGCCATTGTGGATTCAGGAATATTCCATATATTTACGTTGGTTTTTCAGGATTGGGTTTCCCCTCCTGCATCTTATTCTCAATATCTATGAAAAACAAAACAGGAACATAGGACAAGCAACAATGAAGACAATCAATGTAGTAGCAGCCCTCATCATCCACGACGGACGCATCTTCGTGACGCAGCGCGGATATGGCGAGTGGAAGGGATGGTGGGAGTTCCCGGGCGGCAAGGTTAAGCCAGGTGAAGAGCCGTAGGATGCGCTGGTGCGCGAAATCCGCGAGGAACTGGCAACCGAGATCTGTGTAGAACGCTATGTGACCACGATTGAGTGGGACTACCCCACTTTTCACCTGTCGATGCGCTGCTACCTGTGCAGCGTAGTGTCAGGCACGCTGACGCTGTTGGAACATGAAGCAGCCGTCTGGCTGGATCGTGAGCATCTGGACAGCGTAAAATGGTTGCCGGCAGACTACAGCATCTTTTCAGAGATTGATGCGCTGCTTCTCTGACGTTCAAGCAACGGTATTCAGTTCTGTCACAATCCAAGGTTCAAGATTTCAGATTCTATATTCCCGATTCAAATCAGACTTCGACCAAACCGTCGGAAAGACGCTCGATATCGGTTATTGGCGATCTCAATAGTTACAATTGAAAAATACTCATAACATCAATATCCAACGATTGTACCCGGTTATATTTTTGCAATGTCAAAGTCGCATCCACAAGTCATGGATCCGGACTGAAGGAGCGCAACGACAAAGAACAATTAAAAAAATGAAGTTATGATTACAAAGACAATGCAAAACGCAATCAACAAACAGATCAATGCTGAATTATGGTCTGCATACCTCTATCTTTCAATGTCAATGGATGCCGAGGCAAAGACTTTCAAAGGAGTGGCAAACTGGTTCTTCGTGCAGTGGTTAGAGGAGCAGGATCACGCCAGGATTTTCCAGAATTACATGAACTCAAGCGGGTCAAAAGTAATTCTGCTACCGATTGACGAAGTCGAAAGTGAATGGAAGAACCCTCTGGAAATGTTCAAACAGACCCTAAAGCACGAGAAGGAAATCACTGAAATGATCAACGAACTCGTTCGTCTGGCAATGAACGAAGGGGACTTCGCCACACTCAGCCGCTTGCAGTGGTTCGTTGACGAGCAGGTGGAAGAAGAAGAGAATGCGAACGACCTTGTCGATGATTTCTCCCGAGCCGGAAATGATTTCGGCACTCTCCTCGAGCTTGACTCCAAACTTGGGGAAAGAGAATACTCAAAACCGGAAATACTCAAATAATCCGCATCAAATCTCCCGGCTGCCGTCATGGTGGCCGGAATTTTTATCTGACTCTGACGCGCTTTGCCGAAATCGGCCAAAACAGACACCAGCCCTATTGCACAATCATATAATTTCCTTATTTTTGCGGTAACGTTATAACGTCACTATATATGGGAACGATACGGGCTTACTCAGGAAAAACTGTCCCGAATATCCGGTGTATCTCTCAGAATGATTCGCGCCTATGAGCAGAAATCGCAGGATATTGCAAATGCCAACTTCAGAACCGTTTCAAGGCTGGAATCTGTCCTGCACGCCGACTTCAGTGAAATTTAAGGAACATTTCAAAACAGATTCTTAGGCAACTGACATCAAATGCAATTAGCCTAAAAGTAGCCGAAGTTGGCACTTTGGATGGCACTTTGAATGTCACTTTGGACGAGCTGGCTTTGCTGGATGCGCTCAAGCCCCTGTTGACCTGCGTGTAGATAATGCTCCCGCGTCACAGCAGAACTCAACGATTGCGGCTATGATGCATGCGTGGATATCTGAAGATATGGCATCAATAAACTTTATTACCCGAAATTTGTATTGGACGCAAATTATGTTATCGATAATTCGTATGTTTGCAAGGAATTTCAGCACAAATGTGCAATTATAGCTAATAGAATTATGGAAATCAAGCGCGATTTATATCTTGGCAAACTCATAGAGCGGATGCATAACGGTATGATCAAAGTGGTTACCGGCGTGCGCAGAAGCGGCAAATCATATTTGCTTCTGAATATTTTCAGTGACTATCTCCTCTCGCAAGGAGTGGCTGATGACCATATCCTTCAGGTGGAACTGGATGACAGGAAAAACAAGGCACTTCGTAATCCGGACGCTTTCTGTGATTGGGTGGATTCAATGGTCAAGGACAATAACATGTACTACCTGATGATTGATGAGGTGCAGATGCTTGATGAGTTTGTGGATGTGCTGAACAGTATGCTGCATATCAGGAACGTTGATACCTATGTCACTGGCAGTAATGCCAGATTCCTGTCCAAGGATATCGCCACTGAGTTCCGTGGACGGGGCGATGAAATTGATATCTATCCGCTCAGTTTTGCGGAGTTCATGTCTGTCTATGACGGTTCCCAGGAGAAAGGCATTCTGGAATATCTCATGTACGGTGGAATGCCGCAGGTCGTCACAATGACTTCTCCTGAAGCGAAAGCCAATTATTTGGACAACCTATATACCAAAACCTACCGCAGCGATATTATGGATCGCTATTCCATCAGGAATCCCGAAGAGTTCGATGAACTGGTGAACGTGCTGGCATCCGGAATCGGTGGACTCACTAATCCCAAGGCCATTGCAGATACCTTCAATTCGGTGAAGAATTCAAAGATTCATCGAGACACTATTGCCACCTACATTGAGTATCTCGAAGACGCATTTGTGATTTCCAAAATGCAGCGTTATGATATAAAGGGCCGCAAATACATTGAAACCCCTATGAAATATTACTTTGCCGACTGTGGTCTTAGGAATGCGAAACTGGGGTTCCGACAGATTGAGTATAACCATTTGATGGAGAACCTTATTTATAACGAGTTGAAGATAAGAGGCTTCAAAGTCGATGTCGGCTCCGTGACCGTCATCCGTCAGAACGAAAATAACAATAACTACAGGGCACGTCTGGAAGTGGATTTCGTCTGCAACAATGCCAGCACCCGTTATTATGTCCAGTCAGCTTACAAGCTCCCGGACCAGGAGAAAATCAAACAGGAGAAGCAATCACTTGTCAGTCTGAAAGATTCCTTCAGGAAAGTAATCGTAGTCTATGATCCTATTGCCCCTTGGCATGACGATGACGGCATCCTGTACATCAGTCTGTTCGACTTTCTGCTGAAACCGAACAGTTTGGATATGTAAAAGCATTCGCATATTCAGTACCGTGCATGATTCACCATGAAGACCCGCCAGTACAAGTCGAACGGCAGCTTCCTGCGCAGGGCAGCTCTTACCTTGCCGGCCTCAGCAGGTGTCAGTACCAGAAGCTCGGGTATATGCTCCCTACTGAATCCTGACAGAGTCAGGATGAGCATATCGGTTTCATAATCGATGATGCCGTACCTGGCACGCACAGAGCAAGGTTTGGCAAAAGGGCGTGCAGAAAAAGCCATTGAAGATGCAACCAAGTTGAAGGCTGCCGGTGTTGCACCTGATATCATATCACAATGTACCGGACTGACCCTTGAAGAGGTAGAAAAGCTTTAGCCCACATTGCAGCCTGACCCCCTTTTGAAAAATTTTTCGAGTCATCCAATCGATTCTACAGGCCGCCACAGGCTGGGTGGAATTATTTGGCCGTTAATGCTAATTTTAATACATTCGCGGCTGAATAATTATTTCGATATGAAACATCCGGTACTTTCCATTGTATTCTTATTCAACTTTGCTGCCACGAAAAGCCTTGCGCACGTTCCAATTGTAAAAAGCAAATTTTTCTGCAACAATTTTCGGAAATTTAACATTCCGCACATTTCGGCAATATAGATTCTGCATCTGATTGCCGATTTTTGTGTTAAACGTAAGCTTTTGCATCCAAATAGCCATGTATGTTTTTACCCCAACTGATTGGGGTTGGTTTGGGCACCT
>JAKSIX010000056.1 GCA_024398595.1 Bacteroidaceae bacterium | reverse complement strand
AAGTAGAGGGCTTCGCAAAAGGAGAAGCAAAAGGTCTCGCAAAAGGAAAAGCAGAGGGAAAAGCGGAAGGAAAAGCAGAGGGCAAAGCGGAAGGAAAAGCAGAGGGCAAAGCGGAGGGCAAAGCGGAGGGCAAAGCGGAGGGTGCGCTTGCTGCTAATCTTGAGGCTGCCAAAAGATTCAAGAGTGCCGGTGTGGCACTTGACATTATCTGTCAGTGTACAGGACTTACTTTTGAGCAGGTACAGGAATTGTGAACAGTGGCAGGTTCCGTTCATGCGTCTGGATGAACGGAACCTGTCCCCTGTTCAGTCCCCTGTTCAGGGGACTCAGATAAGTTTGCAGGGAACAAAAAGAAACTGCCTGACTGAAGGTGTTGTGCAACTACAGCCAGGCAGGTTTCAGTGATGCTTCAGTTTAGTCCCACTTCTCAATGCCGGGGTCGATGGCAATTTCTATCATCTCCTGGTCGGGCGATGTGTTCAGTGTCACAGTCAGGGTATGGACGTAGCCCAGACGGAAACTGAGCGATGTTTCGAGCAGATACGCAATGCCGCCCATAGTGAGCTCTATCAGCGGAGTGCGCTTCTCCAGATTCTGCGGGACCAATACTGCCTCGAATTCCGTACCGGACAGTTTCTTCATAGTGACGGTCTTCTTGGCACCGAACGGGTTCTTCTCGACCGAACCCGTTTCCAGATTCACCGTACAGTCCGTTATGGTGTTGTAGATGTGCGCTACAATGTCATCGGGAATGTCGCCTTCAAACTTTGAGCCCTTCTCGACTACAACGCGGCACTTTGACATCATGTGCCGGAACTGCAGATTCACGCTGCCGTCCGTGCGGCTAACTGCCTCGGCCTTGGCATAGAGCAAATCCGAAGCCTCGTAACCTGCACCATTCTGATTGGCCTCAAGCGAGAACGGATACCTGTCAATAGAGCCGATGGAAGGCTGATACGGATACAGCCCATAGAAATCGCAGGCAGAAGTGCTCCAGTAGAGCTTGCGTGCCGACTGCCATGTACTGCCGTTGAATGTCAGCTTCTCGTTGTTCAGAAAGTTTCCGCCCACTTGCAGCGGCATCTGCGTTTCACCACTGTATTCCACAGCATACAGACTAAGTGCATCGCCATTCTGGAACGATGTAGCCGTTGCCTTTGTAGCCGATTTCAACATACTGCCATCGGGCAGACTGATGTTGAAGCGGATTTCGTCAGTATTGATGTCTGACAAACTCTGCTTTGAGCACGATGCCAAAGCAAAAACTGCAATTGCAAACAATATTGTCTTTTTCATATCCGTTCCTCCTTATTTGATTTTGCTGTAATCAGGATGCTCACCCATATAGACAACCGAACCTTTCTCGCTGCCACGGCTCCACTTGGGATCGATGCCGAAGGTGCGGTCAAACGGCATAGCGAAGCCCGCCTTGGTCTGAGAGCCGAAAGCATCGCTGTCGTTGCTGTAGAAGTCTTCAAGCGTGAATTCCTCGCCTGCAATCTCCATTATCCTTTCCACAATTGCCTGACGGCTAATTGCCGAATAGTAAGGAATATTGTTGATCATACAGCTGGTAGCCTCGCTGCGATATACTCCGCGGCTGTGCATATAGCCACCCTCGTACATATCCACATAATCGGAATATTTGCTGTGGTATATCAGATGCGCCCACGGAACCTGATTGGCATCGCCGCTCATGGACAGATTCCTGTACCAGCCTTTTTCCTTCATCGCATTGAATTCTGTACCATGGTCGCAACATGGGCAGTTGCAAGTCTGAATAAAAGCGTTGTGATAGATGTACTCATCGCCAAGCTTGCCGAATCCGTGACCGCCGGCTTCGTGCTGGACAATTCCACGGAAATCGTAAGGATAGGCATCGCGGCTTACAGGGCAGAATGCAATGGCTGAACCGTCGCCATACATTGCACAGATTCCTTCGTAAGTTGATGTGTTCATGAGGTTGACAACAAGTGCCTTGGTGAAATCCACACCGTTGTCGGCCTTCTTTGCCCACTCAAACATAGGCTCAGCATCTGGAATCATTATGCGGTTCTGTGTGAAGTATGTGCCGAACTTGGTGTCCCGGATGGTGTTGACCGTACCTATGCCGCTTTCATCGGACATTGACATAACGGAATACACATTGAAATAATCCTTGTATGTCTTGTACGGCTCCAGGTCAAAGAATGCGTTGTACGCCTCATCGGCATTGCTGACAAAGATACCACTGGCAATATCTCTGGCATCGTAGCCGTCGCCTATGAATATAATGTCAATGCCGTTGCCTTGTGTCGCTTCATGGTGGGTCTTGACATAACCGTCAGCATAATCGTAGTCGTACTGCTCTATCTCCAAAGAACAGGTGTAATCCTTGTCATCAAGTTTGAAAACAATCTCTCCACTACGGCCTTTGTATCGTTTATAATCCGGATTGTTATATGCGCCTTCATTCACCTCGAACTTTTCGTCCGTTCTTTCCATTGCGCTGACTGTGACGGTGATGTCAGCCTTGCCTGTTCCGGATTCCTGGCTTACTGTCACCCAATCCGGTTTGCTCTCTATGCTCCAGCTGAAGCCTGCAGGAGCACGAAGAGTGAATGTGCGTGTCATTTCTCCGTTCAGAGCACGCATCTTATCGCGGCTGAGTGAAAAATCATAATGTGCGGTAATACGCTGGAACTCACCCCATACAGGATCAGCCTGATATTTTTTGACGGACTGCGCCGGGACTTCCACTGTAATGTTCTTGGCAATACTCGAAAAAGCAGATTTTATTGCAGTTGGCGGCTCAACAGCTTTACAAAATATTCGTGATACATTATAGTCGCCCATGAAAGCTCCCTCTTGTATTGTTTGAATGGTAGAAGGCAGTTCAATACCAGTTATATTACGACAATAATAAAACGCATTCTTTTTAATAATTTGCAATCCTTCTGGAAGAGTAATGTCGCAACACAAACCTGGATTATTTTGAAATGCGTTTTCGGAAATTTCTTTCAACGTGGAGGGAAATCTGACACTAGTCAAATACCCGGTTTGCGACAGTCTGTAGAGAAAATCCTCCGGGATAATTTTTACACCTTCAGGTATAATCAATTCACCAGAAAAATTACAGTATTTAAAAGTACACGATTCCATTTCAATCACATTGTTTAAGTCAAGCGTACCACTAAATCCACAACCATAAAAAATCCATCTTTGCAACGTTGTGATTTTGTCTGGAATTCTTAAACTACCCACAAAGCGACCAGCGTAATAAAAGGCACTACTCCCAATATACTCCAAATTATCAGGTAAGTGAAGTTCTCCAGTGAATTGGCAGTTGTCAAAAACATTAGAACCAATAAAAAGTAATTGAGCTGGCAGGTTTAGTGTCCCCGAAAGAGAAGAACAGTCACTAAATGCACCATTACAGATATAGCCTAAATTAGAAGGAAAAGAAACACTTCCAATATTGGTTTGTGCAAAGGCGCCGGGCATAATTGCACTTACTCCATCAGGAACAACAAGGGCTCCTGAAAGCTTTGTACTAAAAAATGAATTTGCGCCAATAATTGTTACATTCTCCGGGAAACTGAAGTAGCAGAGAGTTGTCTTGGACTTGAAGGCATAAGCTGGGATATTGTTTCCTTTGTCATACCAATACGCATCTGTACCCGATATCTCATCCGGCTCGCCAAAAGCTTCACAATACCATCTATACACATCCGAGGTTGTGGATATACTCACAAGTGTTTTCTGCTCCTTCGGCGCAGCTATCACACTCTCCTTCATATTGACAGCCTCAAGGATTGCCATTGAGTCGCGCATAAAGTAGAAGTCATCGTCACGGACATTGCCCACGACCTTCAGGTTCCTGATTTTGTCAGGGTTCTTGCCCATTGCCTTGATGGTCTTGCCAAGGGTTCCGGGCTCGGTGACATTGACCACGAAGTATTGGCGGGCCTCGCCGCCGTGGGTATTCTTGTCTTCGGTCCAGTCGTTAATCTGAACATCGGCAAGCGCGAACTCATATTCGCCGGAAGGACTCTTCTTGCTTACTGTAATGGTGAAGTCGGTCTGCTTGCCGCTCTGGTAGGTGACAGCCGATGTCTGGCTGAACCTGTATGACACACCGTTCACGGTGATGGCGAAAAGCTGCGTGCTGGCGGCAACAGTCTGCGGTATGGCAATGGCACGCCAGCTGCCGTCACCCTGCGGACACATCACAATGCCGTCAAGTTGTGCTGTTCCAACAGAAGTGACCTGTCCCGTTGAATAGTCAAACTGAGCCTTGCGTGTGGTTCCGGTCAGCAGAATGCTCTTTTCAAGGCTTTCAAACTCTCCGTCGCCGAATCCGCTGTTATCAGCCTCGACCAGAGTCACCTTGACTGCCGCAAGTCTGTGGCGTAGCGAGATTGACACACTTGATTCGGACGGTGTGACATTTACGGCTTTGCCCCAGAGAAGGTCGGAAGCCTCGTACCCGGAAAGCGATGTGGCGGAAGCCTCTGTGCTCTGGTCTTTGCACACTTCAAAGCCTCCTTCGGTCACACTGGTGAATGAAGCCTGATAAGGATAATATACATACAGGTCAACGTGTGTATTTATATCCTTGTAATAGACGGGTTTGACAGGTGCCCATTTGTGGTTGTCCGCATCAAAGACGTACTTCGCGTTGTCAGCCTGATTGCCCTCTACGGCAAGTGTACCCGGAACGGTATTGCCTTCGGAATAGTTCACGGCAAACAGTCCGATGGCATCCTTATCGACAAAACCTTCAGCCGTGGCCTTTGTGGCTGTCCGGCTTATCCGTCCCTCAATGTTGAGGGGTATCATTCCCGATTCACCAAGGCCAGTGACCCCTCCGGGAAAATCTTTCGCACATCCTGCCGCTACGAGCAGTGTGGAAAGCAGTAACATTTGTCTTATCTTCATAATATGTAATGTGTTAATTGTTTTCAGCTCTTATTCTGCACCGCCGGAGTAGTGGCCTCCATCGTCCCAGTCATCAATAGCAATTCCCACGCTCTGGGGAACTGCTGTCCACGTGGAGCACGTGAGTCCGTAAATTCCTGCGGCGGCATAGTCCTTCGACGGCGTTTTCCTGCAGTCGTACTGTTTCTTTTCCGAATCAAGAATACTTACCGTGATTTCTTTGCCTGACAGGGCAACAGGTGCCGACATAAGGTATATCCTGACTTCCTGTTTGGCACTGACGGTAAAATTGTCCAATACGACAGTCAGTTCACGGCCGGATTCTGTGGACTGGATTGCAGTATTGGCTGATGTCAGGTCAAAAAATCCTTTCTGTACAAAAGCACCGGTTGGTGCGGTAATGGTCAGCTGGCGATATGTCCCCGGCTCAAGAGTGGCTGTTACCCTTATCACACAGCCCAGATGGTGATAGTTGAACGTTATCACACCGTCCTTCACACTGGCGGCATCGGCATACATATAGTCAAACTGTCCGAAATGCTCCAGAGAAGACAGGCCGTTCTGATGCTGTCCTTTGAATGATACCGGTATCTGTGTCCGGTCAAGATGGAAATCTGCAATGAACGGGTAATAGCTGTAGTATCTGGCACCGTTGCGGAATGCCCATCCGCCGCCATCGAACACAGCGGAACCGGTTCCGGCACCCTGGGTCATTTCAAAGAATATCTGGGAGCCGGAATTGGGATAGATGCCTACGGTATCATCGGCAGCCCAGATGAATTCCGTACCGTCAAGTACCGTTCTGGTCAGATTATCGTCCGGAGCAAAAGCATCCGCATTGAAAACGGCCTTCACCTCCCCGCTATCCTCAAGCAAATCATATTGCTTTGAACATGCAAGCGGCAGCAGAGAAACCGATATGGCTGCAGCTGTTGTACACACCATAGATAGTATGTTCCGTCTCATAATCAATCGTCTCCGAAATCTGTAAAATTATCGCCACGCCCCTGACCTGTCGAGACATTATTGAGAATGGATCTGGAAAGATTGACTGTAACAAGTTTAACCGCAGGTGCGCGGTAGCCTGAGCGTCTGTCGCAATTTGTCGATTGTTTCATCGGTGTTCATTTTGTGCCCGGCGCACCCCTTTCCGAACGGATACAAAAAAAGACGTGGGAGTCTTACTCTTGCTCATCCCGGATACAGGCCTTCGCTGCCCTTCAGAAAGGATAAGCAACGCAGCCAGCCCACGTCAGGGATGATATACAGTAAACTCCACGCCACAACAGTGACGCGGATGACTGAACAGTCACCACCAGTGGACGCTCCCGTTGCGCTATCTTCTTTCTGAAATCAAAGTTGCGAAGTTTGTATCCAGAAGATAAACGTCAAGTAACGTCTTCAATATGTCTGCCCCGCCCACCCTGCAACGTATTGTCGGGCCGGCTGAGCAACTGCAAATGTAGATTAATTTTTTCAAAACAGGTTCTAAACATCGCAAATAAAATAATAGTTGAGGCTGGCCAGTACTTTGGTCAGCCCCAACTTCATATTGGCGTAGTTTTGCGATGTTTACTTGAAGAGCTTTTGGGCTACGAGGTAGATGTAGTCGCGGCAGTTCATCCAGGTGTGTCCGCCGCCGGGATTGTAGAACGTGTGTTCCAGTCCCTGCTCTGTCAGATATGAGTCAAGACCGCGTGAGGCCTGAATCAGGAAGTCTTCCGAGCCTGTCCCGAGGAACATCAGGTTCAGTTTCTTCTTCAGATCCTTGATTGGGGCGTATGTCCCGTTCTGGAAGTTGGTCTCGTACTCGTTGCCGAAGATGGCAGGAGCGAAGGCGCATACCCAGTGGAACTTGTCGGGGTTGCCGAATCCGCACGCGAGTGTCTGGCGGCCACCGAGTGAGAAGCCTGCTATGGCACGCCGGTCAGCCTTGGTGAGAACATTGTAGTTGGACTCGACGTAAGGAATCACTTCATCAAGAATCTCCTTGCAGAATACATCCGTGCCCATAATGTCCTGAGGAATGTCAAGACCGCGGGCCTGAATCTCCGGATTCGGGTTGGCGTAAGGCATTACAATAATCATACGCTCAGCTTTGCCCTGTGCGATGAGGTTGTCCATTATGTTGTTCACCTGACCTACCTTGAACCAGGTCTCGTAGGTGTCGGTCATACCGTGAATCAGGTAGAGTACCGGAAGTGCCTCCTTTCCGTTCGGATCGTATCCGGCTGGGGTGTAGATGCAGAGAGGACGGTCAAAGCCGAGCTGCTTTGAGTGATAGTAGCGGTATGCCACCTTGCCGTGAGGAACCTGCTGCATATCCTGCTCCCTCGGAGTCTCGCCACGCACATCGGCAAGACTGTACTTGAAACTCTCGTTCGGGAAGATGTGCATATTGTTCGGATCCGCTACCTGAGTGCCGTCTATCTGGAAAGCATACGGGTAGATGTCGGGCTCCTCCGGAGTTACGGTTATCTCCCACACGCCACGGCCGTTCTTCGTCATAGGCTTTGTGCCGCTGAACATCTGGCACTCCAGCTCGACCTTCTGTGCGTCCGGAGCCTGGCAGCGGAATGTCACGCTACCGTCAGCATTGTATTCCGGTGATTTGACACCTGCGGGGAACAGACTTGACATAAGGGTGGGGGTGAGGCGTGATGCCTCGCCGCCTGCAGCCGATGCCTCGCGTACCTTCTCCGCCTCAGCAAGATCCATACCCTTCTCTGCGGCTATGACATCCTCGTCCTGGAACAGCAGAGGCAGAGACTTCTCCAGCCAGTAGCGTGCGTTCATCCAGGTGTGGCCGTATTTGTCGTACGTAAACTCCTTGATGTTCTTTATCCCGTATTTGTCGAGGGTGTCCATCAGATCCTTTGAGTTGCCGTACAGGAAGTCGTCAGTACCGATACCTAACCAGAACAGCTTGATTTTGGCATTGACAGCATCGGCATCCTCAAACTGGCTGCCGCGTACCTGTGTGAACGAGCTGTACGAGCAGAGATAGGAGAACTTGTCAAGGTTTGCGAGACCTATGGCGAGTCCCTGGTTGCCGCCGCGTGAGAAACCTCCTATGCCACGATGTTCCGCATCGTTGATTGTGCGGTAATTCTCCTCAATGAACGGCATCATAACATCGGTGAAGTCCTTGTTGAAGTTGTAGCCTCCACCCATTCCACCCATTCCGCCAAAGCCGCCGAAGCCGCCCATACCGCCGGCGTTGGATGATGCCTGACGCTCTGTCTTGAGCAGGGTGGCATTGCCGTATGGAAGAACCACTATCATTTCCTTGGCCTTGCCCTGTGCGATGAGGTTGTCAAGGATGAAGTTGACCTTGCCTACCTTGAAATACACTTCCTCGGTATCGGTGGTACCGCTAATCATATACATTACAGGGTATTTCCTGTCCTTGTTCTTGGGACTGTCATAGAATGGTGGGGTATAGACAATTACCGGGATATATATTCCAAGCCCTTCTGACCAGTAGTTCAGGTAATCCACGCTTCCGTGCGGGACATCGTTCAGTGCGTGCAGCTGTCCGTCAGCGCGTATGTCAAGCAGGCTGTTCTTGAATGTCTCGTTCGGGAACCAGTCGGGATTCTGCGGATCCATCACGCTGATGCCGTCAACTGTGAAATGGTATGGGTAGATGTCCGGGACGGCAGGTCCTACTGTTACAGACCAGATGCCGTTTGCACCTTTCTGCATATCCACATCGCCGGAGAACTGTGTCCACACCTGGACTTTCCCGGCATTGCGGTTCGAATAATTGAATGTTACTGTACCGTCTGCGTTGACTACCGTGGGCTTCACCTGCGGGGCAAATCCGCCGCCCGGCTGTGCGCAAATCTGGGATGCTGCGGCCGATGCGAACAGCAGCAGCGCGAGATTCTTGAATACTTTACTCATATTTATCAGTTTGAAATTCTTATACAACAAAGGTATTATTTTAATTCCGATTTTTGAGCTAACTTCGCGGCAAAATAAGGACACTATGATTTGCAATAATATACTTGAGGCGATAGGAGATACTCCTATGGTGCGGATAAACCGGCTGAATCCGAATCCGAATATGAATATTTATGCGAAAGTGGAGGGATTTAACCCGACGGGAAGCATAAAGGACCGTATTGCGGTCGCTATGATTGAGCAGGCTGAAGCCGAAGGAAAACTGCATCGCGGAAAGACGATAATAGAGCCTACTTCGGGCAATACCGGCATAGGACTTGCAATAGTCGGTATAGTGAAGGGCTATAAGGTAACTATCGTGATGAGTGAGGCTGTGTCGGAGGAACGTCGCAAGATTATACGCTCGTACGGAGGTGAGGTGATACTTACTCCTGCGGACCAGGGTACTGACGGTGCCATACGTCTGGCACATAAGATGGTGGATGAGAATCCTGACAAATACTATATGCCGGACCAGTTCTCGAACGCCAGCAACTATATGGCGCATTACAAGAAGACCGCTATTGAAATATGGCAGCAGACAGACGGCAAGATCGACTATCTGGTGGGTGCTATCGGTACATCTGGCACCCTTATGGGACTTGCCAGGTTCCTCAAGATAATGAACCCGAATATTAAGATTGTCTGCGCATATCCGGTGAAGGGACACTATATTCAGGGTCTGAAGAATATGGAGGAGGCGATAGTTCCCGACATTTACGACCCGTCGATACTTGATTCCCAGGTGATGGTTGAGAGCGAGGAAGCCATTGAAATGGCCAGACAGGTTATAGCAAAGGAGGGTATTTTCGTAGGTATGAGCAGTGGCGCAGCAATGCTTGCGGCTGCACGTACCGCCGAAAAGGCGGAATCCGGCAACATAGTTGTGGTATTCCCTGACAGGGCTGAGAAATATCTCAGTACGTCAATGTTCGACCGTTTCGCCTGAGTTCAAATCAGAACCGGTACTATAGGGCCGCTATCAGAGAGTCTATCTGTTCGTCGGTTGTGGCCCAGCTTGTGCAGAAGCGTACGGCTGTGTGGCTGTTGTCAATCCGCCCCCATTCTTCAAATCCGAAACTTGCGGCCAGCTCTTCGGCTTTTTCGTCTGAAAGTATTGGAAATACCTGATTTGTGGGACTCTCCGCAAGCATTCTGTAGCCTTTTGATTTCAGCGCATTCCTGAGCTTGTCCGCAAGACGGTTGGCATTACGCGCAATCTCAAAATACAGGTTGTCCGTGAATAGGGTGGCGAACTGGATTCCAAGCAGCCTGCCTTTTGCCAGCATTCCTCCGTTCTGCTTGATGTTATACCGGAAGTCCTTTTTGAGTGACTCTTTGTTGATGACGACCGCCTCACCGAACAGTGCTCCTTGCTTGGTTCCACCTATATAGAATACATCTGCGATTGCCGCAATGTCCTTTATCGTGAGGTCGCATTTTGACGATGTAAGTCCGTAGCCGAGTCTTGCACCGTCAATGAAAAGCGGAATGTCCCATTTGGCGCATACCTTCTTTATATCGATAAGCTCCTGCTTGGAATAGATAGTGCCAAGTTCTGTAGGGTATGATATATACAGCATTCCCGGCTGGACAATGTGCTCGTAGCTCGGATCGTTGTGCTGTGCGCTCAAGGCATCTTCAACCTGCGATGCGTTTATTTTACCGTCTTTACCCTCCAAGGCGAGAACCTTGTGCCCTGTGTGCTCTACAGCACCTGTTTCGTGAGCATTGATGTGCCCTGTCGTTGCGCAGAGTACTCCCTGATATGGCTTCAGTGCTGATGATATCACTGTCGCATTTGTCTGTGTGCCTCCTACGAGAAAATGAATATCCGCATCGGGTGTGCCGCACACCTCTTTTATTATAGCTCTTGCCTGATTGCAGTAATCATCTACCCCGTAGCCGGGAGTCTGGTCAAGATTGGTCTGCTGAAGGCGCTTGAGAATCTCGGGGTGACAGCCTTCCAGATAGTCACTGTAAAACAATATCATATCACTGTGAGTTTATTGATGTGCAAAGATATTATAAAAAGGGCCCGAAAGTTATTTCCGGGCCCTTTTATGTATGAACAATCAGTTGGATTATTCCTCCCAAGGAAGCTTGGTGATAGGATCGGTGAACTCTGAGTTCTCCTCGTCAGCCTCATTGAGCTTGAAGACCATGAACTTCGGGGTCTCCTTTGTGTAAGGAGCCCACTCGCCGCCGTCAGGACCGTTGGGATCGCTGTACTTTGCGAAGTTGGTCCAAGCGGTCAGCATCTTCTCAGAAAGATCCCAGTCGCCCTGTGTCCAAGGTCTCCAGCAGTGCTTCAGAGACTTGAATACGAACCAGAGGTCTGATGAGTGGAAGGCACCCTTCAGACGCTGTGTAACCTCAGGATGTGAGCCATCGTCCGGCAGAGGACGTGCAAACTCGTAAGCCCAGCAGCGGCTGCCGTTCTTGGACATCTCCTCACGGTTCAGACCGAATGCGCCAACGCCTGATGACATATTGCCCATATCGTTCAATGTGTAACCGCACATATAAGGAACGTCTGCGAGTGTACCGTCCAGAGCAGCCTGATCAAAGCTCTCCAGTGATACATAACCGTCGATGATTGGCATACCGGTGATGCTCTCGCGGTTACCTGTAGCTGAACTGTAGATTGTACCTACTGAGTGGATAGCCTCAGTGTCGGCGTTACGCATCTTCTGAAGAGTGTTGTAACCTGCCCAGTCCATAATGACCTTTGTATTGAACTCTGAACGCTGCAACTGGTTGAGACCTTCCGGAGCCTGCGGAGCTTTGTAGGCAGCGAGTTTGGGAGCAGCCTGACCGCCACCGAAACCGCCGAAGCCTGGGAAACCGCCGGCCGGCATACGCATACCGCCCATGCCCATTCCGCCGAAGCCACCCATACCGCCCTGCTGGGGAACGGTAAGACCGCCGGCACTCATGATGACTGCCTTGTGGAACAGACCACGTGCAAGCGGAGACTCGCAAAGTGTACGTACGCTGCCGCCACCTGCGCTCTGACCGAATATCATCACGTTGTCAGGATCACCACCGAACTGTGCGATGTTCTTCTGAATCCACTTGAGGGCCTCAATCTGGTCCAGAATACCATAGTTGCCTGATACTCCGTGCTCGCTCTCAGCTGAAAGCTCCGGGTGAGTCAGGAAACCATAAACACCGAGACGATAGTTGATGGATACCAATACGACATCCTTTGCAGCCCACTCCTGGGCATCGAACTCCGGCTCTGTACCGAATCCTTCGCGGTATCCGCCACCGTGAATCCACAGTGCAACCGGCAGCTTGGCATCGGTCTGACCCGGCTTCTTGGTCCATACGTTTGCGTAGAGACAATCCTCACTGAAAGGAGCCTCGTCTCCGTAACCCCACTCTGTGTAGTAGCCACCCTTGTACTGGATGGGCTGATAACTCGGATGCCCGAATCTGTCGCAAACCGTCACGCCCTCCCAGGGAGTGACAGGCTGTGGGGCCTTCCAGCGGTTTTCTCTGATAGGAGCTGCGGCGTATGGAATGCCACGGAATACAAACACATCGGGAAGCTCAGCGGCTACACCCTGAACCTGTCCGCCCTCAATCGTGAGGATTGGACATTCTTTAGCTCCGCAACTGGCAAGTACCAGACCGAGCAGCAGATAAAATACTTTTTTCATTGTTTGGTTTGATAAGTGAATGTTATAGTTCTGAATTGTTGTTGCGAATATATAAAAAACTTTAATTGAAAAGAATTGTTGTGTCAAAAGCCTAAAAAAAGTATTTTTGCAGAAACAGTAAGCCTAATGGAAAAAATGAAAAAACTATCTGCTTATATCGGTGGACTATTTCTGGTGCTGGGGGTTGTTTTGTGTTCATGCAGTAGGGAACGTGATTATGAGTTGGAGCGTACGTACGATGATTATACGGGACTGTCAGTTACTCTGACGGATTCCGTAACGCCCGGCTCGACATTGAAGATATACACGGGCGGAACGGTATATGAAAAAACGGAAGTATTTCAAATCCGAGAAGTTCACACT
>JAKSIX010000055.1 GCA_024398595.1 Bacteroidaceae bacterium | reverse complement strand
CAAAGGTAGCCCGGCTCACGCCAGGCTACAATATGCATTTCGTCGGAGGCTTACATTTCGTCGGAGGCTTACGTCGCACTTCGTCGGAAGCTAAAAAAAGGAGCGGTCTTGACCGCTCCTTAATCTTGGAAGTTTTACTCTATTTGGAGAAAGCTGGACCTGCAGCCCAAAGATAATAGGCTGAAGGATCCTGCTGGCTGTTAACCCAGGCATTAAGAATATCGACCGCATTGTTGTAGCCCTTGTTCTTGAACTCAACTTCGCTTTCGAATGCACCGGCATCGTCAGTTTCCGATATGCAGTTCTCGTGAACACCGGATGAAGATGAACCGACAGCAAGTTCCGCAGTACCCTTCACATAGTAGCACTCCTCAATCTTGGTTGTATTATCCACCATAATGCCGACAATAGAACCAAGGAACTGGAGAGCTTCCGTAGCGACTTCGCCCTCGACAGGGACAATTTTGCCCCTGTTGAAACAGTTGACAACTGCGCCCTTGCCAGTCATGTCACCCCAGATACCGCCCATACGTGGATTCAGCTTAGCTGAAACAGGATATACAAGATCTGCGTTGTTGATACAATTGTATACATAAGGGACAGTGAGGTATCCGCCATATGCGGCATTGGCCCCGATGATTCCTCCGGAGTATGATCCGTAGGTATCTGGAGACCTGTTCAAACCTGTCACCTTGCCATCGTTCTGGCAGTTGGTGATATATGCGCAGGCTGAGCGGCGTGCAGAAACGAGTCCCACTATACCTCCGGCATAGAAAGGAGCCTCGACGGCACCTGTATTAATACACTTGTCAACATTTGCCATATTATTAGCTTCTCCCGTACCTGACCCGTGACGGCTGATTGTGGCGACAATACCGCCGGCTGAAGCGCGGTCGTTGGTCACCTTGCCGGAATTCTTGCACTCGATGACAGACGGGATATAGGTTGTATAGCTTCTGAGGGAGCCGACGATTCCGCCACAGCCTGTATATGCGAAGGAATTACCGCCGTGGTAGGAGTTGACACCGATGACGTCACCGGTGTTCTCACATTTGACAATCTTGGAAGTGGAATAGGAATTGTTGACGCAGGAAATGATACCTACGATACCTCCCTGTCCTCCGCGTCCGGTGATGGTTCCGGAATTGCGGCTGTCCTCGACATTGTAACCGGCCCAGATATGACCCACGATACCTCCTTCCAAAGAGCCCCAGATCTCACCCATCTGCGAGTCGCATCTTACCTGATGCATACCGGATGCGGTGATATTGCCGGAGTTGACTGCCTTCTTGACTGCTGTCCAATAGCAGGAGCCGCAGATTCCGCCCACCTTCGTCAAGCCGGAGACGGGAGCCGTGTTGGAACAACCCTCGACAGTGGAATGGGCACAGAATCCGGAAACACCGCCGGTGCCGATATACATATCGTTTACACTGCTGTAGTTGTCTGTGATAGCCGTAAGCAGTCCTCTAAGGTATGAAAGGGAGTAGGTAGGAGACAATTTGTCAGTCGTGCTCTTAACCTCTGCGTTGTTGACGCAGCCGGTGATATTACAGTAGTCGCTGAGCGCAGAAATGCCGGCGGCATTGACCGAAGCTTCAATCTTCGCATTGTTCGTACAATTGTCAATATTCACGAAGTACGTATTGTTGAAACCGCAGGCATAGCCGATGATTCCGGCAACGTTCTTGGTACCGTTAACGGTTGCGGAGTTGGTGACATTGGACACAGTGATGTGGTCCTCGTTGGCGTAAGCATAACCTACAAGAGCTCCTGCATCACTACCTGTCGTTGTGACACTTCCCTTCAGTTTGAGGTTCTTGATGGTCGCACCGCTTCCGACATAGCCGAACAGACCGACATTGGTCGTTCCCTTTGCACTGGCACCGTCAATGGCAAGATTGATTTCCTTGTCGTTTCCATCGAAAGAGCCCTTGAACGGGAAAGCTTCAGTAGAGGAATTCCAGTATCCGATAGGAGTCGTCGCATCCATTTCCGATTCAAGACGGAGATATTTTCCCTCGAAACTGTTGCCAAGGTTTACCGTGGTCGTGAATGCGGCGAACTCGCCCACATTGGCGATACGGTAAGGATCAGCCTCGGTACCCTCTCCGGGAAGACCCGTGGTGAGGTTGTCACCGATTTTTCCCAAATCGTAAAGATGATTGACTACAACCTCATTGGTAGCTGTAGAGTTAAGGGTTTGGTATCCGCCATTGCCCTTCATTGCAGTCATCGAGAAGCCTTCATATGAGCCGGCGGCAACCGGGACATAAAACTTGCCGTCCATTCCTCCGGTCATAACGATAGAGCTCTTGGCATTTGAGCCGGCAGCCGTGACGGACTCGATGTTGCCAGCCGCATCAAAAGAAGCGGTATAGGTTCCATTGATATTTGTCTGACCGGCAAGCTGAAGTATCTCGACCGACTTGTTCGACTGCACGTCAACGACAAATACAGCCGTAGCATTCTTCATTTTGAAGAAATGGAATCCATCTTCTTTTTCGGATTTCGAGACGGCAATGTTCGCACTGCCGAAAAGTCCGTCGGGATTGGAAGGAATTTTGAATTTTACGGTTCCATTGCTGACACCGGCAGCGGCATCAGCGGGATACACCGCATAAAGGACATCACCATCCATATTGACAGTGAAATGTACGGTATCCTTCCCTTCTTGTGCGGCCGCCACCTTGACTCTCTGGGAGGAAGCTCCGCCGGCACTATAGATGAAAATCTCATCCCCTTCAGCCCACCTTGTCTTTCCGTCAACAAGGCTGGTCTTCACTGCATCATATGCCAGAACAATGGTCTTGGCTTCACCCTGAGGAAGCGCAGCAGGATCCTCAAGTTCATATTTCGCGCAAGATGCAACTGTAATTACTCCTATCGAAGCAATCAGAAAATATGTCAACTTTTTCATATCCATTATCTTTTAGCGTTCATTAATTACCACTTCCAGTCTCCAGGTTCATAATCCTGAGTCCCATCTCCGGTTCCGGTGACAGGCACAAAGATGCCTAATGCAGATTCTATTCCAGTATCTTCACGTATCTCAGAGTTGTCTGACTTGAAGATATTGAACGCTCTGAACTTGAAGCTGCCCCACCATGCATCATCGACAACTGTAATCGGATTGCTGACATTGCCCGGGCGGGTGCCTGTCTGTGCCGTGAGGGCTGTCCAGGCCTCAGGACGATATCCATAGCCTTCTTTTACCACAATGACGGTTCCGACAGGAATCTGTCCGATTTCGAAGATGTTGGTACAGACGAATTTGTTGACTAACGTTCCTGTGACACCGTTGAAAGCGGCATTGATGCCGGAATACGTGGCGCCTCCGGTTGTCGGGGCAAGAGAAGCATTGGAATTGTAATATGCATCCCGATAGATGGTATATGAAGGAATTTCCACGAACTTGCTGAGGTCATATCCGGCAGCGGTCATCATCTCACGAAGAGCATCGTTCTTCGCAGGAGACTTATGAACTCCGTATTTCGAAGTCGGGGTTACTTCGAATGGCTTTGCAGAAGCATTGTTGACTGCTTCTATGATTGCAGGATAGTAATAAGGCTCATATTTGTAGAGTTTGGTCGTACCGTCTTCCTGGAGAGGCTCCCAGGCAACTTTGTCTATGCTCTTGCCGGTGAGTGTCTTCGCCCAGGTCATAGCGGCGGCCACACGGCCGATGTTATAAGAGAGATGATAACCGTCGCGGGTAAGGTAGTCGGTAAAGAAAGTGCCACGGAGGTTCTGGATTGCAGTACAAGTAGGTATGATGCCGGCGAATTGCTTGCTGATGTTGCTCTGCACCGTACTCACGATGGCTTCATACATTTCTTTCTGGTCATTGCCGTAATTGGCGAAATCCTTGTGGGTCGAGTTCTGGCTGTATGCCCATGTCATATGCCAGAACACGGGAGTGAACGGGCAGGACTCGCTTATGTACTGCATGACAATCTCAAGAGGACTATAGGTGGAAGGCATACCCGAGTTGCCGCTGTTCTGCTGAACGGTGATGATATCATACTCGTCAAGATCAAGTATGTCGTTGGCGACAATTTCCTTGTCGGTAGTATAACCGCCGATTACATTGTTGAAAGTATGCAGCTCGTAAGCGGCATTCTTGTTGAGCAGATTGTCCGCATGCTGCTCAAGCGAGCATCCTGCGACAAAAAGGTTCTTGAGTGTGATGTCCGTGTAACCTAGCTCAGCGAGAACCGGATAGAGGTAGTTCATCGCATCGTCGGAGAAGCTGTTGCCGATGGCCAGAACCCGTATCTTGGTGTCACTGAAGTTGCCGGGTTTCTGGACAATCTTCAGAGTGGCTTTTTGAGAAGCGTCTGACTTGCAGGAGAATACGATTTCAGCCTCACGCGTAGTTTCACTCTTGTTGGCCTCAAGGTCAAAAATGCACTCGCCATTGGAATAGCTCTTGTATTGCGCCCAGCTTTCACTGACAGCAACATTCAGCTCGTCATTTGTCTGTACCGTAACGGAGAAACTGGGGCCCTTGGGGTCAACCTTCATTTCTGTAATTTCGCATATTACAAAAGAGCCTGCGGCAACCTGCGTCACCTTCACGGTTGCGGATTTCTTGGACCCGGCTATGGTAACAGTCGCCGTGCGGGTACTGGTTGTCTCGTTCGCTTTATACGCAAGGACAACCGTTGATGTCTTGGTCGCCTTTGTGGCTTTGGTCGAAGAGTAGGACAGCCAGGAAGAAGCGTCACCTGAAACACTGACCTTCAGATTTGCATTAGTAGTCACGGAGATGTCCAATGTTCCGGCTGTGTTGGGCACCTGATAATTGTCCTGCGCCACAGTGACTACTTCCTCTTCCGGAGTAGGCGTCGGAGTTGGCGCCGGTTCCTCCTTTTGTCCACAGGAATAAAGGACAAAAGGCACAATTGCCAAAATTGCTAATAGATGTTTTTTCATAATGTGATATTAATAAATGGTTTATTGGTAATTAATCAACTTCTGACTCCACATAGCCGTAAGCCTCGAATTCCCAAAGATCTATATATCCTACGGAACTGAACGAGTTCTTGAATACAATGGCGATGTAGCGTCCTAGGGTTTCTTCATCAACGAACTTCTCGAACTCATATCCCAGTGTGTTCAGTGTCGTCTGGGCGATGGGAGTGCCGAAAGAAGACAGCTGGCTCGAGCTTGCATTGACATTGAAAAGTTTGTCGCCGACATAAATGTCGACAGCCTTGATATACCTCTGAGTCTCGGCATCAATTGCAGGATTTTCATAGAACTTGAAATTCGTGAAGGTCATCCTGTTGTCACCGTTCAGTTTGGTATCTATGCACACTATCTTGGGCCATTTGTTCCTATACGATGAGTTGAAAGAGCTGAACCAGCGGCTGTCGGAGTTGTCCTTTACGCCGTCGACAATCTTTTCGGGAGTAAAATTACTGTATATCTGATTGTCTGTCACAGTTACTGAACATTTTCCTCCGTCAATGTTATACACAATGGGTTTGTTACTTCTGCTCCAGTTCAAATTCCACACAGTGTCAATGCCTGCCTTGGGACAATACGCAGACTTATACTCCAGCAGTTTACCCTTCAGAGCATTCGGGAGTTCCATAACCGACTCTTCGCAAGGGAGGGCACCGGGAGACTCAACCCACTGACCGGAAGAATCGCGGTACCTGAATTTCGTGGCCACCATTTCGTCCATAGGTGTTCCCATAGTGACAACAGCATTGTCCCCGTCCATCTGGGCCCAGGACAAACGCCTTTCAGCATGAGTCGCAAGCCATCCGTTGCCATAAGGGGAAACGGTCACTTCAGAGGCAAGCGAACGGTTGCCCTGTCCGTCGAAATTGACGATGTCGAAAGAATAGGATCTCTCTTCCAGCTGGTCGATAACAACACTCACATAGCCGTCAACAACCGAAGAGTAGTCCAAAGTAAGGGAATCTGCATAATTGTCCCAGTACACCTTCGCCGTCTTGACCGCCGGGTCAAGGGGTTCCGCCCATTTCAGACGTACTCTGTTGTAACCGGATGAGAATGAAACGTCTATAGGCTTCGCGGGATAATTATAACCACCGTTCACAACATACTGTCCGTAAGTGTCATCCTGTTTGTCACAGGATGAAAACCCGAAGGCCATTGCTATCAGTGTCAAAACACAACTTGTCAATCTTTTCATATTCCTGTGATTTATTATTCGGTTATTACAATTCCATAAGGAGTAACTTCTCCGAACTGGATGGACATCGTTTCCGCTTCCGTTCCATAAGTGGAGAAATTGTCTACAAACACAACACGCAGATGTGTGATAGGATCATTGGCATGAGGATACAAGTCGGTGTCGAATTCAAAATCGTTTCCGGCATTGAAATATGCCCTGTCTTCCGCGGTAACCGTGCCGACGCTTCCGTCCTCTTCGTATCCGGAAGGCTTGATCTGCTCAAACTCTCCAAGCAACACCCATCCATCCTGAAATCCGTGAGGGTTCAAGGCATTGTAGGTTCCCCTGGGCTTGTCTTCTCCTACCCAGCCCCAGAATTCGAACACACGGGGATGAGCACTGGACCATATCATATAATCGATGCGGGGCAGTGTATGAATTCGGCTCAATTGGGCCGTGAGCCCGAGATCAATCGTAAGCCAACATGGTCTGGGAGAGGTATCGGAAGCAAAGAAGTGGCCTGCAACGGAAGCTCCGGAATCATCCCAAAGACCCTCAAGAGGATAGCTGGCGGAAGAGGACTTGCAGTTGTCATCATCCAGAGATGCATCCCTGAACTTGCTGTGATCAATCTTATATTCTTCGATGGGGGTAAGTTTGACCACTGTGGTATCGGACACATTTCCCCAGTGATCCCTGATATATACGGCAAACAGGGCCTCGACAGGATTCAAACCGCGTCTTGACAGATTGATGTTGTTGCTGGAAGTGAAAAGAGTCGTCACCTCAACCCATTTCATATCACTTACAGGCTTCCCCTCATCCGCCAAATCTTCATCACGAAGCAGACATACGGCAAAATCAGCTTTGACCTCATTGCCGGTAATAAGTATCTTCACTCCGCCAAAAGTCGGTGTCATAGTGGGCCTTACGGTTTTGATAGGAGGCGTAAGCGGCTTTATGACAGTGGATACGACTTCCGACTTCTCTTCATTCACATTGAAGGAATAAAGTTTGACTTCGTGGTCATTTTCATCCGGATATCCCTCGATGACAAGACTGTCGACATACCTTGAAATCTTGGTGTTGACGATCTCACCGTTCCTTTCATAAACAGCGACAGTTCCACGCACATTGTTGTCCTCCGGATAACTGACCTTAATGACGGCTCCGCCAGGTATGGGTTTGACGTTCTTGATTTCGATGGGCTTGGGAGCCGGAATGGAGTCATCCTTGGGTATCAGTCTCTGGTATTCGTCAAGCCTTGAATCGCAGGAGAACAAAGCCAGGACTGTAATGATAAAACAAAATATCTTTTTCATATTGACATTCTCCTAAATTTTACCATCCGATATTCTGCACCAGATTGGGGTTCACCTCAATGTAAGAAGTCGGAATGGGCCAGAAATAATCCTTCAGGCCGAAATCCTGATTGGCAACGAAAGATTTCACATAATAGTCTTCCGGACTGGAGGCCATAATATTAAAACCGTATATGCCCTTCTGATACTCGGCAGGAGCTGTCATCCAACGTCTGATGTCCCAGAATCTCTGGCTCTCGAAAGCGAGTTCGTTCAGACGTTCATTTTGAATGATTGCACGCATACCTGCCTGGGTTGAATAATAGCCGGGATTGTTGCTGTACATATCCCAGGATGTTTTCACATCGGGAATACCCGCTCTTTCGCGTATCTTGTCCAGATACTCGAAAAGCTCTTTGGAATGAGGTCCGTCAGGTCCCTCAGCTTCATTGATACATTCGCAATACAGCAACAGGAGGTCCGTATAACGGATGATGGGCCAGGGGAACCAATAATATGAGAATGTATTGGCCGCAGTGAAAATGCATTCGTACGGACAGTATTTCTTGGGGAAATAACCCGTCACAGGCCCTGTCTCGGTACTGGTCTTTCCGTGAGGACCGTTCAAACGGCACTTGACCACATTCATATCATCAGACTTGAGGTTCGTGGTAACCGTCGGCATCCTGCTCAGCCAGGTACCACCGTCAAATCCAAGTGATGCATAGAAGCGGGGTTCGCGGTCAAAGTTCAAGGCTATTGTCGTATATCCTTCAAGAAGATAATACGCATCCGAAGGTTGGGCAGCTTTCAGTTCAAACACATCTTTGCCAACCCATTCAAGATCATTGTTGATGGGAAGACCGTTCCTTGTATAGAACTGTTCCGCAATCTTCAGGGGCACACTGAGGAAGCGATAACCGCCGAGGGCCTGGGCGTACTCCGAGAAATTGGGCATTATCAGTTGCTGGAACATTCTAATACTCTCTGAAGAGCTCTGTGTGTTGGGCCAGATGTTCTCATTGATATTCTCAATCGTTCCCTTAGAATAAAAAGATGTACGCAGCGCAAGTTCAGTCACGAGTGTGTCGTTGGCAGTTGCCCCGTGCATCACAATCTGGTAGTTGTCCTTAACGTATTTACCGTCTATCATCTTGAATCCCAAGCTATCGCATATCTTGATTGCCCTTTCGCAAGCATTCATTGCATAAACCCAGCGCTGCCTCTTGTCTTCGTCCGTCTTGGCGGGGAACAGAGAAGTACCTCGGGAATCAACCAGCGAAGCTTCCTGAACATTTCCGTTGAACAAAGGGCTTGCGGCATAAGTAGCAACCTTTGCCTTGAATGCGGCACAGATAGGCTTGGTGATACGTCCGTACTCATCGCTGGAGATGTTCTTGGCCGGAAGATTGGTCATAGCCTCATCCAACAAGGCAAGAATGAAATCAAAACAATCGTCGATATTGTCTCTGAACACCCTAACCTGATCGGTTTCGGCGTCTATGGGAAGACTTTCTCTGATGATGGGAACGGGGCCCCATTTACGCACGAGTTCGAAATGGTAATAGGCCTTCAGGAACTTTGCTTCAGATTTCCATTGGTTCTTCTCCCATGTGTCCATATCGGGAACGGCATCCACGTTCTGGCATAGGATGTCGCAGCAGCGTATACCCTGGTACATCGAGACCCAGTCATTGGCATACACGGAAGTGGCCGTCATATAGCCGCGAGCTATGTTGAAATTGGTTTGCGGAACCCGGGCGGAAGTATTTGTAACGACACGCCCTATCAGGTCCCATGTCTCGTCACCGCCGAGTATGGCGGGATCTCCACCGGGAATACCGTCATTGGGCATATACGCATAGCAGGTAGCCAGATATCTTATAGCCGTCGACCTGAGGTTGAATGCAGTCTCAATGGTGGCAAGGCCGTCATCGGGGACCACGTCAAGAAATTTGTTGCATGAATTGAAACCTGAAAGCATACAGGCTGCAGCAACTGAGAGTGATAATCTGTATATATATTTTTTCATACTCACTGCCATTATTTGAAGGTGACATTGATACCGAAATTGAATGTCCTCTGTATCGGATAATTCAATCCGCTTCCTGCAAGTTCCGGATCCCAGAGGTCGAACTTGCTCCAACTGAAGATATTGTTGCCCTGGAAATACAAGCGCAAGTTATCGATGCGTGCTTTTTCTGTCCAGCGGCGCGGGAAAGTGTAGCCGAACTCGACCTGCTTCAGACGCAGGAACGAACCGTCCCTCATCCACCAGGTACTGACTGCAGTGTTGTTGCTGTTCCTGTAAGAACTGTACCTGGGCCACAAAGCATAGATATTGCGGTTGTCCTCACTCCAGTGGCTATCAGAGAATGCCTTCAGAAGGGCAGTGGAATTGTATGTCGCACCGGTTGAAGAATTCGTCCATTTCACGAAAGGAGACAATCCGTAAGCATCAATCCAGAAAGACTCGTTGCCGAGGCCCTGGAAGAATACGGAGAGGTCAAATCCCTTGAATCCTGCGGAAAGGCCGAAGCCGTAGATGATTTCCGGAGATGTGGGGAAACCGATGGGGACACGGTCTGCAGTTGTAATGACTCCATCACCGTTCACGTCGGTATACTTGATATCACCGCCTCCATACTGGCTTCCGAAGGCTTGCTGGGAAGGGCTGTTTGCAGCATCCTCGTCGTCGATGAAGAGTCTCTCCGCAATGTAACCCCATGTCTGATTCAACGCCTGCCCCACATGCTGACGATAAGGCTCAGGATAGGTCGGTTCCTCATACACAAGATATTCGCTCTTGGAAAGGGTGAAATTACCGCGTGCGGAAGTCCAGAAATCCCTTGACCAGCTTTGTTTGTAATCAGCCTGGATATCGATACCGTGGGCTTTGGCCTGGCCAATGTTCGCCGAAATGTTGGCCTGAAGTCCCATCGTGTTCGGAATGTCGGCGCGAGTCATGAAGATATCCTCCCTTCGCTCGGTATAATACTCGGCTATAATGTCGAGTTTGTTGAAGAGACCGAGTTCTATGGCCAGATTGCTCTTGTAGGACTTCTCCCAGGTAATCGCATCGTTGGCATAGCGGAGCACATCGATGCCGGTATAACCGGTTCCCCTGTTTTCTCCGAATGAGGCAGCGAGGGAAGAACTGTTCATGTTCATCTCGGACAGATAGTAGAACCTGTTGCTCGAAGAACCTATATTATCATTACCCACAAGACCATAGGAATAGCGGAACTTAAGATTGGAAATCGCCTTCTTTGCAGGCTCGAACCATTTCTCGTTGGACATCACCCAGGCAACTCCGAATGACGGGAAAAAGCCCCAGCGGTGTTTCATCGAAAAACGTTCGGATCCGTTGTAGCCGAAGTTGAACTCGGCAAAATATTTCTTGTCCCATCCATATGTGAATCGGCCGGAGAGACCAGCGTTTCTTGAAGGGAGTGAAAGCTGCAGCGAACCGGCATTGGCGGTCAGTTCTTCGCGAGCTGTCAGAACTAGCAGGCCGGTCACGGCATTCCTGCCGAAATCCCGCACGTAATTGAGACGGGATTCGGAATACATCGTATTGGTTATGGTCTTGCCACCCTCAGAATACGTGAGATAGTCGGTTCCTGTCTCGTTCAGACGGTTGATATGATACTCTCCGGTGTAGGAGTCGTAATTGTCTATCGAATACCAATACGGGTGGAACTGACGGTACACGTTATAGGCGGACAACCGGGTCAGATTGAAGAGAGTCATAAAAGACAGGCCCTCGGTAATGAAAGAGAAATCCTGATTTAGCTCTACGGCGGCAATCATCTGCGAGCGCTGGTAACTCTTGTATCCCTTGACCAGATTGGCATAGGGGTTGGTGTATGAACCGTCCCCGTAGTTTCCGAACATGATATGTTTGATACCTACGTGGTCGGAATCTTCCGGATAATATGCCGGGAACAGCACCGGGTCGGAATGCACCACCTGCTCATACACCTCGGATCCTCCGTTGAGCGGTCCGGTGTAATCGGTGAAGTTGCCGGTCAAGCGCACGGCCAATTTGGTCGTGGGTGTGACATTGACATCAACGTTTGACCTCAGGGTATATGTCTTTTGGTCGATATTGTTGTTGAAACTGTTTCTTTTGTCGACGTTCAGAATACCGGTATCCTGCGTGAAGGCACCCGCCACATAATATGTCGCAACCTTGCCACCTCCACGTGCAGACACGTTGGCCCGAAAACTCTGGGCACTGTTCTTGAACAGCATCGAATACCAATCATTCAGAGGATAGATGATGCGGTTGGCACCGGGCTTTCCGGTCTGCTCTATCTTGTCATAACTGTACATCAGATCCCCAAGCGGGTCTCTAGTGGTGATAGCCTCGTTGAAAGCCTTCATATATGTGACACCGTCGGCCAGTTCAACCACATTCGTAGGAGAGGAAATGGATGTTTCCAAACGCGCGAATATCTGTGCCGGGCCCTCCTGGCCGCGTTTTGTAGTAACATATATGACACCGTTGGCACCGCGCGCTCCATACAGGGCGGTTGCAGTGGCATCCTTCATGACGGAGAAACTCTGGATATCATCGGGCTGCAAGCGGGCAAGATCCGTTGAAGTAAGCTCGATATTATCGATGAGGATAAGAGGGCTGGTGTTGGCGCCGAAGGTTGTAATGCCTCGCACAAAGAAGTCCGCATTGTCCTGACCCGGTTCTCCGGACCTTTGGTACGCAATGACACCCGCCACGTTACCGGCCAGGGATGTCGTGAAGTTGCTGGACGGAACCTTCAAGGTCGAAACGTCAACAGCCGTGATGGAACCGATGACACTTTCCTTCTTCTGTTTGCCGAATGCCACGACAACGGCATCTTCAAGTTCATTGGTGTCATCAGACAACTTAACGATGAAATTGGAAAGGTCCCCTACCTTGACCACTTGAGTCACCTTGCCGAAAAACTCGAATTTGAGGTTGTCCGAGCTTCGCACTCCGGAAAGCGTGAAGGCGCCGTTCAAATCTGTCGCCGTACCTTTCGTCGTACCCACAATGGTAACCCCCGCCCCAGGCATAGGATCCCCCGTTTCCTCTTCATAAACAACTCCCTTGACCGTTCGTGTCTGCTGGGCAGCCGCAGTCAGGGAGAAAAGAAGAGAAAGCGCAAGCGCAAATAATATTTTCCTTTTATTCATAGATTTTTTGTGGTTATTTTTGGGAAAAGCAAAATTACCAAACATTTATTTAATAAACAAATTTATCAACCCCCCCATTTTTAATTTTCTTAAAAAATGTCAGTTTCACGAGAATTTTCGTATATTTGGGAAAACATTTTATCGGACACAACATGAACGTTAAAACTCTTCTGGCCGCAATGGCCGTTTCTCTCTTCGTTTCCGCGACATCGTTCGGCGGGAACACTTCACTTACAATGTCCAAAGAGGTTCTCAAGGACAAAATACGCGGAGCCTGGGCGGGGCAGGTCATCGGCTGCACTTACGGAGGGCCGACCGAATTCAAATATGCGACAACCATCGACAGCCACATAGACATTACCTGGAACAAGCATATCATAAAATGGTGGTACGAACACTCACCAGGTCTGTATGACGACGTATATATGGACCTCACTTTCGTGGATGTATTCGAGAAAGAAGGGCTGGATGCCGGCGTGGAATCATTCGCCAAGGCGTTCGCCTACGCGGAATACCCCCTGTGGCACGCAAACCTTCAGGCAAGGTACAATATCCGCCACGGCATAATGCCCCCGG
>JAKSIX010000054.1 GCA_024398595.1 Bacteroidaceae bacterium | reverse complement strand
ACGACTCAAATATACATGAGATTTCGATACATATCACTATTTGCCCGCATATTTTCTTCTATTTAACCAACTTTTAACTAATAGGGTGATGCTTTAACACTTATTGATTCATCAGTGTCCATATCCGAATACTACTGATGCAATCTGTAAAAATTATTTTCCAACGCTGAAAATAAGGGTCGTCGCACCCATGGTAATTACCGCACCGTCCTCAATTACGGCGCGTTCCCTATCCCCTAATATTCTGTTGTACAGGAATGTTCCGGTAAGGCTGGGGTAGTCTCTAAGCGTGTGCGACAAAGTTCCATCAGGTTCTCTGCGCACGGTTATCACGCAATGCCGGCGATCCATACTGCGATCCGAAGTCCGGATAGGTATATCAACAGAGTCGCCACGGTTATACCGGCCTATCACGTTGTCACCTTCGTGCAGCGCATAGCTCTGACGGAACGCGAACACATTCTCCACCACCTCGATTGAGCCGAAGCCATCGTCTTCCGTGCAGTGGGCCTTATCTGCATCTCTTTGAGTGGCCGAGAGCTTGCTCACGCCTATCTTTATGGAGAACTGCTTATGACAATTGTCACACTCGAACATCAGAGACTGGCCATCATTATAATGCGTCTCGTCAAATGGAATATAATTGTCACACCGCGGGCAGCGTACCCTTTTCATACCAATACAAGTGAGTAAAAACAAAAAGACAGTCAGCCTGTAAGCCGGGTTCTGTAATGCTTTCTACAGCATCGTCTGTCATCAATCTTGACCGTATGTCACCACACGGCTCCGGCCTTACGCCGCGCAATCTACCCTCCGGCTCGGGCGGGCAACCCTCTGATGCCGGTTTACATGATCTTGCAACTTCCAGTGCGCACAGCACCTGCGTCACCGCAGGCCTGGTAGGCTCTTGCCCCACCTTCTCACCCTTACCTTCAGACAGTTACCTCGCGGTCTTACCTGACGGCGGTCATTTTCTTCTGCGCTTGCCTGCCGTCGCCGGCAGCTATCCGTTAAATAGTGGAACGCCCTACGTTGCCCGGACTTTCCTCCACCCTATCGGATAGCGACAGACCGGCCAACTGTCTCGGCTGCAAAGTTATTGATTTTTAGAAGTTGTTTAAATTTGTTCGATTAAAAATTTTATGAAGGATTTTCGAGATGAAAAATCCGCTTGTTTGAAGGAGTGATGGGGTTCCATCATGACTGAAAAGAAACGGGTTTTCAGCCGGAAAGACTTTATAAAAGATTAATTGGAATAAATTCAAACAGGTTCTTAGAATCCGTTCCTATCTGAAACCGTTTTTATTGACACGCGACAGTTTCAAAGTGATAGGCATGGAAACAATATACCTGACAGGCTCACCGTTGCGGGTAGCCGGAATCCAAGCGGGCATTGCCCTGAATATACGCACCAGTTCCTCGTCAATGGTCTCGTCAATACCCTTAAGGATACTTACGGCGGATACATCACCGGATTTTTCAATAGTGAACTTCACCTCCACAGTACCGCTGACATGTCTTCTCTCGCATTCGTCCGGATATATGAAATTTTCAGTGACATAGTCGTAAAGTTTGGACATTCCCCCATCGTACTCCGGCTGTACAATCACATCTACCGTATCGACATCGGTCGAGTCATTATCGGCATACGCATTCTGCGCTATTGCAGGAATACAATTACACACTGCCACGATGGCCAGCATCATGAGCACTCTCACAGATTTCATTAGTCAGCGTTGTAAATGATTTATTTCGGATATGACGCAATTGACAGGCAAGAGTTTATTGTCTGCCATCGTTTTAATCATTTTTTAACTTTTTTTCAAGCCTTACAACATTTTCCACGTGCTGGGTGTGCGGAAACATATCGACAGGCTGGACAGCCGTAACCTTATACCCGACATCAAGAAGTGCCAGATCCCTGGCCTGAGTGGCAGGATTACAGCTGACATACACAATACGCCCGGGAGACGTACGCAATATAACGTCAACGACATCCTTGTGCATACCGACACGCGGAGGATCCGTAATAATGACATCCGGTACGCCATGCTCCTGTACGAATTCATCCGACAGGACATCCTTCATATCTCCGGCAAAGAATTCCACGTTGCCTATCCCGTTCAGTCTGGCATTGGCCCACGCATCTTCAATAGCTTCGGGGACATACTCTATTCCCACCACCTTGCGTGCATTGCCGGCAACAAACTGGGCTATGGTTCCCGTACCGGTATAGAGATCATACACCACATCGTCCGGAGACAGGCCGGCATATTCCCTGACCACAGAATACAGTCTGTATGCCTGGGTGCTGTTTGTCTGGAAGAAGGACTTGGGACCAATCTTGAAACGGAGATTCTCCATAACCTCATATATGCAGTCATCGCCACGGAATACGTGTACATCAAGGTCTCCGAACGTATCATTCCCTTTATTGTTGATTACATACAGCAACGATGTTATTTCCGGGAATTCATCTGACACATACTGCATCAGTCCCGTAAATTCATCCATATCCGCCGGCGTCTCCACCTTGGCCTGAATCAGTGCCGTAATCTGCCCCGTCGTCACTACGCGCACCATCATGTCACGGAGCAGGCCTTCCAGTGAGCGCAGGTTGATGAATTTCAGACCGTGGCCGACAGCATATTCATAGACCGAATTACGGATACGGTCAGACACGTCATCCTGCAGCCAGCATTTTTCTATGTGAAGCACCTTGTCAAACGCTCCCGGGATATGGAATCCGAGCCCGGGCTGCTTGCGTTCCTGTTCCGTCACATCAGGACGGTCCAGTGCCTCCATCTCTTCGCCGGTAAGCCAGCGCATATTGCTGAATGAGTATTCCAGTTTGTTCCGATAGCACGATGTCTTTTCCGAGCCTATTATCGGACTTATTTCCGGAAGTTCCACTTTGGCTATGCGGGCCAGATTGTCGGACACCTGTTTCTGTTTGTAGCGGAGCTGCTCCGAATACGGGAGGTTCTGCCACTTGCAGCCGCCGCACACACCGAAATGGGAGCAGAAAGGCACTGCACGCACATCTGACAGTTTGTGGAAATTCACGGCCACAGCTTCGGCATAATTGTGCTTTTTCTTGAGTATCTTCAAGTCCACAACATCTCCCGGCACGACAAAGGGCACAAAAACGACCATATCGTCAAGTCTGGCTATCGACTTGCCTTCCGCCGCGAACCCGGTTATCGTGACATTCTCTATTATCTTGAATTCCTTACGTTTTCTGGACATTTTCCGTTCTTCTTGAATTGACGGGTGCAAAGGAACAAAAAATAACGCCCGCAAGCTCCTACTTATTAATAAATATTGAGTAATTTTGCATCCGCTTTTTGACAAAACTATATATAGACATAAATTATGAGCGAAAAAAGAGTTTACAAGTTCGGAAACGGACAGGCTGAGGGAAATGCCCAGATGCGCAATCTGCTTGGCGGTAAAGGTGCCAATGTAGCCGAGATGAACCTGCTTGGCGTACCAGTGCCTCCAGGATTCACAATCACGACAGAGGTTTGTACAGAATACTATCAGATCGGTAAGGAGAAGGTCATCGAACTCCTTAAGAACGATGTTGAGGAGTCAATCCGCCACATTGAGAATCTGATGAACTCAAAGTTCGGCGATGTGGAGAATCCTCTTCTCGTATCGGTACGTTCAGGTGCCCGCGCTTCAATGCCGGGTATGATGGATACCATTCTGAACCTCGGACTCAACGATGAGGTTGTAGAGGGACTTGCACGCAAGACAGGCAACCCGCATTTCGCTTGGGACAGCTACCGTCGTTTCGTACAGATGTACGGCGATGTGGTTCTCGGCATGAAGCCTGTAAACAAGGATGACATCGACCCGTTCGAGGCAATCATCATGCAGGTCAAGAAGGAGAGCGGTGTGGTTCTGGACAAGGATCTGAGCGTTGAGGACCTGAAGAAGCTGGTTGTTCTGTTCAAGCAGGCTGTAAAGAAGCAGACCGGATGTGACTTCCCGACAAACGCAATGGATCAGCTCTGGGGTGCCATCTGCGCCGTATTCGGTTCATGGAACAACGAGCGTGCTATCCTCTACCGCAAGATGGAAGGTATTCCGGATGAATGGGGAACAGCCGTATCAGTTATGGCAATGGTATTTGGCAATATGGGCGACACCTCCGCAACAGGCGTATGCTTCAGCCGCGATGCCGCTACAGGCGAAGACGTATTCAACGGAGAATATCTGGTAAACGCTCAGGGCGAGGATGTCGTTGCAGGTATCCGCACTCCGCAGCAGATTACCAAACTCGGCTCACAGCGTTGGGCAGAGCGTATGGGCATCAGCGAGGAAGAGCGTGCAGCCAAGTATCCTTCAATGGAAGAGTCAATGCCTGAGATTTACAAGCAGCTTGACCAGATTCAGACGAACCTTGAGCTCCACTACAAGGACATGCAGGATATGGAGTTCACCGTTCAGGAGGGTAAGCTCTGGTTCCTCCAGACACGTAACGGCAAGCGTACAGGTGCCGCCATGGTCAAGATTGCAATTGACCTGCTGCATCAGGGTATCATCGATGAGAAGACAGCCATCGGGCGTTGCGAGGCAGGCAAGCTGGACGAACTTCTCCACCCGGTATTCGACAAGAAGGCTCTGAGCGAGGCCAAGGCTATCGCCAAGGGTCTGCCGGCATCTCCGGGAGCAGCTTGTGGCCGCGTGGTATTCTTCGCAGAGGATGCTGCAGAATGGAAGAAGAACGGCAACAAGGTCATTCTGGTCCGTCTTGAGACATCACCTGAGGATCTGGTAGGTATGCAGTCTTCCGAGGGTATACTCACCGCACGTGGCGGTATGACATCACACGCAGCCGTTGTGGCACGCGGTATGGGTAAGTGCTGCGTATCAGGCGTAAGTGCTATGCAGGTTGACTACAAATCACGCACAATCACCATCGGCAAGGACGTTATCAAGGAGGGTGACTACATCTCATTGAACGGTTCAACCGGTCAGGTATTCAAGGGTGAAATCAAGACAAAGGACGCTGAGCTTAACGAAGACTTCGCTGAGCTGATGAAACTTTGCGACAAATACACAAGGCTTCAGGTCCGCACCAACGCCGACACCCCACGCGATGCACAGGTTGCACGCAGCTTCGGTGCCGTAGGTATCGGTCTGTGCCGTACTGAGCATATGTTCTTCGATGCAGAGAAGATTGTGGCAATGCGTGAGATGATTCTCTCCGAGACCGTTGAGGGTCGCCGCCGCGCTCTGGACAAGATTCTGCCGTATCAGAAGACCGATTTCATCGGCATCTTCAAGGCAAGGGCCGGATGCCCTGTCACAGTACGTCTGCTTGACCCGCCACTCCACGAGTTCGTACCTCACGATGATGCAGGTCAGCGCGAGATGGCACAGGCTATGGGCGTATCCGTCGATTATATCCGCAAGCGCGTTGAGGCTCTGAAGGAGCAGAACCCGATGCTGGGTCATCGTGGCTGCCGTCTTGGCAACACATATCCTGAGATTACAGAGATGCAGACACGCGCCATCCTCGGTGCAGCTCTCGAGCTGAAGAAAGAGGGCGTAGAGGTTCATCCTGAGATTATGGTTCCTCTGGTAGGTATCCTGTATGAGCTGAAGGCACAGCGTGCTATCATCGATGCAACGGCGAAGAAGCTCTTCGCAGAGATGGGCGACTCTATAGAATATAAGGTGGGTACAATGATTGAGGTTCCACGTGCAGCTCTGACTGCCAACCGCATCGCCACCGAGGCCGAGTTCTTCTCATTCGGTACAAACGACCTTACCCAGATGACATTCGGTTACAGCCGCGATGATATCGCAAGCTTCGTTCCGGATTACATCGAGCACAAGATTCTGAAGTTCGACCCGTTCGCTGTTCTGGATCAGAATGGTGTTGGCCAGCTGGTTGAGATGGCTGTTCAGAAGGGTCGCAGCATTCGCGAGAACCTGAAGTGCGGTATCTGCGGCGAGCACGGAGGCGAGCCTTCATCAGTCAAGTTCTGTGACAAGGTCGGTCTGAATTACGTAAGCTGCTCACCGTTCCGCGTTCCAATCGCACGTCTGGCTGCCGCTCAGGGTGCTATCGAGAACCAGAAGTAAGACTTCCCTCTTCTTTTAGAAGATACAGTCAATAAAATTTGCCGTAGTGTCTCCGGGATCACAACAATCCCAATGACACTACGGCATTATGTCTTAAAGCGGGTCAGCATCCGGGTCCGATAACCATCGGTCTTCCTTTTCTTTCAATGCTCCTGCTGTTATGAGGCTGTCAAGGAAACTGTCCAGCTCATTTTTGAGCCCGTCATTGCCTTTTCTGATTCCGTATCCGGTTTCGGCCACAAGTTCATCAACTTCTTTGCAGATTTTGAGATGCTGTTCCTTGAATGCATCGTTGAACGTCATCAGCAGATTGGCGAACGGGACATCAGCACGCCCCTGTCGCACTGCAATCATTCCGTCAGTGAATCCGGGGTAATACACCAGATTGACTCCTCTGTCTCTGAAATGCCGTTCGGCAAAGTCAGCTTGCGCAGAGCCTTCCATAAGTGCCATCGTATGGCCTGGCAACTCGTCAAAGGACTGCGGCTGAAAAATCCCCTCGCCCCCGGTGCAGGCCAGAACGGTTAAAAATATGAATTAACGGTAAAAATGTTCTGAAACACCATTTTGTCACAATAACGCTCATCACTTGATTGTGTAGGAAAGCCTCACTTCCAAGTTGGGATAGACAGGCATCTTATTGACGAGATTGACAAGTTTGCCCACTTCACCACCTATTTCGGCCACACCGTGCGTGAGACATACGCCCTGATTGTCATAAACATGGGGAGACTCCCCGAAAATCAGAACACCGGCATCGACACAAAAGTTCCAACGCTTATCCTGACCAAAGGACATATTGTAACCGGCACCTATATATGGTTTGACGATATGGGCAATAATATCAGCATACATTACGCCATCAGCGGTAGGCTCCAGATTATAATCCCGGCCATCTGCAGACTGACCCATCGGTACTACTATGCGGCCCAGTTTCTGCATCTCCTCCCATTGTTCAGGAAGCGGAGAGAACTGCACATCCATAAAACTGACACTCGGTATATAGTCGGGATCATCAGGAAATTCAGCACGATAGGCATCAAGGTCGCTTTTAAGCTTGTCGTAAACGCCATTGTACATCACGATGCCCATAATCGTAGGTGCCTCGTTATGAAGGTTTATAGCCTCACCCATCTTCTTGGGACCCACATAGACACCGGCTGTGATGTGCCAGTTCTTATTGCGGAAAGGATAGGCATCAACAAGAACTTTGGCATTCCAGAAATTCACACTATGTTCCATACCCAAGTATGGATCCACGTGGTCTGAATTTATAAACTCCCCGATTTTCCTGCACATACGCTCAATACGCTCCTCCTGCGACTCTTCTGTCTTGATGTCACTGACCGAAGACATTCCGTACGATCTGTTGACTGTTATTCTGGGAAAGTAACTGATGCCCACACGCACTCTGAGGGGTTCACACAGCTTCGCTCCAAGTTCCACTCCTATGCCTGTCGTTCCCGCAGTCAGGCCGACATCCAGTTTTTGCGCGTTGACAGCCGCAGACAATGCGACAACAGCAAACAATAAGAGTAGTCTTTTCATATAAAAACAAATATTACCTGTTCAAGTACTTCCTTCCATTGACAATATATATCCTGCCACGCTCTTTTGTTGATACAGGCAGCCCCTGAAGGTCATAGACAGCTTTGGTGTCATTCCGGACAACGCTACTGATGCCGGTAGCAATGTACTCCAAGTATTCCGGCTCCGTCATTACCTGCAGCGAGGCAGGACAGTCGGAATCAACCTTGAGATATGCCTGATTATGGGGGATGACTTTTGCAGTACGCCATATTCCGGTACCAGGGTCAATCTCAGTCTCTACCAGATTGTCAGGATTATCAATAAAGGCCAGCTTGCCTTCAGCATTCTTACCGAGCACACGCATTGTCTGTGGATCGAATTCCACGCAGGCAGGATTGCCGGGATGCTTCACAAACGAACGGTCACCATTTGAAAAAAACACACCCGTCAGTTTGTTGTCTGACGCCAAACTGCCAGCGGCAGTGGTGAGATCCACCCTATTATCTGAAGGGTCTGGCGAAGTGGACTGGATGATTACGGGATGCGAACGTGAAATCGTTCCGTCAAGTTGCCTGATAACGGCAATCCCGTACTCCTTGTCAATGTTACTTACATACCAGACCTTGGTATTTTCCGTTTTTGGGGTAAATGCAAAGTCCGCATAGAACGTGGTATAATACAAACCGCCTGCATTTACGGTTGGCTTGAGGCCAAAATATGAATCATCCGAACTGTTGATGGGAAGTATATTCCACTTCTTGTAAGATGTGTAGCCCTTCATCTCATTGTCGGTTTTTGCGCCTATAGATCCCCTTGGAGTCGTGTTGTCTCTGGTAATGTCATATAGGTACTGACCTGAGTCGTAAACGACATAGCCACCATTGTAGGTACTGATAGTCATATAATGAGATATAACCTCATAGAGTCCGGTTGCCTGAGACTGTATATTCCACTGGCTGCCATGCTTCTGGAAATACATCACACAAGCCGGATCGGTAATAGTGTTTTCCTGACCAAGCCATAGTTCAAGGGCACCTACGTCAGCACCAAGCGTAGATATCTCGCCAGTACAGTCACGGACATAAAAAAAACGTCCGGACGCCATATTCTGAACTCGGAAGAAACCTTCCGCAAGTGTATTCTGTGCAATGCCTGAAATGCAGAAGAGCATAACAAGCATTAAAAACAAGATAGTTTTTTTCATAAAAAAAATTGGATTGCAGGGCACATTATCCCTGCAATCCAACAACCAATTATTTATTCTGCGATGCAAATAGAAACACGATTCAACTCGTTCTTCTCGTGTGGCTGTACAGTATCACCCTTTGAGTCAACGACAATGCGATCCTTTGAAATGCCAAACTGTTCGCTAAGGAGATTAGCAACGGCTTCTGCGCGTTTAAGTGCATATTCAGCATTAATCTTGACTGAACCGGTACCCTTGTCAGCATATCCGGTAACGTAGACTTTTGCACTATTCCAACGATTCAGATATGCAACGATATCTTCAATCTTTGACATCTCTGCCTTGACAATCTTAGAACTTGCAACACTGAAGAATATGTCGCGACGCAACGGTTCCGGGACAGTTACTGTATCGTGAACAGTGACAGTCTTCTCCTTAGTTACATAAACTGTATCAATACGGGTCATTGGAGCGGGCACAACAACCGGTACGGTCTTTGTAGCCTTGCCCAGCCTGATCTTCACACCAGCCAGCGCGTTGATATACCAGTCACAGTTGTAAGCCTGCTTACTGTTGTAACAGTCACTCAGGAAATTTGCATTTACTTCAATGCCGAGAGCTACACGCTTGCTTATGTTGAAATCAACAGCACCACCGAAACGGCCGACAACATTTGCGCTGTTATTCTCCCAATAATTGCGAAAGAAATCAATGCCGATATCTTCAAGCAACAGAGAACGTGCATCACCGGCATCTGAATTATTAAATGCAAAATTGACACCTATACCTGCCAGCAGGTTAACATCAACAAGGCGATGAGGCTTGTAGCCGCCAATAGCATTGGTCAGATTAAACATAACATCGGCCGCAGGTGAGATGTAGCTCCATTTGTAACCGAAGTGCTTGTCTGCATACTCAACGCCGCCATTGCTCTGCCAACCACTGATTGCCAAGCGCAATGCCCACAGGTCAGTGAACTGATAGCCGCCATATATCTGAGCATTGGGAGAAATCAGATCACCGAACTTAATCTCGCCAACTGTCTCCTGAGCACCGAACTGTGCTCCAACAAACCAATGAGGATCGAACACCTCCTGAGTCTGCTCTGCCTTCTGGGCAGAGGCTGTGAAGCAACCGCCCAAAAGTATAATGAGTGATAATATTGTCTTTTTCATTTTTATCTGTATAGTTTTAAATCTCTATAATACGATAATGTACGCGCGAGACATTACTTACACTTTACGTAGAACTTACGAGTCTGCTGCTTTCCTGCATAGTCAAGACCTGAGTAAGAGAACTCGTATGTCACACCACTCTTCAGACCGCTGACTTTAACTGTTTTTGTGTCACCGGAATAAACCTTGTTGATACTTGCGTTAACTGCATCTATAGCAGCTTTCTTGTCATCTGCCCCGATAGCATCAGTGACAACAAGGTGCTTCTTGTATGCAGGAACGAGTAACTCAGCGTTCATGTTTGTCATATAGCATGTGAAGCTTGAACCGACCTCAACAGCAGAGGTTATCGAAGTACGCATAGGCTGAATGCCATTGGCTGTTGAAGTGAACAGAGCCAGTTCGAAGCGATACTCAAATGCACCGTAAGCCTTATCCAGCTTCTCCCAAACCTTATTTATGGCATCATCGACAGTTTTCTCGACCTTATCTACAAGGTTGCCACCCTGCAGCTTATTTATAAGATCAAGGCCGAAATCAGCCATGTCATTGGCAGTGTCAAGCATATCATTGAAATCAGCCATATCAGTATTAAGGACATTGAACAATTCCCTAAAATCAGCACCGGTTATAACGGCGGTTCCAATAACTTGACCACCTGCATCTTTAACAGTAATCCTGACAAGCTGCGCGTCATCTCCTACTCTACCAAACTCAACGTATTTTAATTTTCCCTGGAATTCTTCCAGAAGTTCCTTAGCTCTATTGACATTGCCATTATCCGTAACCTTTTCAATTACTTTCTTGATGGTCTTGTTGACAAAGTTGATAATCCTGGTATGGCCCGGTATACTGGTAGGAAGCTTCGCTGCAGTCTCGTAACCTACAGGCTTGACCAGAGCTACCTGAATATCAAGAGGTGACTTGACAACGTGTGAGTTGCCGTCAACTGTTGAAATGGTGTCACTACCGATAACCTGAATAGCGTAAGCCTTGGTACGGATAGCTGCAAGAGAGTTCCTCACAGCATTTGCAATATCTGCAACAGTCTGGGACTTGTTTTTCTTCAAATCATTGACAATCTTAATATAATCCTCAGCGTTAATCTCAATCTTCTCAACATTGCTGAAATTATCTACGGTTGCAGCAGACTGATAGAAACCGGCAGGTGCAATAGCGCCACGGGTCCAGCCCATACTAAGCTCTTTGCTGGAAGTGTTGGCAGCCGTCAGACTGACACCGCAACCATTACCGATAGATGTGGCAAGATTTACATCTATGCCGGTGAAATCGACCTCTGCCGGGTTAATGGTATAATACACGTCTCCAAGATTCTTCATGAAAATGTTACCCTTACCTGTAGACTCAGGATAGAAATTGTCTACGTTGGTGTCATCAAGCAATACTGAAGCATCTGCATAAACCGATGGATTTGTGCTTGGGAAGTCGAATTCGGCAGCAGGATTAATCATACCATAATAGCCGTACAGCATATTTGTCTGTACGCCGAAAGGAGTCTTTATCATGCCAAACACGTTATTGCGCACGCCATCCACAGAAATGCCGGTAACACGAGCCTTCAGGGCATTAATATAGTTCAGGGCATCTTTGATGTCGGACAGAGCCTTACCAATCTTACTGCCCAACTCAACCAATTGGGATTCATTCAGTATGCCGTCTCCCAAGCCGAACGCTTTGGTAACCTCCTTACATACGTTAACTGCATTCTTGCAAGCTGTCGTGTCACATTTCCACATACCCTTGACATCAACAGTCTTGTGGGAACCATCATCAAAATAGAACAGGAACTGAGAACCGTCATCGGTCATAACGATTGATGTAATGACAGGAGCGTCAGCACCGTCAACACCGTCAATACCATCAATACCGTCAGCACCCTTCAGGCTCTCAAGCCATTCCGCTTCAGTACCGACAAAACCATTTTTCACTGCAACCTCGTATGCAGAGAAACCGGTTAAGCCACGTGCCGGCTGCTCGGAATCTTCATACTTCCCAAGCTCATTGTTCCAAACCATCCAGTTTCCATCCTTTATATATGGGCTATGGCCATCATCGCCTTTTTCACCTTTTTCACCTTTCTGACCCTTACCATTGATTTCTGTAGTCGTCCATTGCTGGGTTTCATCGTTCCATACAAGCCAGAAGCCGGCTTCGTTCATCTTGGGGCTGTGTCCGTCCAAGCCGTCCTGACCATCCTGACCATCCTGACCATCCTGACCGTCCTGACCAACAGCTGGCTTGCCTGTATCCTCCCCGGCTATCCACCAGTTGCCGTTTTCGCCAATGTAAGGAGTGTAACCGTCCTGACCGTCCTGACCGTCCTGACCGTCCTTACCGTCCTTACCGTCCTTACCGTCCTTACCGTCCTGACCGTCCTGACCGTCCTTACCGTCCTTACCGACAGCTGGCTTGCCTGTATCCTCCCCGGCTATCCACCAGTTGCCGTTTTCGCCAATGTAAGGAGTGTTACCATCTTTACCATCTTTACCATCTTTACCATCTTTACCATCTTTGCCATCTTTACCATCTTTACCCGGCTGCATCTCACTGATTTTAGCAGCCAGTTTGGATACTTTTCCTTCCAAATCGAGAATTTTACCCTGTGTTTCTGCCTTCACGGTGTTCAGGGCATCCTCATCGTAATCGTTACAAGAAGAAACCATCACTCCGGTAGCCACAACAGCGGTGGCCACAATGATTCCCTTAAATAATTTTCCTTTCATATAACTAAAATTAAAAAACAGACATTTGCTTCTTATTAAAAATATTGCAAAGGTAAGCATTTTCCATAAATCATGCAAATATTTTAGGATTTTGACAGGGCAACCGCATCAAAATTTCAGCTTTTCGAGCTTCCCGCTGTTATTCTATGCTCATTTCCCCACATTCCGGATGGCCACCGGTTGGATGATATGCCACTGCAGAGGATATCCTGTTCCCGAATAAATCATGCTTTCATATATACAGACAATACAATTTCATCTTTACAGATACAATCATTTCTGAAAATGTCATATCTTTGCGGTATAGTAGAGAGATGATTGACATTTTGACGAAAAGATTTTGCACATTTTCTGCACAATGCAAGGCAACATTTCTACTAAGCACCTATCTTTCAATAAGATAAAATCTTGGGGCTGTCTGGTTTTGACAGCGGGCAGGAATGGTACGTAAGCAGGCAGTGCGCTGTCCGTCGGCACTATAAAACGACAGTCAACAATTATCTGGCAATACGAACTTTGCTTTCGCTGCTTGATTGAATAACAGTAGATCGGCTTAATCCCGGTACAAGGTACTGGGACGGGACATCACCCGGAAGCTCTTGCTCCGAAGCTCGTCGATAAGGTGGTGCAGTCAAATCGGGGATAGCCGTTGGTGGCCTCGCGCCTTCGGTGAAATTTTAGAGGATATGGATTTGATGCGGTAGCTCCGGTCTTGTCAGGTCACGAAAATCAAAACGGAGATAAGCCTGTAGAAAGCGTATGGTTTCCCCGTTTGGACGAGGGTTCGACTCCCTCCAGCTC
>JAKSIX010000053.1 GCA_024398595.1 Bacteroidaceae bacterium | reverse complement strand
GAAGATTGCCGTATGATTTTTTCAGGTGTGACACTTTAATCACGGCATCACTGCCTGTGTCTTCGCTGTATGTGCGAACCGTGTTCCTGCGTTTTCTCAGATAGAGTAGGGATATTGCGGTAACCGCTGCCATTACCAGCAGTACCGGTATGGCTATACTTACCGGTTTGGGCCAGCCGCTTTCCGGTCTTGCAGTCTGCTGCGGTGTCCGTTTTACCAGAGCAAGTGTGGTACTCTTGAGATATGGCACCATTATCACCGACTTAAGCCGTTCCGGAGTAATCAGAATACAGGCGAACACAATATCCGATTTTCCGGAATTGAGACTCGGAATCAATGCTCCGAAGTTCATTATGTTGAATTCCAGTGGCCTGCCTACGGCACGTGCGAACCGCCGGACAAGCTCTATCTCGTAACCGTCAAGTTCCCCGTTCAGAACGAAACTGAACTGTGGGGTGCTACCCAGAACGCCGACCTTGACAGGCTGACCTTCCGATGGCATTTCTATGTTGCGGTGTGCCTCATCACCAGACAGGTTGTGCCAGCGGTAGTACATATCAGCCGCGTCATCGGACAGTTTGAACGTGTCCATAAAACATTGGAACTGCCCGGAAAGTGCAGTGCTGTCCAGATTGAAACAGGCACCGACATCGACTATGGGGAATGCTGTAGGAATGGTGTCAAGATCTGCCTGAGTCATTATTATTCCTATCGTGGCCAGCCGGTTCATATAAAACGCACCGACCTTGCCCGTTCTGACTGCTTCTATCGCATCAGGCTCCGTATTGAACGACAGCAGTCTGTCCGGTCCGAATCTGTCTAACAGTGCAAACTCCTGTGATGTACCCTGAAGTACGCCCAGTTTCATACCGTCCAGATCATCTTCGGTCAAAATCTGCCTGTTCGCGCTGCTGCCGGCTGAATGACACGAAACAAGCATAAGCATGACTGTTGCAATGAGAGTTGCTGCAGCTCTGCGCCTTTTGCCGGCATTCACGGCGAACTTGAGCAGCAGTCCTATGAGCCAGGCTATCAGAAAGTAAATCAAGGCTACAAGGAGTAGGGGAAAGAAGGCATCGAACGTGCGCGAACGTATCAGGTCTGACGCTTTGGTCATATCCATCACGGCAACGTAGCCTACTATCGAAGTCGTTTTCAGCAGGTTTATTATTTCGCCGAGATATACCGGTATGGAATTCCTTACTGCAGGCGGCAGTACGAAATGGAAGAACGACTGTGTCCGGGTAAATCCTAAGGACAGGCCGGCCTCCGTCTGTCCCTTGTCTATGCTTTCAATGTTTGTGCGGAGTATTTCGCAGATGTATGCTGCCGAATTCAGTGCGAAGGTGACAATGGCAACGGCCTGTCCGCTGACGCTCGAATCCGCCATGATGACGTAGAACATTATCATAAGCAGTACCAGCACCGGCGTTCCGCGCATAATGTCTATGTACGCTTTTGCGAAACCGCTGGCAATTCTGTTCCTGCCCATCCTCATCCAACAGATCAGACCGCCTAAGACAGTTCCGGCAACCGCCGCAAAGACGGTGATGATGAGAGTGGTCCGAAGACCGTCCAGAATCAGCTGATACCGGTTCTCCAATATCAGATTATTGACTACAGCATCGGTAATCCCATGCCATATTCCGTTGAGTAGCATCTGTTTTTGATATTTTAACGCGAAGATACATATTATTACTCAAGTTCCGCATGTAAAACTTGAGTTCCTGCCGGGGTAAGTGGACTCAATTTTCAAAACAGGTTTTGAAAAGAAACGGTTTTTCAGCAGGAAAGACTTTATAAAAGATTAATTGGAACATTTCAAAACAGATTCTTAATCAGGTCTGTCAAAACTGTGGTGAACTATTATTACTTTTGCAGTCCGATACAAAAAGGCAAGGCAATGGCAACAGAACTTAAGGGATTGACTAAGAGAAGTGAGAATTATTCACAGTGGTATAACGAGTTGGTGGTAAAGGCTGACTTGGCAGAGCAGGCACCGGTACGCGGATGTATGGTAATCAAGCCGTATGGGTACGCCATCTGGGAGAAGATGCACGAGGTTCTTGACAGAAAGTTCAAGGAGACAGGCCACCAGAACGCTTATTTTCCGCTACTTATCCCCAAGTCATACCTGAGCAGGGAGGCAGAGCACGTGGAGGGCTTTGCCAAGGAGTGCGCCGTAGTGACACACTACCGTCTGAAGAATGCGGAGGACGGTTCGGGTGTGATTGTCGATCCGGCTGCCAAGCTGGAGGAGGAACTGATAATACGTCCTACATCCGAGACCATCATCTGGAGCACATACAAGAACTGGATCAAGTCATACCGCGACCTGCCGATTCTCTGCAACCAGTGGGCAAACGTGATGCGTTGGGAGATGCGCCCGCGCCTGTTCCTGCGTACCGCCGAGTTCCTGTGGCAGGAGGGGCATACCGCTCACGCCACACGCGAGGAGGCTGAGGCCGAGGCAAAGAAGATGCAGACAGTTTATGCTGACTTTGCAGAGAAATGGATGGCACTGCCCGTAATAAAAGGTGTGAAGTCTGAGACCGAGCGTTTTGCAGGTGCTCTCGATACATATACCATTGAGTCAATGACTCAGGATGGTAAGGCTCTGCAGTGCGGAACATCGCACTTCCTGGGCCAGAACTTCGCTAAGGCATTTGATGTACAGTTCGTTGACAAGGACAATAAGCTGGACTATGTATGGGCAACATCGTGGGGCGTATCCACACGTCTTATGGGCGCGCTTATAATGGCTCACTCCGATGACAACGGTCTGGTATTGCCTCCGAAGCTTGCTCCGATACAGGTAGTCATCGTTCCTATATACAAGTCAGACGAGGATCTTGCAGCCATCAATGAGCGCGTGGCAGGCATCGTGGAGAACCTGCAGGCAAAGGGCATCAGCGTCAAATATGACAATGCCGAGAACAAGCGTCCGGGCTTCAAGTTCGCAGACTATGAGATCAAGGGCGTTCCTGTACGTATAGTGCTCGGTATGCGTGACCTTCAGAACGGTACTCTTGAGGTAATGCGCCGCGATACCTTGGAGAAGGAGACTCTGCCGCTTGAGGGCATTGAAGATAGGGTAGTGAACCTGCTCGATGAGATTCAGGAGAACATATATCAGAAAGCTCTCGCGTACCGCAATGAGCGTATGGTTGAGGTCGATACATATGATGATTTCAAGACTCAGATTGAGAACGGCCGTTTCGTGCTTGCACACTGGGACGGTACAGCTGAGACTGAGGCTAAAATCAAGGAAGAGACCAAGGCTACGATACGCTGTCTGCCTCTCGGAATGGAAGAAGTTCCCGGCAAGTGTGTCTATACAGGCAAGCCTTCCGCGCGTCGCGTGCTGTTTGCACGTTCTTATTGACGGTGGCGCTTACGCTTCTTCCTGTCCTCTACAGCCTCTGATTTCTGTCTGTCCTTACCGCAGAACGAGTCGAAATCATTTTCATACGCCACGCCGAAGCCTTGCGTGTTGAGCGTTGTCTTGGTGTAGTAGCGCTGGTTGTTGCGATTATATCCCAGCAGACTGATACCGGCTCTCGGGAACAGCAGCCATTTCAGTTCAAAGTCTCCGATTACGCTTGAGGTCTGGTTCAGATTGTTTTTCCTGTAGCCGAAGTTCCCGTTCAGAATCAGACGGTTATTCAGCAGGTGGGCTTCCAGTATTCCTTCAAAAGTGTCATCGGTGAATGATGTGGGGTCACCTGACAGATAGCCTGTGCTCAGATTGCTTGAGAGGGATACGAAATCACTGTTGAGTACATACGACAGAAGATTGTTTATCTGTCCGTTAATGGTGGAATTCAACAGAGACTGCATTGCAGATACCGGATTTGCCGACAGACTGGAGGCATTGGAATAATCGTATGTATAGAACCTTCCCAATGTAAGCAGATACATGAACTGCATGTTACGCTGTTCCTCAGTACTGGTTGCACTGGCTATAAGCTCACGTTCCTCCATAGATGCCTGAGGTGCATCAACATCGAATGCCAACTGTGGGGAGGATACCGTACCGGTAACATCCATAAGACACCTGGCCCTTACTCTTGAAGATGAGTTCGCCTTTACGTCAAGGTCGTACATTGATACCGAATTCACGGTATGCGAGGCGTGTATTGCAAGATTCGTGTTTTCCAGTCCTCCGTTGAATGTGACACGGCTGTCACCAAGTATTGTGAATTCCTTACGCAGTATCTGTTGCAGTGACAATACACAGTCCCCGCGTGTGATATTATAGATTCCAGACATGTTCACTCCATTGTGAGTGTCATATCTGAATGCTACATTGCCGGTTCCGCGTATTGAACCGGTGATGTTGTCCAACTGTGCATATACGACTGCATTATCAGTCAATTCCGCATTCAGATTGATGTCCAGTGCGGATGCCTTTTTCCTGATTTTCTTCGCGGCGGTCTCTCTTTCCCTGATATCATAGAAATCCTCCAACGATACCGATGCATCCTTAATGGTGAGGAAACTGTAATTTGCAGCATTGCTTACTCCGGACTTGATGTCAAGCCAGGTACCTGGAGCTGTGACGCAGTTGCCTGTGATTGACACGAGTTCCGGTTGCGTTGACAGGCTGGGGGTGCCTCCGGCAAATATGCGTCCGTGTATCTGGGAGTATTCCTTGTCAGGTATGTCAAACACTTCAATGCCGTTACTCTGCAGGTCAAGATTAACTCTGAAATGTTTCAGATGACTGTGCATTATATTCAGATCAACGATACCATAGTTGCCGTACATATCGTACGTATCCATATCCCTGAAGGCAAACAGGCCGGGTCTGATATTCATCACAGTTCCGGGGACGTAATACATTACATTGTTGGGAGTGACATCCACGTATGTGTCTTCAATGTATGCATCGCCGAGGAAATCTATTCTTTTCAGGTTTCCGAAGATTCTCAGATTGGCTGTGAGATACGTCTTTATTTCATTTATTGTATTCTTGGGTATCACTCTGTTCAAAAAGTACATATTCAGCCGGTTTGCACGGATATTGATATCCAGACTGTCGTTTTGGGGGACAAACACTCCCTGTGCCGTTGTATGGCAAGTGTCATCGCTGAGTATATCCAGTTTTATATCTACGGCCTGCCTGTCACGGTTCCAGTCTGCAACGGCTCTCAGACTGTCAATTTCCGTACCCATCAGCGACATTGCACCAGTCCCGATATGACCGTATATGATAGGCTTGCCGAGAACGGAACTGGCTTTTATCGCGCCTGACGCATTGCCTGATATCAGCGGCTCTCCGCTTTTCCTGTCAAGCAAGGCCGCAATCTCATCCAGACATATATTATCCATTACTACGCTTACGGTGTGTGATGTGTCTGCGGATATGATACCCGCCACGCTTACAGACTGCCTTTCGTTCGATATCACCAGATGGTCAATGGAATACATTCCCGAATCTGACACGATGGATGTATTGCCTGCGTGCCAGCTCCTTCCGTTGATAATGAAATCCGCATCGCTTAAACCGACCTTGATACGGAGCTTGTCCGTTCTCCTGTTGTATGGCCCGATCAGAACATCAGCAAGTACATTTCCTTCAGAAACACCTGTACCGGTGTCATTCCACGAGAACAGTGTATTCAACATATTGTCACTGCCGGAAACAAAACCATAAACTGTCTTGGACTTGCCTCTGTCAGGCTGATACCTGCCGGTCATACTGACAGATACCGTATCTTCGCCTCCGCTGAGATGAAGATTGAATTCTGAAATGAGATTGCCATCGTATGATATGGACGGTACATCTATAGTCAGTTCCTTTTCGTTTGAAACGTCGGTTATGCCGGAGTGAAGTGTCACCATGTCATTTATTGACAGCGGTATGTCGAGTATTCTCTGCAGCAAATCATTCTTCCTTACAGACAGATATATGTCAAAATCGTTGTCATACAGTGTGGCTCTGTCTCTTTTGCCGGAATTGATGTAGGAATACAGCTCCGGAGAAAATGTATTGGCAGTCCGCTTGAAAGAGCCTGCAATTGTGGACAGACGGTACTTCCCGTATAAGGTAGCGTTGACAACATCCCCGAAGTTCAATGATGACATGATGCCTCCATCTGACATGTCATTCACCGAGAGCATTGTCCTGCCCAGATTTATGGTATCGTCCGGACGGATATACCGGAGACTGTCAATGATAATGCTGCCACGCATCATGTCTATCCCTGAACCTTGGATATCAGCTGTCAGCATACCGGAAATTCCGGCTATGCTGTCCGATGCAAGTATGTGTGTTGCAGCCAGGTCATAATTATCAACATTGACGGAAACTGCCGATGATGCGTTCTGCATATCGTATGCGATGTCCGCTTCTACGGTGGCGTTGTCATCGGCAATATTCAGGGACAGACTGTATCTGTTCCCGTCCAAACTCAAGCCTGCATCGATATTGGTGTATCTGTATCCCTTATATTCCAGAAACGGGAGGGAAAGCTTTGCGTCACCGATATGGGTCACGCTGTCAGACTGTGAATGTGTAGCGGTAAAATCAACGGAAGCCATACCGATTTCAGTTATCCCGGTAAAAGTTCCGATATTGATGGACTTTGATGTAAGCTCCACCCGATGGACTCCATTTTCAGTAATCAATGAGGCATTCAGGATGCCGGCATTGTCTGATTTTACAAACACACGGACATCGTTGTTTCCAATATTACCATTGGCGGCCAGACTTATATCGGTATTTTCTATGGATTCTACCAAGCCGGGCAGCTGCCAGCCGAATCCCGACAAGTTCCGGTTTGTCCAGTCATAAAAGCCCGCGTTGGTACTGAGCTGCATATCCACAGCCCGCAGTTCCAGACTGTCGGCAGCATTCAGGATTGCGCCTTTCATTCCCGCAGACATGACATTGCCGGATGTCCTTATCCTGAGATTGTCAATATGAACGCTGTCAGTCCTTCCTGACAATGACAGAGTCAATATCATATTGTCCTTGAATCCGGCAAACTCAGGTATGAACGGTGCAAAGTCGGCAGGCGAGATGCGGGAGTCAAAATGTGGCATTATGACGTTGTATGAGCCGTCTGCAATATTGTGAAGTGTTCCTTCTATGGTAAGTTCGTCTATGGAGACATGACTTCCGTCCATATTCAGACGAAAGCCGGCCAACTGTGTAAGTCTGTTCCCAATGATTACCTTTGATTCAAGATGACGCAGGCCAAGTCCTGACTTTTCCTCAAATCCAAGATTGCGTACGTGCAGATTGAGAGTATCGGCCGACAGTGCCTTGAGTGATATGTTCGCATTGACATTGTATATGTCCAAGTGATTCCTGTCCAGCACACCGGGCTTATCCGGCTCCCCAATCACATCGTATGTGACACGGCCGTTTTTCAGAATTACAGAATTTGCGCTGATATACGGAAGAGTTCCGGTCTTGCCGTCCTTACCTGACGGCAGCATATCCAGAAGGAACTGATAATTTGCCTGACCCGTGACAGAATCACGTCTCAGCCTGATATCAGGATTCAGCAAACGTATTCCCGATATTTCAAGATGGCCTCCAAGAACCGGCAGCAGCTTCATCCTTGCCGTAGCGGATGACATCGTAGCAAGTGTGTCGCCATCAGGTGTCATCAGAATGACATTCTCCATATTCAATCCCATAGGACGTATCAGCTGTATATTTCCGACTGATATGTCGCTGCCAAGGATTTTCCTTGCCTGTGACGACACGTACCGGGCAGCGGTATAGGATACCCTATCGCTATGAATCAGTACGTTGCAGCCCAGATACAGTGCTGCCGACAGTAGAACGGCAATATGTAATGTCTTGCCTCGCTTCACTTCACTTTATAAACCGAAATGACCAGTTTACTACATATAGGTACAAAGATGCAAAGTTATATTTTTGGAATGAAAAATACAATTAACAACCCCGACTTGGTGTAAATACCTGCGATTACACTTTATGTTGATAACAAGCTCTATTTTTATACAAAACTTATGTATTAAGTTTGTAATTTTGCGACTTGGAATAATATTCTTCAATAAATACAGTTAAACAATGTCTGAAATTATCCGATTACGAAAAGGACTTGACATTCGTCTGCTCGGAAAACCGGAATGTAAGATTGTTGGCACGGGTACTCCAAAGACGTACGCTTTGTGTCCTGGCGATTTTACCGGCGTCACTCCCAAACTTGTGGTGAAGGAGCAGCAGAAAGTCAAGGCAGGGGAGGCTCTGTTTATAGACAAGAACCATCCCGAAGTCAAGTTCGTCTCTCCGGTAAGTGGCGAGGTTACAGCTATCAACAGAGGTGCCCGCCGCCAGGTTCTGTCTGTGGCAGTTACACCGGCTGCGACTCAGGAGTATGTTGAATTCGGCATCAAGAGTGTCCAGTCACTGTCCGGACGCGATGTGCTTACGTCTCTTCTGGAATCCGGTCTGTTCGGTTTCTTCCGTCAGCGCCCGTACGATGTGATAGCGTCGCCGGAGGACAGTCCGAGAAGCATTTTTGTGTCAGCATTCGATTCCAAGCCTCTCGCTCCTGATTTCGAGTTTGTACTCCAAGGCAGTGAACTTGATTTCCAGACTGGTCTGAGTGCTCTTGCCAAGATAGCTCCGATATATCTCGGTATAAGCGCAAAACAGACTGCGAAGGCTCTGACCGAGGCAAAGAATGTTGATGTGTATGTATTCAAAGGAGCCAATCCTGCCGGAAACGTAGGTGTCCAGATCAATCATATCAAGCCTGTTAACAAAGGCGAGATTGTATGGACTGTCGATCCCGAGATTGTAATCTTCATCGGGCGTCTTTTCAATTCCGGAAAGGTGGATATGACACGCCTGATTGCTGTAGGCGGTTCCAGAATATCAGAGCCTTCCTATTGCAAGGCTTTGATAGGCACATCACTTGAGGCGATACTTTCTGGCCGTATTCAGAATGCCGAAGGCGCACGTATCATAAACGGTAACGTGCTGACCGGCGCCAAGACAGACATCAGCGGTTATCTTGGAGCTTTCTCCAATATGATTACGGTAATCCCTGAGGGAAATGATGTCAACGAGTTCATGGGTTGGATAATGCCGAGATTCGGAACATTCAGCGTAAGCCGCACGTTCTTCTCCTGGCTGTCCTGCCTGTTCTGCCCAAAGAAGGCATACGACATCGATGCCCGCATCAAGGGCAGCGAGCGCCATATGATTATGTCCGGTGAATACGATAAGGTGTTTCCGATGGACATTTATCCTGAGTATTTGATCAAGGCCATCATCACTGGCAATATTGACAAGATGGAGGCTTACGGAATCTATGAGGTGGCTCCCGAAGACTTCGCGCTCTGCGAGTTCGTGGATTCATCGAAGCTTGAGCTCCAGCGTATAGTGCGCGAGGGCCTTGATAATCTTCGTGCCGAGATGGCCTAACGGATAGGAGGTAAAGATATGAGTTTAAGAAATTATCTTGATAAAATCAGACCGGACTTTGAGCCTGAAGGCAAACTTCACGCTTTCCGTTCGCTCTACGAAGGTTTTGAATCCTTCCTTTATGTTCCGAATGCCACCACAAAGTGTGGTACCAATATCCGTGACGCATTCGACAGCAAGCGAATGATGATTATGGTCGTCATCGCCCTCTGTCCTGCACTTCTTTTCGGTATGTACAATGTAGGCTATCAGCATTTCATTGCAGCCGGACTGGCTACTGATTTTTGGCCTGTGTTTGGCTTCGGTTTTCTGGCTGTACTGCCAAGACTGATAGTATCGTACGTGGTAGGTCTTGCCATTGAATTCACTGTAGCGCAGTGGAAGCACGAGGAAATTCAGGAGGGCTATCTGGTGTCAGGTTTCATCATTCCTCTGATTGTTCCGGCCACCTGTCCGCTCTGGATTCTCGCAATCGCCGTTGCATCCTCCGTGATTTTCGCCAAGGAGATTTTCGGCGGTACCGGTATGAACTTCCCTAACGTCGCTCTGATTACCCGTGCACTCACATTCTTCCCCAATCCATCAGCCATCTCGGGTGATGGCGTATGGGTCGTTGACCACGCTATCTGCGGTCTGGGCGCATCCATTGACGGATACACTCAGGCAACGACCTTGGGAACGGCCTCTACTGCCATTGCAGCTCCAGCCTTTGACTGGAATATGGTCTGGGGGCTTGTTCCGGGCTCGGTAGGTGAGACCAGCGTCATTGCAATCGCTCTCGGCGCACTGCTTCTTCTCTACACCGGCATCGCAAGCTGGAAGACAATGCTGTCCGTCTTTGTAGGCGGCGGTCTCGTAGCCTATCTGTTCAATGTGGCAGGTCCTGACAATGCAATGGCTGCAATGCCCTGGTACGAGCATTTCGTAGTCGGCGGTTTCTGCTTCGGCGCTGTATTCATGGCTACCGACCCGGTTACATCGGCACGTACCGAGACTGGCAAGTTCATTTACGGACTGCTGATCGGTGCAATGGCCATCACAATCCGTGTGATGAACCCGGGCTATCCTGAAGGTATGATGCTTGCAATCCTGCTGATGAACTGCTTTGCTCCGCTCATCGACTACTGCGTGGTTCAGGCAAACGTAAACAAACGTGCAAAACGTGTAAACAAATAAGGTTATGGCTACAAAGGAATTCAAATGTACAGTTTGTGGCTATGTCCACAAAGGAGACAAGGCTCCGGAGAAATGTCCTGTATGCCAGGCTCCGGCAGACAAGTTCGAGGAGGTGACTCCTGAAGCTCCGGCCAAGAAGGGACCAAACACTAACAGCAACGTATATACGATTGTTTATGCCGCTGTTATGGTTATTCTCGTGGCATTCCTGCTTGTATTCGTATCTTCAGTATTGAAGGAACGTCAGGATGCAAATGTAAAGAACGACACCAAGAAGCAGATTCTCTCCGCACTCAATATCACGGATGTTCAGGATGTCGCTGCTACGTATGCAGAAGTCATCAAGGGCGATTTCCTGATGGCAGAGAACGGCAAACCGTCAGAACAGGTAGAAGAAGCTGATTTCAAGACCAGCTACAAGACCGAGTTCGATGAGGGCCGTCTGCATATTTTCATCGCAGAGGTTGACGGAGAGCGTAAGTTCATCATACCGATGAACGGACTCGGCCTGTGGGGACCTATCTGGGGATACATTGCACTCAATGACGACCGCAATACCGTCTATGGCACGTATTTCTCACATCAGGGTGAGACTCCGGGTCTGGGCGCAGAGATTGCAGCCGAGTATTTCCAGGACCGTTTTATCGGCAAGAATGTTGTCAAGGACGATGATATTGCCCTGACAGTGACAAAGAACGGCAAGGCTGTCGATGCCCGGTATGAGGTCGATGGCGTGACCGCAGCCACAATGACATCAAACGGTGTGAACAATATGATCAAGACTGTTCTGGCAGAGTATATGCCATTCCTCACCAAGCAGTGCTGCCAGCATCACGAGGATGGCTGCTGTGAGGACGGTGAATGCTGTGAGGCAGAGACAGAATGCTGCGAGGCAGAAGGTGAAACTAATGAATAATGACAGTTATGGCAAACAAGAATAATGAGGTATTGAAACAGCCGCTTTGGATAAACAATCCGGTTGTTGTCCAGATTTTAGGTATCTGTTCTGCTTTGGCTGTTACGGCCAAGCTGGAGCCGGCAATCGTGATGGGCCTTTCCGTCACCATTATCGTGGCTCTGTCGAACGTGATCATTTCTCTTCTGAGAAATACTATTCCAAACCGTATCCGTATTATTGTCCAGCTGGTTGTCGTGGCAGCTCTGGTGACAATAGTAAGTGAGATTCTCAAGGCTTTCGCATACGATGTCAGCGTACAGCTGTCAGTCTATATCGGCCTTATCATTACAAACTGTATCCTTATGGGACGTCTGGAGGCTTTTGCTATGCAGAACAAGCCTTGGGACTCATTCCTTGACGGTATAGGCAACGGCCTCGGCTATGCTGCGATTCTGGTAATTGTCGCTATTGTCCGTGAACTTCTCGGCAATGGCACATTACTTGGATTCAAGATTATTCCGCAGTGGTGCTATGAGCACGGATATATGAACAATGGTCTTATGCTGATGCCTCCTATGGCACTTATCCTTGTAGGATGTGTCATCTGGGTGCACCGCTCAAAGAACAAAGACCTTCAGGAAAAGTAATCTAAAAGGAGAAAAGAATTATGGAACACTTTTTCGATTTGTTGGTAAGGTCAATATTTGTTGACAATATGATATTCGCATTCTTTCTGGGAATGTGCTCATTCCTGGCCGTATCAAAGAATGTGAAGACTGCTCTCGGACTTGGTGTGGCTGTCATCTTTGTGCAGCTCATCACACTTCCGGTAAACTATCTGCTTCAGACTAAGGTGCTGGATCCGCTGGGACTCGGTTTCCTCAGTTTCATCCTGTTTATTGCAGTAATCGCAGGTATCGTCCAGCTGGTTGAGATGATAGTGGAGCGCTTCTCACCGTCACTCTACAACTCTCTGGGTATTTTCCTGCCGTTGATTGCCGTGAACTGTGCCATCATGGGCGGTTCGCTGTTCATGCAGCAGAGAATCGGTATGGAGCCGTCAAATTCACAGGCCATTGCCTGCTTCGGTGACTCTATAGCATTCGCTCTCGGTTCAGGTATCGGTTGGGCTCTCGCAATTGTCTGCCTGGCTGCAGTACGTGAGAAATTGGAGTACAGCGATGTTCCAAAGCCATTGAAGGGCATCGGTATCACATTCATTACCGTCGGTCTGATGGCTATGGCATTTATGTGCTTCTCAGGTCTTTCAATCTAAAATAAGGAGGAAGTTATGAATATCTATTTGTCAAGTATTATAGTTTTTCTCTCTGTAATCATGCTGCTGGTGGTTATACTGCTGGTTGCAAAGAGCTATCTGGTTCCATCAGGTAAGGTTAAGATTACAATCAACGGAGACAAGGAGCTTGAGGTGAATTCAGGCGCAATCCTTCTGAGCACGCTTGCTGAGAACGGCGTATATCTTCCTTCAGCTTGCGGCGGCAAGGGTTCCTGCGGTCAGTGCAGGTGTCAGGTACCTGCCGGTGGCGGATCGATTCTCGATTCAGAGAAGGGTCACTTCACCCGCAAGCAGATAAAGGAGAACTGGCGTCTCGGCTGCCAGTGCAAGGTCAAGGGCGACCTGTCAATCAAGGTCCCTGAGAGTGTTATGGGCGTGAAAGAGTGGGAGTGTGAAGTTATCTCCAACAGGAACGTCGCCACTTTCATCAAGGAGTTCAAGGTCAAGCTGCCGGCAGGCGAGCACATGGACTTCCTGCCAGGTTCATACGCACAGATCAAGATTCCGACATACGACATCAATTATGCGGACTTCGACCGTTCACTCATCGGTGACCTGTACATTCCGGCATGGGAGAAGTTCGGTCTCTTTAACTTGAAACAGAAGAACGAAGAACCGACAATCCGTGCCTATTCAATGGCCAACTATCCTGACGAGGGCGACATCATCACTCTTACAGTACGTATTGCCACACCTCCGTTCAAGCCAAAGGATCAGGGTCCCGGCTTTATGGATGTTCCGTGCGGTATCGCTTCAACCTATATCTTCAGTCTGAAACCGGGTGACAAGGTAATTATGAGTGGTCCATACGGTGAATTCCATCCGCGCTTTGACTCAAAGAAGGAGATGATATGGGTCGGCGGCGGTGCCGGTATGGCTCCTCTGCGTGCCCAGATTATGCATATGCTCAAGACTCTGCACACACGCGACCGCGAGATGCACTACTTCTACGGCGCACGTGCCATAGACGAGGTGTTCTTTATGGACGATTTCCTTGCTCTGGAACAGGAGTATCCGAACTTCCATTTCCATCTTGCTCTGGACCGTCCGGATCCGAAGGCCGATG
>JAKSIX010000052.1 GCA_024398595.1 Bacteroidaceae bacterium | reverse complement strand
TCCCGCATACAGTCGCATTCCATTCCATTTTCCTGCGTGCATTTTCAAGACACCTTATGCAGTCGTACCCCAATTATGCGGCATACGGGTATGACACCGCCCTGTATTTCTTCAGTGGAATATCCAAGTACGGTACTGAAATGTCCGATAACCTGAACAGAATCAGAATCAATCCTGTGCAGATGGGATTCAAGTTTATAAAAGATGACAGCACAGGCTGTTACGTCAACCACAAAGTCTTTTTCATCCATCTGTCAAATGAATACAAAATAGAGAAAAAGGATTTTGACTGATTTGGAATGTATATGTCACACTGCCGTATAACATATTTCGCAATCATCCTGCTGACATTGGTTTCAGCATCACTGCCTTCCGCCGCCCAGATAGGCAAGCCCAGAAAGGAACTTGCTGTCGGTGGAAGCATCGGAGCAGTGCACAGCAATGTCAGTTTCACGCCATCGATAAGACAGCAGTTCAATTTAGGCAAGACATTCGGTGCTACCGCCAGATATACAAGCGAAAAATTCTTTTTCCTGATATGTGGTGCACAAATGGAAGTGAATTATGTGGATCGGGGATGGAAAGAGCTTATTGAAGATGGTTCTGAAAATGAATACAGACGCAGTCTGTCATATATAGAAATACCTTTCTACGCACATTTAGGCATTGGACGTGAGGCTCGTGGCGCACAGGGATTCCTTAATATCGGCCCACAGATAGGTTTTCTGTTGGACAGCAACGAACACTATGGCGGAAAGGAGCCCTGGAATATATCACAAAGGCCGAATAATGTCATTGAGCAATACGGCAAGGATATTGAGAGGAAATTCGAATACGGAATAAGCGGAGGACTTGGAGTTGAATTCAAGACCGGAGCCGGCAATTTCATATTGGAAGGACGTTATTATTTCGGGCTGTCAGACATATTCTACAATTCCAAGAAGGATTTTTTTGCCCGTTCGGCCAACAATACGATATATCTGAAAGTGGCCTACATGATTGACCTTACCAGATAATCAGTTGAAGAAATACCTTATACCAAGCTGCATGTACCAGCAGTTTGAAGTGCTTTGCAATGGTTCAAACGCATTTGTCAGGAGGCCGTCGGAATTGCTGTACAATGTATAGCTTGGCCGTCCTTCCTGATCCGTACCGGCAAATTTCAGGATTTTGCCGTCATTACATCCCGACGTTGTCTGCTGTACGCCCCATCTGTCGCAAAGGAGATTACCTATATTCACAAAATCCATCGAAATCTGAATCTTGTGTGAATTGGCCTTGTCGCTGACCCTGCCGACCCTGAAAGTCTCGGCAATGCGCAAATCAAAACGGTTCAGCCAAGGCATCAAAGCATCATTCGCACCGGCATATTGTCCCTTATGTCTGCTTAGATATCCGTCATTGCAAACAAAATTCCAGAAAGCTTCCTGCTGTTGCTTAGCAGTATATTTGCCGTTTTCAACGAATATTATCCCGTCCTCCGATGCCGGTATATATATGAGATCATTCATGGCACCGTCGCCATTCATATCATTCATGCACATATAACTGTAGCGTCCGGTCCTGTTTCCGCTATAATACAACCCGACCGACGTGCTGAAACGGGCACTGTGTCCAATGGTATATGTGACATCTGCCAGTATTCTGTCAGGTATCACATAACCTGATGTCCTGAGTATCTCTTCATTGGGATCATTGACAGCCAGCATCTTTTTCCAGGCGGAATATAGGGACGATGCATTCATATCGGACACAGATTTCGCATCCTGATGTATATATGAGACCTCAATTTTAAGATTGCGCAAGGGTTCAACCTGAGCAGTAGCCGCTATTGACCAGCTGTAGCCACGGTTTGTATTGCAGAGCATCATTGCACCACCCGTCACGTTGTCATACAGTAGTGGTGATGACAATCCGCTGACACTCCGCCGGTAATCCAATCTGTCATCAGAGCCGTTGAAGGAATTGAAATTGCCTCTGTTGCTCAAATTCAGATTTTCGACATATACCGCATTGATATCCTTGTTGTACATACCTTCCACGGTTATCATTGCCGGGAATGGGACAGGCAATATCCAATCTGCCGCCACAGAAGTCTTCAGCACCTGTGGAAGCTTGAAATTCTCATCCACTCCACATATTGCCGCATTCTTTAACGGCAAGCCGTTATCAGCATTCAGTGGATAATCATTATCTGCCATATACTGCCTCAGAGCATCCTTATCATGCATAAAGCCCAGTCCCGAGATACCGTTTTCATCGCTGATTCCCACTGTATTCTGCAGCGTATTGCTACTGTTCGGCAAATTCGTAAGGAACACCATGGGAATACGCCCGGCAAACAGTCCGGCACCTCCACGCAGCGTAAGGCTCTCCTTGCCAAACACCTTCCAGTTAAAACCTACTCGCGGAGACAGCATTACACTGGCATCAGGCCAGCGTCCGGTATCAAACCTCGGCGATGTCCATCCTTCAGGTGCAGGTTCATCCTTTGCCATATAGTGGTCTCTCCAGGTCAGTTCATAATACTTTCTGTTAGTCTGAACAGGTTGATAGAACCCCGTCAGATCGGCGCGGAGTCCGTATGTGACACGCAATCTCTGCCCGATTTTTGTCTCACTCTGCACGAAAGCGCTCCCCTGTCCGATTGAGCTTTTCGATGCCGGGTCATCTACGCCATCATACGCGTATGTATATCCGAATGCCATCGGAGCCCTGTTCTCCTCAAAATCCTCCAATGACGCATACTTGTAATACCCGTTGGCAAAAGTCATGTAATTCGTGGCGACCCTCTGATACTCATAGCCTATACCGGCAGTCAACGTACTGTGCAGCACTGTACGGCTGATATAATCACTGATGTTATATGAATGCATCCTGTTACCGGTACCGTATGAGCAAAGCTCGTATCCACCGCTCATAAAGGCATCGCCGTCTTTCATTATATCCACATGCGGGAACGGGGCTGATTCTGATGTCCGGTCATTACCGACCATTGAAGCCGTAAGAAGCAGATGATTGCTCAAGTGGCTGAAATTGCTGTTGAGCTCAGCAACTGCCGACCACGCCACATCGCGCAACTTATAGCAGTTGTTGCGGAAAGCATACGAATTCATCGATATTCTGGCGGATGCAGTTCCCATTCCTACAGTAAAATCCGGGTCAGGAGCGCACCATTCGCTGTTGACCGTATAATTATACCGGACCATCAGATTATGTACGTCCGATATGTTCCAGTCAATACGTGCCAGTACCTTGCCGTTTGTAAGTCCTCCGGCATCCAGATTGGTATTACCGGCATCATATCCATATTTGGAAAGAGCATTGGAAAATCTGTCCATATCCGACTCAGTCACACGGCTCGTCATAGCAGCACCATCGGCTATACCATTGTCCGACAATCTCCATTCGGAAATAGGCCCCGGTCTGGTCTCAAGCTCGGCATTGACAAAAAAGAACAACCTGTCACGCAGCATAGGACCGCCCACAGTTATGCCATACACCGATTTGGAATTCTTCTTGCGTTCTCCGAGGCTGTTGCCGGCCACACTGTTGCCACGGAAATATGCATTACTCTGGTATGTATAGGCCGTTGCCTTGAAAATATTGGTACCTGACTTGGTGACAGCATTTATACCGCCTCCCGTAAAATTACTCTGACGGACATCGTATGGGGCTATTACGACCTGAACTTCATCAATGGCATCTACCGACACCGGATTACCGCCACCCGGCAGATTGGAAGAAAGTCCGAATGAATTGCTCAATGCGGCGCCATCTATGTTAAGTACGGTCATACGCCCGTCCCTGCCGGCCATGGAATTTGATGTACCGCTGTATATGGAAAGTCTTGTATAGTCCAGCAGACTACGGTCAATTGAAGGCAGCAACTCAAGCCTGTCATTGCGTATGCTGTATGTCTGCCCTGTCTTTGTATCGTTGAAATGTGTGTATTCTGCGGTAATATCAACAGCGTCCAGAACATTGTCATCGGGTATAAGCTCGACATCAAGCGTATATTCCTCACCCAACGATATTACGATATCGTTTTTACGTACCGTTTTATAACCTACGCAACTGAATGACACACCGTATGTGCCAGGTCTCAATCCCGAAAAGGAGTAAACGCCAAATTTGTTTGTTATAGTGCCATTGCCACCGCCATGACTGACATCATCAAGCTGCACATTGACTGCCTCCAGATAATCCTCACCGCTCCTGACACGTCCTGTAATACCGGACGATGCACTTTGCGCTGAGATTACGGCAGACAGCAGATTTACTGCAACTACAAATACCAGCAGTCTTCTCATTACGGCAGATTCACTCTAAGGTGCAGCTCATCAAACTGAGTCTGATCAAGCTGACCTGGAGCATCCAGCATGACATCACGTCCTGAATTGTTCTTCGGGAACGCTATACAGTCACGGATACTGTCCAAACCGGCAAAGATACTGACGAATCTGTCCAGACCGAAAGCAAGACCTCCGTGAGGCGGCGCACCGTATTTGAACGCATTCATCAGGAATCCGAACTTTTCCTGCGCCTGCTCCGGAGTAAACCCGAGCACCTTGAATATTGTAGCCTGCCGTTTGCTGTCGTGGATTCTTATTGAGCCTCCTCCGACCTCAATGCCGTTTATCACCATATCGTACGCATTCGCACGTACACTCTCCGGATCAGTATCAAGCAACGGTACATCCTCCGGTTTCGGGCTGGTAAACGGATGATGCATAGCCATCAGACGATTTTCCTCCTCGCTCCACTCGTACATAGGGAAATCAATCACCCACAGGCAGGCAAACCTGTTCCTGTCACGCAGTCCGAGCTGGCGTGCCACTTCAAGACGGAGTTCCGAGAGCTGTTTGCGCGTTTTCATCGCATTGCCACCGCTGAGAATAAGTATCAGGTCACCCGGCTCTGCGGCAAAGGCTGACTTCATCTTCTGAAGCACATCCTGCGTATAGAACTTGTCAACACTCGATTTCACCGTACCATCTTCTTCAATACGGGCATACACCATTCCCTTTGCCCCAATCTGCGGACGCTTCACATACTCAGTCAGCTGATCCAACTGCTTTCTGGTGTATGACGCGGCACCCTTGGCGCATATACCGCCTATGTATGCTGCATCGTCAAATACGCTGAATCCGCTGCCCTTCATAATATCCATCAACTCAACGAAGCGCATATCAAAACGTACGTCAGGCTTGTCCGAACCATAAAACTTCATAGCATCCTGCCAGGTCATACGCGGGAACGGCTCAGACATATCAATTCCAAGAATAGTCTTGAACAGATGTTTCGCCATAGCCTCAAACACCTCCAATATATCCTCCTGCTCAACGAACGACATCTCACAGTCAATCTGCGTGAACTCAGGCTGACGGTCGGCCCGCAAATCCTCATCGCGGAAACACTTGGCAATCTGGAAATAGCGGTCAAAGCCTGATACCATAAGCAGCTGCTTCAATATCTGCGGGCTCTGCGGAAGAGCATAGAACTGGCCCGGGTTCATTCTGGACGGAACCACAAAGTCACGTGCGCCCTCAGGAGTGGAATTAATCAGAATCGGTGTCTCCACCTCAAGGAAATTTCTGTCATCGAGGAATTTCCTTATTTCCATCACCATCTTGTGGCGAAGTTCCAGATTCTTGCGTACACAACTTCTGCGCAGGTCTAGGTATCTGAACTTCATTCTTATATCGTCACCGCCATCGCTCTCATCCTCAATTGTAAAAGGTGGAGTCAAGGCCGCATTGACGATATTCATTTCCGACACGATTATCTCAATATCACCCGTAGGCATCTTGGGATTCTTGCTGGAACGTTCGCTGACCAGGCCCTTCACCTGTATTACGAATTCACGGCCTATACGGTTAGCCTGGTCACACAGACCGGCATCTTTCTGTTCATCAAACACGAGTTGGGTAATGCCATAACGGTCACGCAGATCAACAAATGTCATACCACCCATTTTACGGATTCTCTGAACCCATCCGGCCAGAGTCACATTCTTTCCGCAATCGGAGATGCGAAGCTCCCCACAAGTCCTGTTCCTGTACATATTGGAAATAATATTTTGCGCAAATATACTCAAAGTTATTGTTGGCATCAATTAAAAAGTTACTTTTGCAGAAACATTAACTAATACCCTTTTCAAATCTAAAAGCCACAAAAATGGAAAAAGGACATCAGCTTTACGTTCCTATGGTGTTTCTGCCGATAGGAATCACATCACTCACATTGCTTAACGCGGTTATTCTGGTATTCAACATCTGTCTGTCAAGAAAAAGACGCAGGAACAAGACTTCTTTCTTGCCGGAAAATTACAAAAGTGTGCCGAAAGATTCCACCTGCCACGAATCCGGGCTCACGGATTACATCAACCTGCTGGAACATTCAGACAGCTCGTCACGCATCAACATCATGGATACGGGCTACATCTATCCCACTCTGGAAAAACGTATGAACAGAGACTCGGAATTCATCTCCCAAGTCAACGCCCTGCTTGAAGCCAACCTCACCGATCCGGAATATTCCGTCAAAAGATTATGTTCGGACATCAACATGGAACGCTCCGGGGTATATAAGATAGTGCATCGTGTCACCGGACTGTCAACATCCGACTACATTGCATCACGCCGCGTGGCATACGCCATCAGAAAAATAAGCGACTATTCGTTCCTGTCGGACAGCGAAGTGGCAGAAATGTCCGGTTTCTGCTCTGCGAAAGCATTGCAGATACAGTTGGTAAAGCATACAGGAAGAAGCACATTCGACTGCCGTCTTATGGCGAGAAAGAATAAATACTGATTATTCAGCCAAGTTATCCGCTAAAGTACTAAATTCGCGTTATGATATCAAAAGTTGTTTTGAAATGAGAAAACCGACAATCACATACCTGGTATGCGCAGTAACAGTTATGATTGCACTATCGTCATGCAGCAAAGGGATAAAATACGATGAATCAGATTTATACGGTACGTGGAGCTGCTCAGATGGGTACACCTACGAATTCGACGGCAATCATACAGGCAAAAGTTTTAGGAACGGATTCAGTCCTATCGGATTCGAATGGTCACTTGACGGTGATATGTTGAAAATGACACATCACGGTCAGGACAGTGGCGTATTCACCGAGACATTAATAGTAACTTCCCTATCCATCAATCGTATGAGCTGCTATAATATGATTGATCCTGACGAGAAACGGACATTCCAGCGCGAATGAACAGTACTGTAAGAAAAAGCATAAAGATTGCAGGAATTACATTATCCGCAATCATATTGCTGCTGATTCTGGCATTAGGGGCACTATCCTGGCTTTTCAGCAGTTCGGGACTCAGGGAAACCACAGCGTACGCCATTGGGCACTACTCTCCCTGCCGGATTGAAGTCGGCGATATCAGACTGTCACTGGTCAGGACATTCCCCTATTTCGGACTGCGCATTGGTGACGTGACGGCCTACAATACTGCATGTACCCTTCCATCAGACACATTGGCACATTTTGACAATCTGACTATACAGATTGACTTCGATTCCTACAGAAAAGAAAATCTGATAAAAGTCGAAAAAATATATCTTGACGGGATGAGTGCATGGCTATACACGGACAGTTGCGGTCACAGCAATATGGATATATTCCAAGGTACCGGTGGATACGATGAAAAAGAAGTCAAAGAGGCATTCACCATGCCGGACACTCTGAACACAGCCCTGTCTTTCTGTCTTGACCGTATAGAGATATCGGATGCCAGAATCAAATATACTGATCTCAGCCAATCAATCGATGCCGGTACAGATAACCTCAAGCTGACAGTATCCGGCAATCTAAGCCCTGATGTCAATGGAAAGACTGACATAAGGCTCGATGCAAACGGGATATACGTGTCATCCGGATCCGGCACATCCGTAGATATGGATATGCTGAATGTACTCTGTAAAGCCAGAATTAAAGACAAAGACGTTTTCTGTGATGGAAGCGTGTGCATATCATCAGCGGCTATGACTTCCGACGGCATGTCCTTAACCGGATCCGGCAATACAGAGATCAGATTCAACGTAAGTGGCAATCTGAATGACAAATCAGCAAACGGCACGGTAAATGTCGGAAGCAACGGATTTTCATTCAGGTCCGCCACAATGGATGCGTCCGCCGGCCAGTCGGATATATCTGTCAATCTCAATGGCAAATATGATTTTCAGGACATCATATCCGCTGTAATCAATGGTAATATTGCCAAAGTTGAAGTCTGCACACACGGCGATGGTTCTTTCAGGATGGCATCAGATAATATAGGTTTAAGCTGTGATACAGATATAGATATTCCCGACACCGATGGAACAGCGAATCTATCGGTAAACACGAAAGGGTTAAGCTTCCGTACAGAGGGAGGCTCACCGATAGAGACCTATGCCAATGAGTTGGATTTGTCAGCATTATGCGCAAAGAGCGGTGCTTCAATCTCCACTGTCCCGGTCATTTCATCTACGTCACTGACACTGCAGGCCGGTAAAGAGACATACATAAACGGATGGCCTGTAGATATACGTGTGCCGGTTCAGACCGACACGTTATTTGATCACTTCAAAATAGCTGATGCGGCATTGTCCGTAAATGAACAGCAACTGAATATTGATGCCGAATGTATGCTGAAGGAAAAAGGCACGATTAATGCAGACGCGGCAGTCACCTGTAACAGTCTGGATATAGCCACCGTTCTTTCAATGCTTCCCACGAGTGTCAGATCCACCATAGAGGGTATCGAGGCAAAAGGTCTTCTGAGCCTGAAAGTTAACGGAAGCGTTACTGTAAAAGACGATGGAATCGATTTAGGAAAGACCACCGCTACGATATCGGCAGACAAATTCTCCGGCCGGGTCAATGATTCAATATCAACCGGAATAGGACAGTTGTCCGTGACTGCACACTACCCTGGCAGTTCGTCAAAAGAGAATATAGAAGCTGACATAGTGGCAAGCGGCATCTGTGCGGACATAATGTCGGAAAGTCCGGTAAAAGCCTCTGTCTCAAGTGCCGGAATAGATGTGTCATGCAGGAATGTTCTTGACACAGCCGCAACGGAAAGAATGATTCAGGCAAATGTACACCTTAACGGAGTTGAAGCTGCGTTTGACACAATAAGCGCACGTCTCGGTGACATCAATGTATCCGGGGGATATACCCTGTCTGCCATAGAGAATGACAATCACAGGCTGAACTTTTCACTCAGCTATGACACGCTGTCCGCCACATTGAAGAACAATATAGAAGCCCACACTGGAGCTGTCAGACTCCATGCAAATGCAAAGTTAGACACCACAAGACAGGAATTCATCCTGCGATGGAAGCCCGAATTATCCGCAGATGTCAGACACGCCTCACTTGACAATATGGAAGTCCCGCTCTCCATACCATCAATCACATTCGACTACTCACTCGGAGAATTCCACATATCAGACAGTTACGTACTGTTCGGAAATTCAGATTTGTCAATATCAGGGAATGTACGTGACATTGATGCATTCGTAGAAAAGAGAGGAGATATGGAAGGTACTCTCAATCTGTTATCCGGCCATACCGATATGGACGAATTGCTCGGGTTCATCAACGGATACGGCCGTGACGATACAAATCTGGAACCGGCCACTCCAGAACCGGGCGAGATGCCGCAGCCTTCCGATTCAGCCATAGCAGAACCGTTTCTTGTCCCTGAGAGGATGAATATGACGTTCAACACCACAATTAAAGAAATGGATTTTGAACGGCACAAATTCTATAATCTGGGAGGTGATATGACAATAAAAGACGGAGTACTGTTACTTCAGGAACTGGGATTCTCATCCGATGCCGCCAGAATGCAGCTGACAGCGATTTACAGATCACCCGATCCTGACAATCTTCACACCGCCATAGATTTCCATCTGCTGGACATTGACATTCACGAACTGATTGATCTCATTCCATCGGTGGATACTGTAGTTCCCATGTTGAAATCATTTGACGGGAAAGCACAATTCCATCTTGCCATAGAGACGGACCTCTACGGGAACTACGCCCCAAAGATACCGACTCTGATCGGTGCCACAGCAATTGAAGCGAAAGACCTGAAGGTTATGGACAATGAAGTCTTCAACAACATCAAGAAGAAACTGATGATGAGCAAAAAGGCCGAGAACAGGATTGACAGTCTGTCTGTTGAGCTTCAGGTAATGCGTGACAGAGTTGAATTGTTCCCGTTCCTCATCCACATGGACAGATACAGCGCAGTCATAGCCGGGCGGCACAATATAGACGAAGATTTTGACTGCAAATACCACATATCAATCACAGATACGCCTTTCCCGATACGTTTGGGAGTAAACATCGAAGGACCTGTAGCCGATATTGCGGCAAGACCTGTCAAGCACATCAAGCTGACGAAATGCAGGTATAAAAAGACATTCACCCCCAACCGTATGGATATGACCGATCAGCGCATTATGGAAATGAAGCGCACGATATTGACTACCTTACAGTCAACAGTAAAACAGGTCAGACAATAAGCTGAAGTCCATCGTAGGCAAAATGCATTGATTGTGGCAGTTTCTCATCTACCACCGCGTGCAGGCCGACCCTATGGCTCATGTGTATGAAAAATGTCCGTTCAGCCCCTATCCGTTCAGCGAATCCGACAGCCTGCATAACATTCTGGTGAGTCGGATGTTCCTTCGTATGAAGGGCATTCACTATCAGCACGTCCAAATCATTCAAATGACGCATTTCATCCTCAGGGATGCTTTTCATATCAGTGATATACGCCATTCTGCCTATACGGAAGCCCATAATCGGGAGTTTGCCGTGCATCACACGTATGGGCATTACGTCAATATTTCCCGCCGAAAACGATGTATCCGGACTTATTTCCATCAGCTTGAGGGATGGCGTACCCGGATACTTGTTATTTCCAAAACAATATGGAATACGTTCCATAAGATGTTCAATCACCATACGCTCCGCATATACAGGCACATCTGAATCCGCACAGAAAGGTCGCAAATCATCTATGCCCCCCACGTGATCGTAATGTTCGTGCGTAACCAGCACCCCGTCAATACGCCTGACATCATATCTGAGCACCTGCTCCCTGAAATCAGGTCCGCAGTCAATCAGCAGATTGCTTTCTTCCGTCTCTATCAGCAGGGATGATCTCAGACGCTTGTCCTTCGCGTCTCTTGACATACAGACAGGGCATCCGCAAAGCATTTCCGGAACGCCTATAGATGTTCCTGTTCCTAAAAACGTCAGTTTCATCATGAAATATAATTGACCTCGGTCTTGAGTTCTATACCGAACCGGTCTCTGACATCGGCTATTATCGCATCCGCCAGAGCCTTGATGTCGTGTCCGGTAGCTCCGCCCTTGTTCACCAGCACCAGAGCCTGTCTGTCATGTACGGCAGCAGACCCCAAAGACCGCCCTTTCCATCCGCATTTTTCAATAAGCCAGCCAGCCGGAACCTTACACATATCACCATCTGACGGATATGAAGGCACATCGGAATATCTGCTCATGATTTCCCTATAATGACTGTCCGATATGACAGGATTAATGAAAAAGCTTCCCGCATTTCCAAGCACGGCCGGATCCGGAAGCTTGGATTCACGGATCTGTCTGACTGCGGCACGGATATTATGCAGAGACACACCGCCCATACGCCCAACGGTCTGTCTTAACGCGCCGTATTCCAACTTCGGCGAAGCCTGCTTCTTCAGGCGATATACTACCGATGTAACCACATACTGTCCTTTCAGATCAGACTTGAATATGCTGGTACGATACCCGTACCCGCATTCCCCGCACGCAAATGTACGTATTGAACCGCCTGATACGGACATAGCCCTTACTTCACTGATTATATCGCACACTTCAACGCCATACGCTCCGATATTCTGTACGGCACTCGCCCCGACCTCACCCGGAACGGCAGTAAGGTTCTCAGCACCCCACCAGCCCATATCAGCGCAATAGGCCGCGAAATCATCCCATATCATACCGGATCCCACTCTTACAAGCACGTACTCCCGGGTATCTTCAATGACATCAATACCCTTGATGGCAGAATGCAGTATCGTGCCATGATAGTCGCCCATAAACAGCAGATTGCTGCCGGAACCTATTACCATCACAGGATGCTTTGACACCGACAGGCAGTTATGCAGTTCATTTTCACTGCTGAACTCCATCAATGTATCGGCGGAAACCTCTATACCGAACGTATTCCGCCCTTTCATCGGGCAATTCTCTATCACATTCATTTCAAGCGCGAAATTAGCTCAAGTTTTTGAGTTTTTGCTAATTTTGCACTTCGTAAAAATTAATAATGGTATTATGATTGACAGGATTGACGGGTTACTTAAAGAGATAGAAGAGCTTAAAGCAAAAAATATGGAAGAGCTTGAGCAGCTCAGAATAAAGTATCTCAGTAAAAAAGGCATCGTTAATGATTTGATGGCGGACTTCCGCTCCGTACCGGCTGAAATGAAGAAGGAGGTCGGTATGAAGGTCAATCTGCTCAAGACCAGAGCCACAGACAAGATCAATGAGCTCAAGGCACGTTTCGAGGAACAGGTTGAAGCTGACAGCAAACCAGATCTCACCCGTTCGGCCTATCCCATTGAACTTGGCACGCGTCATCCGTTGAACATTGTACGCAACGAGATAATCGGAATTTTCTCACGTCTCGGATTTGTATTGGCCGACGGTCCCGAAGTTGAGGATGACTGGCACGTATTCTCAGCAATGAATTTCGCAGAGGATCATCCTGCAAGAGATATGCAGGACACATTCTTCATCGAATCACACCCTGATATCATACTCCGCACACACACGTCATCAGTGCAGAGCCGTGTCATGGAGCACGCTCAGCCCCCTATCCGCATTATCTGCCCCGGACGCGTATACCGTAATGAGGCTATCAGCTACCGCGCACACTGTTTCTTCCATCAGGTTGAGGCATTGTACGTTGACAGGAACGTCAGCTTCGCAGACCTGAAGCAGGTACTCCTGTATTTTGCACAGGAAATGTTCGGACCTGACACAAAGATACGCCTCCGTCCAAGCTACTTCCCGTTCACAGAGCCAAGTGCCGAGATGGACATCAGCTGCAACATCTGCGGTGGAAAAGGCTGTCCTTTCTGCAAGGGAACAGGATGGGTTGAGATTCTGGGATGCGGAATGGTACATCCGAACGTTCTCGAACTGAACGGCATTGACAGCAAGGAATATACAGGTTTCGCCCTCGGAATGGGAATAGAACGTATCACCAACCTGAAATATCAGGTAAAGGATCTGCGTATGTTCTCCGAAAACGACGTACGTTTCCTCCGCGAATTCGAAGCGGCCAACTAAGTTGCATTTCCACAGAGTGAAATGAAAAAGGCGGAGCTTTATGGAAAATGCATTGAGTATTTCCAGAAAGCCATCCCCGTTGCAAAGTCCGAACTCAATTTCACATCCGAGTACGAGCTTCTTGTAGCCGTAATGCTGTCAGCGCAGTGTACGGACAAGCGCGTGAATATGGTCACTCCCGCATTGTTCCGCAAGTATCCGACAGTACGCGATATGGCTCAGGCCAGTGCCGATGACATTCTGCAGTACATCAGCAGCATCTCCTACCCCAATTCCAAAGCCGCTCATCTGGCTGAAATGGCCCGGCAGGTGACAGAACGCTTCGGCGGAGTGATTCCCCATACAATGGAAGAACTCACCACCCTTCCCGGAGTGGGCAGAAAGACCGCCAATGTCATGGAAGCGGTAGCCTTCGGCGGTCAGGCCATGCCGGTTGATACGCACGTATTCCGCGTCAGCCACAGAATAGGCCTTGTTCCAGACCGCTGCACCACCCCGCTCAGCGTCGAAAACGAACTCGTACGGTATTTTCCCCGGGACTTGCTCTCTACCGCACACCACTGGCTGATTCTCCACGGCCGCTACACCTGCACAGCCCGCAACCCGAAATGCCCATCCTGCGGTCTCTGCGAAGTATGCCGGTACTACAATCACAAAGGAGAGGAGGACAAATATAGTTTGCTGTAGTTTCGTTATATTTACACAGATAAATTCCAATTTGTGTGTTGCGGAATGGCTTTTTAATTCGTCTTTAATATGT
>JAKSIX010000051.1 GCA_024398595.1 Bacteroidaceae bacterium | reverse complement strand
CACTCTCGGGTGGACTCGTGCCTGCGCGGAATGCCTGACTGACGGAACTTTATGGGTTAGGGTGCGCACACTCAGGGAACAGAACATCCGCATTCGCGGAACGGGCAAGTGGGAGAGCAGGTGGCCGCATAATAATAGTAGGTAGCCGCCGAAAACGGCAATCCCCAGCAGGATAACTCTTGCCGGGGATTGATGTGTGCGTTAGTGTATACTCAGTTTTTCTTGTTGGATATGATATACAGAACTACACCTGCAATCATAATTACCATGGCACCTATTTGAACGAAATTGTAATTGTTCCATCCGAAGAAGAAACTGCAAATAAGTATGATTGCCGCAATGATTACCAGAATCGCACCGAGATACTTTTTAAATGAATCCATCGTCTTTATGTTTTATTTTATTAATCAGCATAACTATGTCATTTGCAAAGTAAGCAATAAATATTTTAAGAAAAGAAAATTTGCCATTAAAACTTGTAGGCTTGCTATATAAATATGTTTTGAATAGATTTTTTTATATCTTTGCACCCGCAAATAATGCAAACCTAATTTATTAACAAAAAACAGTATGAATCATTACGAGACCGTTTTCATTATGACTCCCGTTTTGTCTGATGCTCAGATGAAGGAAACGGTAGAGAAATTCAAAGGCATTCTGACTGCCAATGGCGCAGCGATTGTCAATGAAGAGAGTTGGGGTATGCGCAAGCTTGCCTATCCTATTGAGAAGAAATCCACAGGTTTCTATGAGCTTATCGAGTTCGATGCCGAGCCCGATACAATTGCAAAACTGGAGGTTAACTTCCGTCGCGATGAGCGCATTATCCGTTTCATAACAGTGAAGCAGGATAAGTTCGCCGCCGAGTACGCTATCAGAAGAAGAAGTTTGAGACAATCTAAAGTAGAGGAGGCATAATTATGGCAGAGTCAACATCAGAAATCAGATATCTGGCACCTCAGACAGTAGATGTCAAGAAGAAGAAGTATTGCCGTTTCAAGAAGGCAGGTATCAAGTACATTGATTATAAGGATCCTGAATTCCTTAAGAGATTTTTGAATGAGCAGGGCAAGATTCTGCCGCGCCGTATCACAGGTACTTCTCTGAAGTTCCAGCGCCGTGTAGCTCAGGCTGTCAAGAGAGCCCGTCACCTTGCACTTCTGCCATACGTGACCGATATGATGAAGTAACCCTTTAAAACTGAATCGAAAATGGAAGTTATCTTGAAACAAGATGTAGCCAATTTGGGTTACAAGGATGATATTGTAAAGGTTAAGGATGGTTACGGCCGTAATTATCTTATTCCTAACGGTATGGCAATTGTTGCCACTGAGTCTGCAAAGAAGGTTCTGGCTGAAAACCAGCGTCAGCGTGCCCACAAGCTTGCAAAAATCAAGGCTGATGCCGAGACTCTCGGTAAGAAACTGGAAGGCGTTGCTCTGACAATCAGTGCCAAGGTCAATGAGAATGGCGTCATTTTCGGTGGCGTAGGCAGTGCTCAGATTGCAGAGGAACTGGCAAAGCTCGGTTATGAGATTGATCGTAAGGCCATTGCAGTTGAGGCTGTAAAGGCTGTCGGTTCATACAAGGCTGTTGTTACTCTTCATAGGGATGTCAAGGTTGAGGTCCCGTTTGAAGTAAAGGCTGAGGAAAGCGCCGAATAAATTATCAGTTGATATATAAAAAGCAGGGTGACCAGTAAAAGTCACCCTGCTTTTTTTATACTAGTAATCAATCGGTCACGTTGCCATCCTTGTCGTAGACTTTCATATATTCTCCGCAGAATGTTCTGGCAAAGTAGATCAGGCCTGTGAGCATGTGCTTTCCCAAAATCTCAGGAAAAAACAGTGGGTCTATGGTTTCAAAATATGTATTCGGGTTGTCGCCGAAGGCTTCCTGCGCCGCTTCGAAGTTGAAATAATTGACCCACTCGTCGTATTTGGAGTGCATAAAATGCACATGACTCTCCGGTGTCCAGTTGACCGTCATGTCACATATTTCTGTGGCTTTGAGAATGTTTTTGTAAATATCACTGCCTTGTCTGAAGGTTTCCTCGCTGACTACATCTGAAGTCCGTACAGTTATGCCTATTTCGAGTCCTTCCGATGGCAGTGGCTCAATCACTTTGGCGATAGAGTCCATTATTTCAAAATCTGTGTTGCTTTTTTTCCTGATATAGTCAATGATTCCGGCTTTGTTTATCGCATCGGAGAAATAATCCTTGTAGTCCAGATTGATAAGGTCAGGGAAATAATCCTTGAATCCGATTATTATCATAGGTGTTATTATGGGATAGGCCAGTGTGTTACTCTCGATGTTATCCTTGTATATGCGCGGCATACAGTACGGACCACCGCCGCAATACGTGTTGGCAAGTGTGAATTCTTTTTTAGCCTGTGCGTCAGTCTGGATGTATTTGGCTACGGCAAGTGCGGATATTCCTCCCTGTGAGTAGCCTATGTTGTATAACGGGAGGGTTCCGATTTCTCTGATACCGTTGTCATTGAAGTACTGTCTTGCGGCACGTACCATATCAAGGGTGTTTCTTGCGGTGACGTCAGGTATGCAGTATGGGTGATCCTTGCTTACGGTCTCTCCGTAGCCTAAATAATCCGGCGCAACTACGAGTGCATCGTTGTGTGCCATTATACCGTAAAGGCCTATTTCAGCTGACGAAGTCTGCGCATTGCTGCATATCGTATAGTGGTTGGCGAGAACTACGTGATTAGGCACTACGAAGTTGCCTTGGCTGTCTCTCTTGAAATACAGACGTCCGGACAGCCAGATTGGGTTGCCTTTGGTGTCAATGCTCTTGAATCTCATCACACAGGTTGAATAGTCCGTGTTGTCTGCCATAATCTCCTCAATGTTGCCGATTTTGCCAATCAAAAGCTTCAGGAAGGGAAGCAGTTCGTCGAGATTGTCAAACGACATTTCTGAAAGGCTTGGCATACCGGGCAACTGCGGCATCTGCGGCAGCTCAATATCGTCCAGGTTTATCGGCATTGACTTTCCGAGATTTTCAATGACCTGACTTATAGTGTATGTCTGTAGAGAGTTCTTTACTATTTCGTATTCATAGCGTTCTGTGGGATTGTATGGTGTATCTTCGCTGTTGCTGCAGGAAATGATGGCCGGAAATGTTGAAACTATAGTCAAAGCGCTGACCAATAGGATCCTTGTTATCTTCATAGCTGTTTTGATGTTATACCGGGCGCAAAGGTAATACGTATTTCCCGTAAAGTTCCAATTTGTATTGGATAAAAGAGTACCTTTGTGAGGTGATGAAATATGGAATATGAATATCTGAAGGGTAAGAGGGCGGCTTTCTATACTCTGGGGTGCAAGCTGAATTTTTCGGAGACTTCGACTATTGCAGGACAGTTAGCCGAGGTTGGAGTTACTGCTGTGAGGAGAGGTGAGCAGGCTGATATCTGTGTCATCAATACCTGTTCGGTGACAGAGGTCGCCGACAGGAAATGCCGTCAGGCTATCCATAAGATTGCAAGGCAGAATCCTACGGCTTATATCGTGGTGACAGGCTGTTATGGACAGTTGCAGCCTGAGGTGGTCGCTGCAATCCCGGGAGTGGATATCGTGCTGGGACAGGACCGGAAGGGTGAGGTGCTGGAGAATCTGAATAATCTTATCAAGCGTGAGCATGGCATACATAAGGTGGTCGGAACGAATGACATAAAGAATTTCGTACCATCGTGCTCCCGTGGTGACAGGACGCGTTTCTTCCTGAAAGTTCAGGACGGATGTGATTACTATTGCACGTATTGCACGGTTCCATACGCAAGAGGCCATAGCCGCAATGCGTCGGTAGAAAGTCTGGTGGTGCAGGCTGAGCAGGCAGCAGCGGAAGGTGCGCATGAGATTGTAATTACGGGTGTCAATATAGGTGATTTCGGTAAGAGTACAGGAGAAAGCTTTTATGGGCTGGTACGTGCGCTGGACGGTGTCCGTGGAATATCGCGTTACCGTATCTCATCGATAGAGCCTAATCTGCTTACGGACGAGGTGATAGATTATGTTGCTGAATCAAGGGCGTTTATGCCGCATTTCCATATTCCTCTGCAGAGCGGTTCGGACAATGTCCTCAAGCTGATGCACCGCCGATATACACGCGATGTGTTCGCGGCAAAGGTTGCGCGTATTAGGAATGTTATGCCTGATGCGTTCATAGGAGTGGATGTGATAGTCGGAATGAGAGGCGAGACGGATGAGTTCTTTGAGGACTCGTACAGTTTCCTGAAGTCGCTTGAGGTATCGCAGTTGCACGTGTTCAGCTACTCGGAACGTCCCGGAACGGCAGCTTTGGGAATCCCGCATTCCGTCACGCCTCAGGAGAAACATATCCGTAGTAGCCGGCTGCTGGAACTTTCTGCGGAAAAGACGCACGCCTTTTACCGGTCGCATATCGGCTGTGAGGCGCTTGTTCTTTTCGAGAAACCGAAGAGAGGGTGTCCTGCACGCGGTTTTACGGAGAACTACATAAGGGTGGAGACAGGAGACCTGACGGTTCCTGAGAACAGCATAAAGAAGGTCCGGCTTGGAGAATTCAATGCTGCCGGTGATTCTCTGATGGCAATAATTGACTGATTTGGGATGGACAGACTTGCAATAGTCATTCTGAACTGGAACGGACGGGAGATGCTGGGGAAATACCTGCCGGTTCTGATGAAATGCTCATTGGCTGACGGCGTGAGCATTGTGGTCGCTGACAATTCTTCTACGGATGGTTCTATGGAAATGGTCAGCAGGGATTTCTCCGGTATCAGGCAGATACGGCTTGACAGAAATTACGGTTTTGCCGAGGGGTACAATCTGGCCTTGCGTCAGGTTGAGGCGGAATACTATTTGCTGCTTAACTCGGATGTGGAGGTGACGGAAGGCTGGATAGAACCGTTGCTGGCGTATATGGACGGACATCCGGAAGTGGCTGCCGCACAGCCCAAGCTGCTTGATTATAACCGTAGGGATTGTTTTGAGTATGCCGGGGCATCGGGCGGCTATATGGATAAATGGGGATATATGTTCTGCCGTGGAAGGATTATGAATTCCGTAGAGGTGGATAGTGGGCAGTACGATGATGTTTCCGAACTCTTCTGGGCTACGGGAGCTGCATTGATGATTCGCAGCCGGGACTACTGGAATGCTGGAGGACTTGACGGGCGGTTCTTCGCGCATCAGGAGGAAATAGACTTGTGCTGGCGCTTGCGAAGCAGGGGAAGGAAGATTGTCTGTCTGCCGCAGAGTGTAGTATATCACGTAGGCGGTGCGACATTGGACCGCGAGAACCCTTACAAGACGTTTCTCAATTTCCGTAACAATCTGCTGCTGCTGTACAAGAACCTGCCGGAAGACAGGCTCGGCAATGTGATGCTTGTCAGATTCTTTTTGGATAATATGGCAATGCTGATGTTTGTGCTTCAGCTGAAGTTCAGGGATGCCGGTGCGGTGCTGAGGGCGCGTAGGGAATTCAGGAGACTGAGGCATTCGTTCGATGACAGCCGGCGCGGGAACCTTTCGGCATCCACTTGCCGCGACATTTCTGAGATTGCCGGTTTCAGCATCTTGTGGAAGTATTATTTCGGGGGAGTCCGCCGTTATTCGGACTTGCATTTCCGCTGATTATGGAAACAGCTCTTTATCTTATACCGACCCTTTTGGGCGATACTGACATCAATAAGGTGTTGCCTGCCTACAACAGAGACGTTATTCTTGGAATCAGGCATTTCATCGTTGAGGATGTGCGAACGGCAAGGCGTTTCCTGAAAGCCGTTGAGCGTAGCATAGACATTGATTCGCTGACATTCTATACGCTCAATGAACATACGCGGCAGGAAGAGATTGACGGTATGCTCGTCCCTTTGGAGTCCGGTGTGCCGATGGGAGTGATGTCGGAGGCGGGCTGTCCGGCTGTAGCCGATCCGGGTGCCGATGTCGTTGCCATAGCGCAACGGAAAAAACTCAAAGTCGTACCTCTGGTCGGGCCATCCAGCATTATTCTCTCGGTGATGGCATCCGGATTCAACGGACAGAGTTTTGCGTTCAACGGTTATCTGCCTGTGGAACAGCCGGAACGTTTGAAACGCATAAGGCAACTGGAACAGCGTGCGTACGGTGAGAATCAGACCCAGATATTCATAGAGACTCCATACCGCAACAATAAGTTGCTGGCGGATCTGTTGGGCGCGTGCCGTCCCGAAACACGAGTATGTGTTGCGTCCAATCTTACGTGTACTGACGGGAGTGTCATTACGCGGACTGTGCAGGAATGGAAACGTCACAAGGTGGAACTTCCGAAAGTTCCTTCCATTTTCCTGCTGTTCCGGTAGGGACTATTTCAGATTTGTGTCAAGGAAGTCCTTTATTTTAAGAAACAGGTGCTTGCGTGTGCTTTGGCCTGTCAGACTGTGCTCCTTGTTGGGATAGACGTGCATATCGAACTGTATGCCTCTTCCGACAAGTGCGGTGATGTAGCTGTTTGTGTTTGAGAAGAACACGTTGTCATCGACAAGACCGTGTACAATGAGCAGACGGCCATGCAACTGGTCAATTCTGTTGATGGCAGATGCTGCATCGTAACCTGTGCCATTCTGACCGGGGGTTCGCATAAAACGCTCGGTGTATGTCGCATCGTAGAAACGCCAGTCTGTAACCGGGGCTACAGCAATCCCGCATTTGAATATTGGAGTGCCCTGACTCATTGACATTAGTGTGTTGTAGCCTCCGTAGCTCCAGCCCCAGATGGCTATCCTGTCTTTATCAACGTATGGAAGTGCTGATATGTACTTTGCTGCCTCAATCTGATCGTCGCTCTCCATTATGCCGAGATTCAGATATGTCTGTTTCTTGAAGTCTGAGCCACGCCGTCCGGTACCGCGTCCGTCAACGCATACCGTGATGATGCCGTCCTGAAGGAGCCAGTTCTCAAGTGAGCCTCCGGAATAGAATCCGCTGTACCATTCATCGATGACTTCGTTTGACCCCGGGCCTCCGTACTGGTACATGAGAACAGGGTATTTCCTGTCGCTGCCGGCATCTGCCGGCTTGACAATCCAGCCGTAGAGTGTGGTGCCTGAGGATGTCTGGAAAGAGAATATCTCCCGTTTGACGAATCCTTCTTCCTGCACTTTTTCCATAACGGAACTGTTGTCATCAATGGTGCGTATATGTCGTCCGGTATTGTCGTATATCGCTATTACGGGTGGCGTGTTGATATCCGACCATGTGCTTACGTAATATTTCATTCCGGCACTGAAACTGGCACTTGCATTGCCTGTATCGTGCAAAGACAGCTTGCGTGTCCTGCCTTTTCCGTCCATTCTGTAGATGGCGGATTGCAGGGGATTCCCTTCATTGCCGGTGTAATAAAGTGTCTGGGTTTTCGGGTCCCAACCGTTGAATTTGAGTACATCCCAGTCGCCACTGGTCAGTTGCCTGATGAGTTTGCCGTTGGTGCTGTACAGGTACAGGTGGTTGTGGCCGTCCTGCTCGCTTTCCATAATGAACTGTGTACCGTAGAATGTCGTGTTGAGGTATTCTTCCGGCTCAATGTATCTGTCGTCTGTGCGCCGCAGCACCATATTGCACACGGTGGAGCGTGGGTTTGCACTGTATATGTCAAGCCGGTTCTGATTGCGGTTTACCGTGAATATGAAAAGTGGGTTGCTCTCTTCTTCGACAAATGCGATTCTTGGTATGTATGTGCCCGGCTCTGACTGTACGGGAATGTCACGTATCACAGAACTCTTGATGTCGAAGGTATGTACGGATACTTTAGCGTAGTCTGCACCTGCCACCGGATACCACACATCGTGATTGCGCATAAGCTGCTGCTCCGGCTCTGTGATTCCGGTCCTGTATGTGAAATCCGGTAACGTATATCTGCTTTCACCGCTGCAGTCGAAACGGACAAATGCCAGCATCCTGCTGTCTGCGCTGAAGTCATAGACGCTGCTGATGGAGAATTCCTCATCGTAGCACCAGTCGGGGACACCGTTGAGTATCTTGCCGGCCTCTCCGTCCTTTGTCACTTGTATCCCGGCATTGTTGAACAGCAGTTTTACCAGGAAAATGTTGCCATTACGTACGTAGGCTATGACATTGCCATCGGGCGAGAACATGGGGGCCTGTTGCGGGCCGTCTGCGGAGAGCGGCTCCATTTTGTTGTTGGCTATGTGGTGTATGTAATAATCTGCGCTGAAAGAGTTGCGGAATATTCTGTTGTGCCCTGACTGGATGAGAATCCTGTCTTCCTTCGGTGAAAGAATGTATCCGTCAATACCGGTCAGACGCGCTCCACGTACCGTTTCAACGTTGAACAGCGTGTCAATGGCATCGCCTGTCCTGAAGGAATACCGGATAATGCATTTGTCTGTGGATATGAGATAGTGTTCGCCGTCAGCCATCGGGGTGAACGAGCTTGCGCTGTTTCCCCGGAAAGAGTTGCTGACAACATCGTCGATGCTGATTTCTGCACTGGCGCTTAATGCCATACCTGCGATAACCAATGTCAATACAGTCTTTTTCATATTGCGTATTTTATATTTCATATTTCATCAAGAATCCCTTTGCCCTGTCGTGTTATCTCCGGTTCTCCGTCAAGGCAGTTTACTATAGTGGAGTATTCGAATCCGCCGGCACCTCCGTCAATTATTATGTCAACGTCATTTCCGAATTTCTCCGCTATCAGTTCCGGGTCTGTCAGATAGCCGATGTCGTCTTCTTCATCGTAGGGTATGGTGGTGGACATTATCGGAGCATCAAGCTGGCGGCATATCTCACGTATTATGTTGTTGTCAGGTATTCTGATTCCGACTTCCTTGCGGTTGCTGAATATCTTGGGCAGTCTGTTTCCTGCCGGCAGTACAAATGTGAACGGTCCAGGCAGATTGCGTTTCATAAGTTTGAAGGTTGCATTGTCAAGTTTGGCATACAGGCTTATTCCGCTCATATCGAAGCAGATTATTGAGAAAAGGTGCTTGGATGGATTAAGACCTTTAATACGGCAGATTCTCTCGATGGGACGCTCTTTCAGGGCGTGACAGCCTATGGCGTATGCCGTGTCGGTGGGATAGATGATGATACCGCCGTCCTGAAGCACTTGCACAATCCTGTCCAGGTCGCGCTGGCTGTTGTTCCTGTCGTAGAGCCTTATTGTCATATCAGTTGAGCCGTGATTGTATGTGACCGATTATTGCGTCTGTATCGGATGGGGCGAACCAGCTTATTGACCGGTCACGCTTGAACCAGGTCATCTGCTTGCGGGAGTAGATTCTTGTACTTCGCTTGATTTTGTCTATGGCGAATTCAAGTGTCCATTTCTGTCCGTCCGGCATCAGTTCTCCGTCAAACCAGCTGAACAGTTCCTTGTATCCTACAGTATTGAGCGAGTTGCATCCCCGGTAGGGAAGGACTCTGCGTGCCTCTTCAACAAGTCCGGCGGCTATCATGTCGTCAACACGCTGTCCTATACGCATATAGAGTTCTTCACGTGGAATGGTGAGACCTATCTTTATGATGTTGAACGGACGCTTGGCATCTGTCCTTTTTCTTAATGATGTATATGTGCCGCCGGTCATGGAACAGACCTCAAGCGCGTGGAGCACACGCTTGGGATTTTTGCGGTCAACAATCCGGTAGTATTCGGGATCTTTCTGCCGCAGTATCTCTGACATTGCCTCCAGACCAAGTTCCCTGTATTGCTCCATTATGGCCTGACGTACTTCGCGGGTAATGGTGGGGATGTCATCTATGCCATAGCACAGGGCATCAATGTACATCATTGAACCGCCTGTGACGAGAAGCACATCGTGCTCCTTGAAAAGCTCTGTAACAAGAGCTATGGCTTCGGTCTCGTACATAGCGGCACTATAGTATTGGTCAAGCTTGAGATTACCTATGAAATAGTGTTTTACAGCCTTCAGTTCCTGTGCGGTAGGAGCGGCTGTGCCTATAGGTATATCCGCATACATCTGTCTGGAATCGGCTGATATTATGGGACTGTGAAAATAACCGGCAAGAGACAGACTTGTTGCGGTCTTTCCCACACCGGTCGGTCCCAATATGATGACCAGATTCTTAGTAGAGGTCATCAATAGAGTCTAAACTGACTGTCTCCGGGCCACCGTCGCCCATATCGAATCCGTCACGGTCAAGGTCTTCATCGTCAAAATCATCATCGCCATAGAAATTCTCTCCGGTGTCAATGACACTCTGCGTTTTTGCCAGTTCCTCGAAATCTATGGTCTGCTTTGGAGCTTTTCCACCTTTTCTGGTGCATTCCGGTGATGCCTGACGGCTACCTGTTATTATTTCCTTCAATTCAATGAAGAAACAACGCTCTGCCAGCGGGTCAAAGACATAGAGCAGACGTTGCCCCTCATCTTCGACGAATTCGCTTATACGCGTCGAGCCCATTACCCAGCTGTCCTCGTCCGAACGTGTGTCCATTTCCTCAAGGGTTATTTCCTCGTTTTTCTCCCAGTTGTCCTCGCAGATGAAGAACGATGTCATCTGGTCGTCCGGATATGATACTGCTGCCAGGATTGCTTTGTGAAAATCAAGGAATGTGGCTTCTGAATCGATTTTAATCTCTCTGAAGAAATCGTCCATTTCGTCAGAGACCAGCATAAATCTGTAGGTCATATTGCTATAGGTGTTTGTGGTTCAATTAATTCCTTATGATGCCTCTTTCCGAGTGTTCTACGAAACTGATGATGTACTGTATCTCCGGGTATTCCGCTATGCTGTCCTGCTTGAGGGCAGTGATGGCCTGGGTCACGTTCATCTTGCTCAGATAGACAGTCCTGTATGCCGAGTGAATTCTGGCAATCTTTTCTTCGTCAAAACCTCTGCGCTTCAGACCTACGAGGTTCAGTCCCATAAATGCAAGCGGTTCCTTTGCTGCCATTATGTAGGGAGGAATATCTTTCGGACACAGGCTGCCGCCGCGTACCATCACGTAACTGCCGATGTGGCAGAACTGGTGAACCAGAACGGTTGAACTGAGTGTGGCGAAATCGTCAATGACGACTTCCCCGGCAATTTTAGTCTGATTGCCTAATATGCAGTTGCTGCCTATGACGCAGTCGTGTGCCACATGGACACCTTCCATAAGCAGATTGCCTGAACCTATGATGGTGGTGCCTTTTGAGGCTGTACCTCTATTGAGGGTGACATTTTCACGGATACGGTTGTTGTCACCTATGATGAGGGTGGTGTCCTCTCCCTGGAATTTAAGATCCTGGGGTATTGCACCTATGACAGCTCCCGGGAATACCTGATTACCTTTTCCCATTGTCGTTCCATACAATACTGTGGCGTGTGGCATCAACTCACAGTTGTCGCCGATTACAACACCTTTGTCAATGTAGCAGAACGGGCCTATCTCAACGTTCTCTCCAATTTGTGCCTCAGGGTTGACGTATGCTAACGGACTTATCATCTTTTCTGATGTTGAATTAATATTGTTTCATAATGTTTTCGCGCAGAATTCTGGCGAATCTGTTGTTTATGGTGTGTCCGGGACGTACGGCTATGATACGCCCTTTAACTGGTTTCCCTATAAGTGCGAGATCTCCGATGAGGTCCAGAAGCTTGTGGCGTGCCGGCTCGTTGGGCCAGGTGAGAGGACGGTGCATTATGTATCCGGGTTTCGTGGCATCGGTCTTCTGTACTTTCATCGTTTCGGAAATCCTGTCAAGCCGTTCCTGTGGCATTTCCCTGTCGTAAATGACAATGGCATTGTCCAAATCTCCACCTTTGATGAGCCCTGCTCCCAACAGCGGTTCAATCTCTCTTACGAAAACGAAGGTGCGGCTGCCGGCAAGACTTGTCGGGAAATCCTTGAGATTGTCTATGGACGCTTTCTGCTCCCCCAGTATGTCTGACTGAAATGAAATGAGTACGTCGGCACTGAATCTGTCATCCGGCAGAATGGTAATGGAAGAGCCTGTGGCCTTATCCTCTATTCCAATTTTTGATTTGACAATGTAGTAGTCTTTTGGAGCATCCTGCTCAGCGATGCCGACTTTGCCGATATTCTCCACATAGTATGATGCGCTTCCGTCGAGAATGGGGAATTCGGGACCGTTCACTTCGATGTGGCAGTTGTCTATGCCGGCGGAATACAGGGCAGCCATCGCATGTTCTATGGTGCTGACTTTCGCATTGTCTTTGGCGAGTACTGTTCCGCGTGTGGTTTCCTGAACATTTTCAGCTAAAGCATCTATTATGGGCTGTCCGCTCAAATCGGTCCGCCGGATTCTGTATCCGTAACCGGCAGGTGCCGGCCTGAACGTCACTGTCAGTTCCAGTCCGGTGTGCAGACCTTTGCCACACAGCTGGAAGCTGTCTTTAAGTGTCAGTTGTCTGTCCATTATACTCACTGTCTGTTTGCAAGTTGGGATTTGAGAGCGGCGACTTCTTTCCTGAGGGCATCCAATTCATTGCTGATGTCGGGCAATCTATTGTAAATTGCGTATGACTTTATGTAATGAAAATGGCCAATGGCAGGGGTTCCCATCAATGTGGTGCCGGACTTGATGTTGCCGAGAACACCGGTCTGTGCGCACAGATTGACTTTGTCTCCGATTTTCAGGTGGCCGGCTACTCCGCTCTGACCGCCGAACATACACCGGGAACCTACCTTCGTAGAGCCTGCTATGCCGGACTGGGCTGAGATAACGGTGTTTGAACCGACTTCGACGTTATGGGCAATCTGTACGAGGTTGTCAATCTTGACGCCCTTGTGTACTATGGTGTGCCCCATCGTGGAACGGTCCACACAACTGTTGGCCCCAATCTCCACATTGTCTTCTATAAGTACTGAACCTATCTGCGGAATTTTCTCATAGCCGTCCGCCGAAGGTGCGAATCCGAAACCGTCAGCTCCTATGACACATCCGGCGTGCAGTATGCAGCCGTTGCCTATCTGACATCCGTAATATATTGTGACATTAGGGTAGAGTATGCAGCCTGAGCCTATCTGAACATTGTTCCCTATTGTGACGTGCGGATAGAGCTTTGTCCCGTTCCCTATGACAGCACCGTCATCAATCGTGACGAACGGGGCAATATATACATCCTGGCCTATCGTGGCTTTATCTGAGATGGAGGCCAGCGGGCTGATACCTTTTCTGTCGGGTTTCATTGAATCGTAAAGGGAAAGCAGCTTGGCTATGCTCTCGTATGCGTTATGCACCCTGACCAATGTCGTATTCAGCGTGTGTTCCGGGACGAAGTCCTTGTTTACCAGAACTACACTTGACTGTGTGGAATATATGTATTGGGTGTATTTGGGATTTGACAGGAATGACAATGCACCCGGCACACCCTCCTCAATTTTGGCGAATGTGTTCACTACGGCATTCCCGTCCCCGTCCACTTCGCCTTGCAGGAATTCTGCTATCTGTTTTGCTGTGAAATCCATAAAGTGTACAAATATAGGAATTTATATCAGATATCCGGCCATCTCGTCACGGACTTTTATGGCTTCTGCACGGGCCGCTTCCGCGAATGACTCCGAACTGTCGGCGTAGAGTATGGCGCGGCTGCTGTTCACTATCAGGCCGCAGTGACCGTTCATACCATATTTGCATACTTCTGCCAATGAGCCCCCCTGCGCTCCTATTCCCGGTACCAAAAGGAAATTGTCCGGTATTATCTGTCTGATGCCGGCAAGCATATCTGCACGTGTGGCTCCTACAACGTACATCATGTTGTCGGGATTCCCTCCCCATTCATCACGTGAAATGCGCAGGACTTTCTGATACAGTTTCTCTCCGTTGTCGGAAAGTGTGTCCTGAAAGTCAGCGGAGCCTTTGTTCGATGTCAGGGCCAGCAGCACCACCCATCTGTCAGGGTATCCTATAAATGGGGTAACACTGTCGCTTCCCATATACGGGGCTACGGTAACGGCATCGAAATCCATCTGCTCGAAGAATGTGCGTGCATACATCTTGGAGGTGTTGCCTATGTCTCCGCGCTTGGCATCTGCTATGATGAACATGTCAGGGTAGTTGGAGCGTATGTATCCGACTGTGCGCTCAAGTGTCTGCATACCTTTCCAACCGTCAGCCTCATAGAATGCGAGGTTGGGCTTGTATGCAATGCAGGTGTCAGCGGTGGCATCGATGATAGCCTTGTTGAAACTGAAAACGGGATTTTCCCCGCCAAGCAGATGCTGCGGTATCTTCTTTATATCCGTGTCAAGCCCGACACAGAGAAACGATTTCTTTCTGATGATGTTCGAGTATAATTCTTCTCTTGTCATAATAGGGTGTTAAGTTAGTTGTTTGAAAAATGGTCAGAAAAAAGTGCTGAAAACTGC
>JAKSIX010000050.1 GCA_024398595.1 Bacteroidaceae bacterium | reverse complement strand
ATAGCTGTGGGGCACATTGACGCTGCCGTCACGGAAAAGTGCGGAAAACAGGAAATATTTGAATCGCGTAGTAAAAACTGCAACTTGGGTAGCTTCTTTGCAAATGTATAAACCACATTAGTGTATATTGCTTGTGACCTGTCTTCTTGCATATTATACACACGGTCGCGGTAATGAATCAATATCTTTTTATATTGAAATTGAACATCATTCCATGGTACTGTGATAATTTCCAGATTTTTACTTACTGCGCTTACAGATGAAGGAGTATTATTTTTCTCTTCTGTTGGTCTTTTTTCTTTGCCTTTTATTAGGACTGAATCTGAACTATTATACTTCGGGTCATTTATTGATTCATTATGCATTCTGATATTAGATTGCTTGCGTACATATTTCTTTTTCTCTTTATGCTTGCCCGGGTATGTTTTCGTCAATGGTTTTGTAATCTCCGTAGGATATTTTATTAAAGTGTTCTTCAAACCTATCGATTTAATTTCCTTCCTTACTGTTGTGAACCTATCAGCACTATCTTTTAATTTTTTGTCTTGAGCAAATTCTTTCTCAACAAGGGCTATTTCTTCTTGTGTAACTTTAACATATGAACATCTGAATTCATCATTTGGAAAATCTTTTCTAATACCTCTATCTTTAAGGAACCTAATTATTGTAGCTACTGAGCAATTGACTTTTTTAGATAATTCGTTTATTCTCATAGTTGTAGATTATCTGGCTTTTCTTTTTAGGTAGCAGAATTACAAGTAGTCCAAAGAGCAATAAGTTCACTCTTCCATCAAATAAGTCTCGTCGTAAATTTCAGACAGTAACCTGTCATTATATAGCCAGCAGGGACCAGGCGCAATATGCTTGACGTTATATCCTTTAAGTTGGGCTGACAGAGCACTGATGCTCACCTCCTCATCCTGATACTTGATAGTTCTGCCGGAAGTAATCGTGACACAAATGTTAGGATCATCTTTCCATCTGAGGATGTCACCAACCTGCATACCCATTTCAAGGAAGTTCAGCGGCGGTCTGTGAATCTGAATCTTTGCCTTGGCTGCAACATCTTCAGGCGTAAGGTCATTCGCAATTTCATCGGCCACTTCATTTGTCATGTCCTCATGATGAAACAGTTCAAGTATGGCCTTAGCCTGTTCTACCTGAATCCGGAAGAATTCTCTGTTGGCATTGATCCGCTGTGGGGCAAAAGCTGTGTGCAGCGCACGTTCTATCTTCGCGCAGTCACATTTCTTTACCTTACAGGCATATTGACATTCAAAAGGCACCGGCACGCCAGTACTATACAGTTCGCGCAGACGTGAATCCATGCTGTCACGTTCAGTCATCCCAATCTTTACCAGTCCGGGCATAGCCGTATTGGTCAGCAAATATACTATCCCGTATTCCATACTATTCTTTTTTGCCACTTTTGAAGAGATTCTTGATTTGATAAAGAGTCATTCTATCCTTAGATAAAACCTAATATTGTATAAACTGCCAATTACCAGCAGTATCCATAGAGCCATTTTCTTAACAAATAGTCTGTCAATAAGTTTTCTCCCAACATATTTATCTGAATCAGAAAACGTTAGTCTATATCCTTCATTATATTCAACAGCGTCTCATAGCTGTCCACCTTGTGATAGCGCACATTCGATGTGGATACATCATTGAATAGCTTCTCTGCACAGTCTATTTTCGCCTTCTCGATGGGCTTCAGCTGCATCGAATCCATTGAGCCCTTTGTCTCGGCAATGAAATAGATATGCTTCACCGTACCATTGTTGAATGCAATGGCCCAGTCGGGAGAATAGTTTCCTACTGGAGTCGGAATCTGGAATGAACGCGGCAGTTTCGCATAGACGCACACCTCGTCTGCCGCATCGAGAGCCTTTGCGAACTTCTTTTCGGTACTCTCCTCCGCATATCCGTCCGTAAACACATAGTCTTGAATGCTCTTCTTCGAGAAATATGCCTTTGAGACAGGCTGCGAACTCTTCTCCTGCGTGAATATGCTGCTGTCGTAAGTGTCATCCAGCCTGTTGTACCTGATGTGCTCAACAATCATTGTAGCCTTCTCATCCCTGATAAGCTTGCTCACATTCCTGATGAACTCTTCCGGATTGTTGTTGAACATAGCCAGCTTGGACGGCTTCAATCCTTTCAGAATGGCGCAGGCACTCTTTCTGGTCAATGTTGTCCTGCGGGCTATCTCGCCTACAAGATCATATTGCACCGAAGATGTGCTGACGGTGCCGAGCGCCTTGGTCCGTGTCGAGATGTTGCCGAACTCATCGACGGACTCCTGATCTCCGCTTGTCATGATATACTTCAGTTCAGTGACAGTCAGATTGGCATTGATGGAAGTGATGGCCTTCCTGACAAGCTCTTCGCTGTCATAGTGAACCGTATAGACATACTGATGGTTTATCTCATTCCACAGTGCCTGGAATTCCTTCTTCTTGAAATTGTCATTCAACTTGTTCTCGTGCACGGTAGTGGCGTGACCGTCCTCAATCATACCATCCAGAGCGACATTCTCGTCATAGATGGTCTGTATCAGCCTGTGTACGTCGCGTTCTATTACCTGAATGCCCGGGAACGGAATGGGAGCAAGCGTTCCGGCGGCCAGATCATCCTTGTACTTCCGGGTAATCCTGTCATTCTCGACATACCCGTTCAGCATAAGGTAGCCCACAATCTGTATCGCTTCCTGCGATGTGACTGTCTGCTTCGCACCATCGGCACGAGTCACAGTCTTACCCTCGAAATACTTGAGATCAGCCTTCGTAGGTCTGTCTCGCAGAGCCTCCTTCGTCTCCTTCTGCAGCCCATCTACAAAGTCCTTGTAGCTCTCGTTGGCAATGACCGTCAGCTTGTTGATGTCCTGAACATTGTCGCCAAGCTCATCATAGTCCATTCTGTTTCCGGACTGGTCAACGCACAGTCGCAGACCGCGGCCCACTTCCTGACGCTTTGCGACTGTGGAACTGGCATGTCTGAGCGTACATATCTGGAACACGTTCGGGTTATCCCATCCTTCACGCAGCGCCGAATGTGAGAAAATGAAACGTGTGGGCTCATCAAAATTAAGCAGCCTTTCCTTGTTCTTCAAGATAAGGTCATACGCACTGATATCATCTGACAGATCACTGCCACGCTTTGTTTCAGAGTCTATCGAACGCCCGGTTTTCTTGTCAATTGAGAAATAGCCGTTATGGACTTCGGCTGCACTGAACCGGCGGAGGTATTCCTGATAATCGTCTTCAAACAGTGAGAGATTATCGTTCAGATAGTTCGTATATTCCTCTTCGAAGAATTTCCAGAAAGGTCCATGTACCACTTCACCCTCACTGTTGTAACTTTTATAGTTTGCCACCTCATCAATAAAGAACAAAGACAGTGTCTTAATTCCCTTCTGGAAAAGCTCACGCTCTTTCTCAAAATGTGATGCAATTGTCTCGCGTATCTGTACACGCTGCATTGCTACCAGACTGCTGTCGCCATAAACTTCACCCTTATGGACAGTCACGCCGTTGAGGAACGTGACGCAGTCCCTGTAGGCATCAATATCTGATATTGTGAATCCGGCATACTGAGCCAGGCCGGATGTGGCCTGAAGGCTGTCGTGAAGGTCGAATCTGTGAGACTCCTTCCTGATTCCACTCGCGCCGCTGACCTCAATCTCGATTTTTGCCTGTGGAGGCTTGTTCTTTGAGAGAATTATGTCATCCAGATACAGATACGAGCTGGTACCCTTCAGGTTCTTCACCTCGAAGCCCTTCACCTGAATCTTCTTGACAAGTTTCTGCTTATATGCGTCCAGTGCATCCAGTGCATAAATGCAGTTGTGAGAAGTCCTATGGGTTGCAGAGTAGTAGAGGACAAACAATGGCTTGAACCTCTTGAGTGCGGTCTGTGTAGCTGCGCCCTCCATCTTCTGCGGCTCATCCATAATAATAATCGGACGATTAGCGGCAAGTACGTCGATGGGCCTGCGGCTGCCAAAGTCATCACGCTCTGAGTAGATAATACGACTCTCCTTGTTGTTTGCGCCCTCTTTCAGTGAAGATGCAAATGCCTGAGTATTGATGATCATCACATTGATGCCTGCATCGGACGAAAAGGAATCCAACTGCTGCAGGTTGGAGCTATTGTAGATAAAGTACCTGGCCTTCTTTCCGTAGTGCTCCATAAAGTGGTCCTCCAGCATTACGAAGCTCTTGTTAACTCCTTCGCGTATAGCAATGCTCGGAACCACTACAATGAACTTGCTCCAGCCATAACGCTTGTTAAGTTCGAACATCGTCTTGATATAGACGTAAGTCTTGCCGGTACCTGTCTCCATTTCTATATCGAGACCCACACGGCCCAAGTCATGGGACAATGCCTTTGATTCCGGAATGTCCTGTGCGCTCTGCAAATCCTTGATTTTTGCAAGAAGTTGCGCGTCCGTCAGCTCAATATCCGCATTCCGGTATCCGGAATACTCTTCCTCGTATATGAAAGTGCCCTGGGCTTTCTTGCCCAAATCCCTGCGATACAGCGCATTGTCCCTTGACGGCTGTCCGGTGAATACACTCACAGTATTCTCTACCGCATCCGTCTGGTATTGTTGTATTTTGAAATTGAATTTCATACCTCTGACTTATCACATATTTGTTTGGCAGAATCCAATGATTTACGAATCTGCCGCATAAGGACATCCCGTGGCGGAAGTTCCGTCATATATTGAGCCACTTTAATCCCAGCCTTGTCCAGTTGCAGCAACTCTATCTGTTCTTCGCTGCCTTCGGTACATAGAAGCAGTCCAAGCGGAGATTCTTCACCATCTTCCATCTCATTAGCCTCCAACCAACGCAGATACAGTTCCATCTGCCCCTTGTATTGAGCCTTGAATCTGCCAAGTTTCAGGTCAATGGCAATGAGTCGATGCAATTTCCTATGATAGAATAACAGATCAAGATAAAAGTCTTCACCATCAATTATCATACGTTTCTGACGCTCTACGAAGGAGAATCCGTTACCCAGCTCAAGAATAAACTGTTCAAGATTTGAAATAAGGCTCTCCTCCAGGTCTCTCTCACTATACAGACCTTTCAATCCGGTGAACTCCAAAAAATAGGGACTCTTAAACACCAGGTCAGGTGAAAGTTCGTTTTCAGTGCGTAATGACGACAACTCCCGTCTGATAAGTTCGTCAGGTTTGGAAGCAATAGCCATACGCTCAAACATCATAGAGTCTATTTCTTTCCTCAATTGGTTTCTCCCCCATTTGCTTGAGGCAGACATTGTCAAATAGAATTCGCGTGCCAAAGGGTCTTTGAGCGGCAGGACTTCAACAAAGTGAGACCAACTTAATTGTGTAGCAAGTTGCGACACAATCTGTTCATCCGGCATTTCCTGCGCAAATTGCATCATTCTGCGGATATTTCTTTCATCGAAACCTTTACTGCCATATTGTTCCTGTAATTGTGTCGCAATCTGCGACACAATTTGCTTACCATATTCAGCTCGTTGATTGCCAAGCACATCCCGATTGATACGTTCTCCAATGTGCCAGTACATCATAGTCATTTCATGATTGATCGATGATGCCACCCATGTCTTTGCCCGGTCAATAATCTGACACAAATCACTTAACAGCAGTTGGGAATTCGGAATAATCGTGTTCTCGTCTTTCATTTGTCTTTCATTTTCAGATATTGCGAAGTTACAGAATTCTACGGATTGTGTCTTTGCTGTATGCATTGAAGATCTGCTCAAAGTTGTCGGCCACCTGATCTGATGAAAGCGACTTGTCACGCATGATGAAATAGTACGGCTTCTGCCTGGCAACCTCGGTTATGACAGTCTCGTTCACGTCCTCGTCAAAGCAGGCCAGAAGGTAGCCGTCGTTCACATTGAACACCTCCTTGCCGGCAATAGTCTTCTTCTCAATTTTTGCAGATAGAGGCAGATTGCACTCAAGCATCACCTGGAATAGCAGGTCTTCCGCTGTGCGGTCCGGCTTGACGTTATCCTCAAACAGCGTGTGCTCAGTGAACTTCTCCGGAGTGTAATAGACATCCTGCATGTTGCTGGTGTCGAGCTTCAAGACGCGGAAACCGATGTCAAGGCTGTGCTCGGTTTCCTGCTGAGTGAAGAGGTCGGCTTCACCCTGCTTGGCTTTCATTTCTTCGAGAATCTTTTTGCCGGCACGTCTTATTCTTTCTTCACCAATCTGACAGATGTTCTCATATCCATCCTTTCTAGCTTCGCTTCGTTTGTCAGTTAATTCTGCAAGTTGGACTAAAATAAACTTCCTTTCACCATTATCTTCTGAGTTTTGTAATATAACGGAATGCGCTGTAGTTGCTGAACCCGAGAAGAAATCTAATATTATAGAATCTTTGTCTGTATAAAGTTGAATACATCTTTTAATGAGCTCAACAGGTTTTGGATAGTCAAAATATGCTTTGCTATCAAAAAGTTTCTTAAGTTTTTGAGAAGCATCTTGTGAGTGACCAACTTCAGTATATTTCCAAATAGACATTGGCGTCACTCCTTGTTTAACTTCTGAAAGGAATCTTTTAACTCGTGGTACATTATTCCCATCAGATCCAAACCAGATTCTGTTGTCTGCTATCATTTCATCGAAACGTTCTTTTGTATATAGCCAACATCTACCGCTTGGTGGTAAAATTGTTTTTCCTCCAGGTGTAGTAATTGGATAAACTTTATCCTTGATTTCCGGACCTACAGTTGAATTATCGCTTGTCCAAACTCCTCGTGGATCATTATCAGGATTAGAATACCTGCCGTTTGCTTCGTTTGTTCTTGGCAAACCATTGCAAGATAGTGATTCAATGTCTTTAGCATAGACTAAAATATAGTCATGACTAACAGAAAAATGCTTTTTTAGGTTAATAGGGGCAAACGCTCTTTCCCAAACAACTTGAGCCAAGAAGTTATGTGCACCAAAGATTTCATCTGCAATATTTTTCAAGTTCTTCGCTTCATTGTCATCTATGGACATAAATATCACACCATCTTCCCTCAACAGGTCTTTTGCAACCTTGAGCCTCGGATACATCATATTCAGCCAATCCGTATGAAAACGGCCGTTGCTGTCGGCATTGACCTCGTAGTTCTGCAAAAGCATCTGGCCATTTTCGTCGAACATGCCGCTCTTGTCCTTGAACTCGCCGGCTGTCTGGCTGAAATCATCCTCATAGACGAAGTCATTGCCGGTATTGTATGGCGGATCGATGTAAATCATCTTCACCTTGCCAAGGTAGTTCTCGCGGAGAAGCTTGAGCACTTCAAGATTGTCGCCCTCGATGTAGAGGTTCTCGGTATTGTCGAAATCAACGCTGCTCTCGCGGTCCGGGCGCAGAGTCATGTTGGTGGGCGTATTGGCCAGACGCATGGCTTCGCGTTTGCCGGGCCATGTGAACTGATAACGCTCCTGATTGCCCTCGACAATTTCCTTCGACAGTTCCTGTTTCAGCTTATCGAAATCGATTGCCATTTCAGGCTTACCGTTCTCGTTCAACCGTTCTGTCAGGCAGTTCGGAAACAGCTGTCCAATCTTCTCGATATTGACATTCGCAACATCCTGAGTGTGCATATTAAGCTTCTCCATAATTATTTCTTTACCAAAGCAATAATCGAGACAATCATTGCAATTAATGAAATCACCGTGTTAATTATGTGTTTTTTATCCTGCCAGATGGTAGGATTCTTCAATTTCGGGTTTAAACGCATATAAGCCAGTCCATGATCAGTAAGTCTGATAGCAATAACATTTCCACCAATTACCTTAGTACCATGAACAAGATCTAATTCCATCAAGACATATATGTCTGCTCTGTCGTCATCGCTGCAACTGTTATAGATGCCTTCTGCAATCTCAGTTAGCAGTTTCTTCTGTTTTTTTGAAAGCGTAATTCTTTCCATATCTATACAGTCATAATCTTAACCTTAGCAACTTGATTTTCTCAAAATACTCCAACCTCTTCCTTGGCTGCTTCTCTGCTCTGGCTTTCTTCTCCAAGTCTTCAATCTGCTTTGCAAGCTTGGTTTTGGCCTCATCAACTGCTATTTGTTCATCTAGAGAATTACCGTCCACAATGGTTATTTCGCCAAGGTCAGTGATGAGGCTCTCCCAGACCTTGTCGAGGTTGAGGCCTTTCAATTCTATCTGATAGTCTTCGGCCTTGGCCCAGCAGCCGGAAATGAGTTTTGTGTGATATACCGCGAGCTGAACTTTGTCCTCATATCTCATAGCGAAAATTATGTTCTGAGGAATCAGCTTGCTTAACAACTGGATGTTCTTCGGGTCGTAGTCCGGACGTTTGAGGGCTACATCAATGACGTAGATGCATTCAACGGTTTCGCCTTTCTGCAGTGCAGGAATGGTGGTTGATGATATGGCGTTAACGATAGTGAGCTTGCTGATATCGGCGTCGAACTGGTCACGCTGCGCAGACTTCAAATCGAACTTGGCGTAGATAGCCTTCTTCGGAAGCTGCTTGCTGATTTCTGTTGATGCCGGAAGCCCTAACATAGCGTTCTTTGGTTATCTGATTACGAGGAAATCTATCAGTTCGAAGTCATCCAGACCGGTAATCTCTTTGGTGAAGAGCTCAGCCTGCGAGCCATCAAGGAAACTGTCAAGGTCCGACTTTTCCTTTACGGTGATTATGCTGTTTATGGCATCACCCAGGAGTTTGGAATAGTGGTCCATTTTGAATCCGTTCCTGGTCTCCTTGTTGAATTCCTTGCAGAGCGCAATCTGAGGATGGCTCTTGCCACGGCAGAGGGAGCGGAAGTTGTCCAGCAGTTCCTTCGGTGCCAGATGGTTTATCAGCACCTGACCTTCATTGTCAATAAAGACCAGATAGAATGGATGCAGTCTGTTCTTCCTGTCTATGTTGACTCCGGTTTCGCGGTTCTTCAGAACGAATATCACGCCCGGCTTGGCATTGCCGCTGGCTTCGACTACTGCGTGAAGTCCGTATGGCGTATGCTCAACGTCCTTGTGCGTCTTCATATACTCCAGCAGGTCCAGACGGAACTCATTCAGTCCCAGGTCCATTATGCTGACACCGCTGTTCATTTCTTCAATATCAACCACTTCTTCCTGAAGTTTCTTGAGTTGGGCTTTGCGGTACTCCAAATCTCCTTTTTCCTCCGGGGAAATCAGGTTGTCATCACCGGTACTCGTCATCACGGAAACTTTCATTCTTGCCTCGACACGGCCTTTCAGGTCGATGTACTCGTCAAGCGTCATGTCCGGCCAGTAGTTCACCAGCTGGATTACGTCATTCCGGGAGCCGATACGGTCTATGCGGCCGAATCGCTGGATAATGCGCACCGGATTCCAGTGGATGTCGTAGTTTATCAGGTAGTCGCAGTCCTGCAGGTTCTGGCCTTCACTGATGCAGTCCGTGGCAATCAGGACTTCAATCTCATTTCTTATGTCCGGATATATGACGTCCTTTTCTTTGGAAATCGGAGAGAACAGCGTCAGGATCTTATTGAAGTCCAGTTTGCCTATGTCCTTGGCATTGCTCCTGGCTTCAACGTCACCGGTGACAAGTGCTGTGTCCATTCCGTATTTCTTCTGGATTCTGTCGGCCAAGTTGTCGTACAGATAGACGGCGGTATCAGAAAAAGCAGTGAAGATAATGACCTTCCTGTTCTGCCCGTTTATCGGATTCTCGAACTTGCCGCGCAGGTCCTCGATAAGCTGCTGAAGTTTGCAGTCATGTTCCGGTGTGATGTCCGCAAGCATCAGTCTGGTCAGTTCCAGTTCGTCGTAATCCTTCTGCAGATATTCACGCCACTGTATGTAGTCCATATCCTCCAGAAGAATCCTGTTCTTTCTGGTGCCTATGAACGATTCATTCTCTATGTCGTCAATGTCCAAATCATAATCTTTGACTTCCTCAACGTCAATCTCAGAATTGTGGATGTCTATCTGTTCAATCGTGTTTTTGATAAGCGACTCGACACGCTCAAGGGTCAGCCTGAATGAATTGACGGAACTTTCCAGACGTTTGAGCATCAGAATGCACATCAGTCTGCGGATTCCCATTTCGCGCCCTTCCAGCGACAGACCGCTCTTCCCTTCCCCAAAGTCAAGCCTGTATTTTGCCATCTTGCTCGGCAGAATGAATGCAGACGGTGTATATATTGCCAGATTCAGTTTCTGAAGCTGCTCGAAAATCACATTATAGTTAATCGCATCCTTCAGGTCAGTCAGGTGTGGCCGTCTTGAAATCGGCGGCAGACGGGTCGGGAATTTGCCTATGGCCTGCGTATCATAATATGCCTCAATATGCTTCCTGCTTCGAGCTATTGTCACCGAATCCAGCACCTCGAAGAAGTCAAAGCTCAGCATCCCTAACAGCCTGTCTGTGGTTCGTTGCTCCACGGGCAGCTTTGCCCAGGAATTATATGCACGCTGCGCCTGCCGGAAGATGTCTTCGAGAGAACTTGACGTGTTCAGCTTGCTGTCCATCTGCTCCACATCGCCTTCGTATGCCAGCTGCAGCTGATTCTTCAAGTCGTTGAACCGGTTGTTGACAGGAGTGGCCGACAGCATCAGAACTTTCGTCTTGACACCTGCTCTGATGACTTTGTTCAACAGTTTCAGGTAGCGGTTCTCCTTGGGATTCTCATCGTCATCGCCCGAAGTAATCTTTCCGCCGTTGCGGAAATTGTGCGACTCGTCAATTACAACCAGATCATAGTTGCCCCAGTTCACATGGCTCAGATCCATCCCGTTTGTGCTGCCGCCGGTCCTGGACAGGTCGGAATGGAAAAGAATGTCATAGCGGAGCCTGTCTTTTGCAATGGGATTGTTGATGTAGTTGCTCCGGTATGTCACCCAGTTGTCGTTCAGCTTCTTCGGGCAGAGCACCAGGACACTCTTGTTCCTGTTCTCGTAGTATTTGATGACCGACAGCGCAGTGAACGTCTTACCCAAGCCCACGCTGTCTGCAAGTATGCATCCGTTGTATTTCTCCAGCTTATTGATTATGGCCAGAGCCGCGTCCTTCTGGAAATCGTAGAGTTTGTTCCAAATCTGGCTGTCCTTGAATCCTGTGGCTTCATTGGGGAGAACGTCTTCGGAAATATCCTCCAGAAACTCACTGAATATGTTGTACAGTGCCACGAAATAGATGAACTCCGGGCTGTTTTCCTTATAGACATTCGAAATATTTTCGATAATCTGTTCAGTTACGTCTGCGAATTGTCTGTCATCATTCCACAGCTCGTTGAACATCCTCAGATACTGTCTGGAATTCTCCGCCTCAACCTTGTTCACAAAGTTGAACATGTTGTTACCCTTCTCGCATCCCAGGTCTGTAGTGGTGAATCCGTTTACGGGAGTATAGGTGGCCGGCTCATCATTCTCAATATTGATGAATCCAAGCATATTCGCTGATGTGACGTTCGATTTGAACTTCACTTTCTCCCGTATCCATTCGGCACATTCTGTAGCTATGGCCTTCTGGGTAAGCTGATTCCTCAACTTTACCTCGAACTGCGACCCGTACAGTGCCCGCTCCCTGTCAATCCTCGGGATGTAGAATTCCCTGCGCTGCTTCGACTCTCCATCCTTCAGAAAAGAAGGTGCCGTAAATATGAAACGCAGTTCGTCGATGTCCTGCAACTGGGCTTTCAGTTCCTCAAAGGCATAGATAGAGAAGCAGGCTGATGCGATACTCAGCCTTGTCCCCTTTTTGATGGAAACCTTCAGGTCATCGACGACCTTTGAGTTAATGTTGTCGAAAAACGCCTGCATTAATTCCCAATGCTACTATTGACAGACTCCCAAATAGATTAACACTCCCAAACGTAATCTACAAATGTAGAGATATATTTCCGAATCAACTACAGTATGCTACAATATAATTTCCATAGTGCCATTTCCCTTGACACAATCTGTCAAAATATCGGACAGCCCCAGGTCCCCGCCGCTCTCATCCAACCGAAGTTGTCACGCATTCACTCTGTAGGAACCGGAGTACTGTCCGAAATAGACCGGTCTCAGCAGGAGAGTCCTGACATCACACCCTACATCTCCAGTACCTCCTCATCCACCACATAGTAGTACGTCTTCACCCTGCCCCCTTCAATCCAGCTGACCAAAGCCTTCTCATCCTTTTCATACACACAGGCCATAATCTGTTCCTTGGGAATGCCGTCATTCATCAGCGTTCCCCTGAACGCACAGACTTCCTCCGTCATTGCATCCACACATTTCTCACGTTCCAGGAACAGTCTGTTCAGTACCAGTTCACCCTCATCAGTCGTGCCAGTCAGCACGAATACACTCGTTTCCTTTTTCATAACCATCAGACTAAAAATCAAACAAAAAAAACCGCAAGGGCGGTTTTCAAATCTCGCAGGAAGTACCCCTAGGATGGCATAAACACGCGAAATCTGAACCTATCCCCTGCGGCCCCATATCCTGAAATCCAGAATAATGGCTACTAGGGACACCGGCTCAATGTTCGCTGTTGTGTTTATAAAAGTTTCCTAGGCTTTCTTCCTAACAGCCAACGTCAAGCAGACGTCATTATCAAAAAAGTATGTCACTTCGGGCATCCGCGCCCGCCGTAACAGTCCCTGCCCGTCGGCAAGTCGGTGCAAATATACGAAACTGACCGGATTAATCGCATTATCCACGTCAGTAATGCAGATAGTCAAGCAGATGCTTCCTCACGAACTCCTTCACGTACTCCTGCAGCTCAGGACTATCGACAATCTCAATATGGTCAGCCAGTCCTATCACGAAACGCCCCACATCGCGCAGCAGCTCCACATATCTGTACGCATTGCGCTCCGACATCGCAACAAGCTCAGCCAGACACTTCATCTTCCTTCCGTCACCCTCAGTCAGATACCTCACCAAATTCGTCAGCCGTACATACTGGTTTCCTTCCAACAACATCAGCCTTCCATTAAAAAAAGGCAAAAGTAAAGAATTGGACTACAACTGAGCGGCATAGTTTGTTGTCATTTTTCATTCTTCGGGCGGACCTTCCTGTACTTCCCGTAGCTCAGTCTCTCCAGTTCACCCATTTCGACACTCGTCCTGATGTACCTCTGCGCCGTCCTGTCCGTAATACCCATCATTCCGGCAGCACTGGAGTACCCCGTCCTAGTGAACTCATCCGGCAGCTCGGCCAGAAACCTCTCTCCCTGCAGTCCGGCCTGCCCGCGCCCACACTCACGCCCTTGCCCCGCAGTTCCTCGTAAATCTGAGCCGTATGCGACTCCAGAACCTGCGTAATGGTCATCGCCGTCTCAAAATCCACATCCCTGCACACAACCAGCCCGCGCGGGATTCCGTCTTCCATCATCCTCACCACAGACAGAATCATCGCAATTCTGTAGCAGATTAGCCCCAACCGCCTCACCGACGCGATAATCCCGTCACCGTACAACAGATTGAAATCCATCTGAGCGCCGCTAAAATGAATATTGAACCGCTGCGCCTGACCGTATGTAAGCTTAAATTCCATCGGTCCGCATTCCTCCAACTGCCTGTAGAACACAGCAAACCTCTCCCCAAGCCATGCGAACCTCCTGTTCAGACTGGGTCTGTCACTCGCAGCAAACACATCCTTCCAATACACCCCTGTATCCAGCTTGTACAGAATGAACCTTGAAAACAGTCCATCCTCAGCATCCCTCACCAGAGCCTGCAGCTGTCCCGGAGTACCGCTCAGCACCGTCGAAAGCTTCGGCGACATGATATCCACATGCCAGATCTTCTCAAAGTAATACCATTTCCTCCTCTGCGCGATATTCAGCAGTCCGCTCAGCACATGCGCCACCTGACAGATGAACGACAGCACAATCTCCTTCTTCCAGAACCCGTTCTTGTCGCAGTAGTACGGAATGAGCCGCCCAATCAGCTCACTGGCAAAAGGCGTACAGAACTCTCCCGGCAAATCTAACGGACACTGCAACGTTCCGATACTGCTCAGACAGTACAGCTCATGCTCCCCGAAGCTGTCCATCATCACCTCACAGAACTCCCTGAACTGACAGTTCCCGTCCCAGTTCTCCAGATAATACTCATAGTCCTGCGAAATCAGATACGTCCTGTACCGCGCCAGACAAGCCCTGACCACAACCACCCGGCTCTCAACCTACTCAATCCTCATAACCAGCTCCATCAGCCTGCCGCTCTGAAACCCCTCAGTAACCTTCTCCCAATCCACATCCAGCAGATTGTCCACCCTGTTCTCCCTGATAGCCGCAGCCACTCCCTCCAGCGTTTCCAAACATAATCCGTCCATATCACACTATTAAAAAGTTTACTCCAACCGAAAGAACCCTAAATGTAAACCTCCCGTCTTCCCCCG
>JAKSIX010000005.1 GCA_024398595.1 Bacteroidaceae bacterium | reverse complement strand
GCCGTCACCGATGAGCCGCAGCGTCCGGAGTTCAGCGACAGCAGGATACTGGGCGTACCGGACTGTCTGCAGGCCCTGCAGAAGATGGCCCTGCTTCATCGCCGGACAATCGGACTGCCCGTAATAGGAATCACCGGTACAAACGGCAAGACCACCACAAAGGAACTTGTCGCGGCTGTTCTGTCCGAATCGTACAGAGTACTCTACACGCAGGGTAACCTGAACAATCCAATAGGTGTACCGCTTACCGTGCTGCAACTGAAGAAGGAGCACCGGCTCGCGGTAATTGAGATGGGCGCAAGCCATCCCGGAGACATCAGGGAACTTGTCAATGTCTGCGACCCGGATTTCGGCATAATCACCAACGTGGGTATGGCCCATCTTCAGGGTTTCGGCTCATTTGACGGGGTAAAGAAGACAAAAGGCGAACTTTACGACTACATCAGAGCCAAGGACGGACTCATTTTCATAAACCGCGACAACCCGCACCTGATGGAAATGGCCGCCGGGCTCAGATGTGTCAATTACGGACAGACAGGAAACGGTTACATCAACGGCCGCATTGAGGGATGCAACCCGATGCTGTCTTTCAGTTGGAACAGGGAAGGCGGACCGGTCCACAGCGTACAGATGAAAATGACCGGCAGCTACAATCTTGACAACGCGCTGGCAGCAATAGCCGTAGGATGTCACTTCAACGTACCGGAAGAGCGTATATGCAAAGCCCTGTCCGGATATACACCAAGCAACAACCGTTCCCAGATTACCCGGACGGAGCGCAACAGGCTCGTCATAGATGCCTATAATGCCAACCCGACAAGTATGAGTGCGGCAATAGACAACTTCACGCTGATGACGGCAGAGAAGAAGGCGCTGATACTCGGAGATATGCGCGAACTGGGCGAATACAGCCAGGACGAGCACAAACGCATAATCAGCAGAATCAAGGCTGACAGCTACACTTTCGTAGCACTTGTAGGAGAGGAATTTGCCAAAGCCGCGGAAGGAAATGCCGCAGACGGCTGGCACTGCTTTGAGGATGTTTCCAAATTGGAGGAATGGCTCACGCAGAACAATCCGTCAGGTCTTACGATACTTGTGAAAGGCTCAAACAGCATAGGTCTCACCAGAATTATTGACGTACTCTGACACGCGGTATGGATATGAGCACCAGAATAGCCGGCATTCTTAACCTCACGCCCGATTCATTTTACCCGGAATCGAGGCATACTGCAGAGGATGACATACGCATCACCGCACAGCGTATGCAGCAGGAGGGCGCAGATATGCTCGACATCGGAGCCTGCTCCACGAAACCCGGCTCCGTACCTGTATCTGCCGGAGAGGAAATAAGCCGTTTTGAGAGCGGCATTCCACAGATTGCTGATATGTGTCCTTCATTGGCACTGTCCATTGACACTTTCCGTCCTGAAGTTGCAGCGTTTTGTGCCGGCAAATGGCGTATCGCATATATCAATGATATATCCGGAGGCTCCGAAGAGATGTTCCATACTGTGGCGGACTCAGGTTCCGGCTATATTCTCACTTATAACCGGCCTGTGGTCGGAAATGTGGTTGAAGAGATGATGCAGTTCTTCACACAGAAAATTCCCCAATTGAGGAAAGCAGGTGTCAGAGACATAATACTTGACCCCGGATTCGGTTTTGCCAAAAATCTGTCACAGAACTATGAGATACTTGCGAATCTCCGCCGAACAAGTCATTTCGGACTGCCCGTAATGGCAGGAATCTCAAGAAAGTCAATGGCGTACATACCTACCGGCTCCACACCGGAGCAGTCGCTGGACTCTACGATAGCACTCAATGCCCTGGCCATAGCAAACGGGGCAGAGTGGCTCAGAGTACACGATGTAAAGGAGGCTGTGCACACAGCCGTTGTAGCCGACAAGTTAAATATGATAAAGGGAAATTGATATGGATTATTTTACAAGTTTCAGTATAAAGGACCTTGCCGACATACTATGCGTAGCCCTGCTCCTGTTCTACATCTACAAAATGATGAAACGCACAGGCTCGCTCAATATGTTCATCGGCATCATCATATTCATATTTATATGGATGGCCGTATCACAGGTTCTGCAGATGCCCATGCTCGGTGCCATACTTGACAAGCTGATTGATGTCGGCGCACTGGCTCTGATTGTGCTGTTCGCCGATGACATCCGCCGCTTCTTCCGAAGCCTCGGAGCAAGAACCAGAACCGGCAGGATATACCGCTGGATGTTCCAGCACAGGATGAAAGGAAGCACACCGCCACTGCATCCTATTGTCGGAGCATGCAGTCATCTGAGTGCAAGCAGAACCGGAGCACTGATTGTAATAAAAAGGAACGATGAAGTGGACGGACTCATCCAGATTGGTGAGAAACTTGACGCCGAACTGAACCAGTCCCTGATAGAGAACATTTTCTTCAAGAACACTCCGCTTCACGATGGCGCAATGGTAATCAGCAACGGACGCATAGAGTCTGCCGCCTGCATTCTGCCCGTATCGCACAAGGAAGATATACCCAAGCAGTTCGGGTTGCGCCACAGAGCCGCGCTCGGCATAGCACAGGCCTGCGATGCAATCGCAGTAGTGGTTTCAGAAGAGACGGGAGGTATTTCCGTGTTTGAAGAAGACAAGTATGACGTGGATATCAAACCGGACGAATTGGAGACATTCCTGACAAACCATATCTGACAGTAGCGCAAATATGACAAGATGTCACGTTTCATGAAAAACAGGCACATTGGCACACCATATAGCACTTTGGCACAGTTTTCGTCTGATTATTGGCGGTGTGATTTGGATATAAATGGAAACAAACCGATAAAAACAATTGTTATGAACATTAAACCATTGGCAGACAGAGTTCTGATTCTTCCGGCAGCAGCCGAGGAGAAGACTATCGGCGGCATCATAATTCCTGATACCGCAAAGGAGAAACCGCTTAAGGGCGAAGTTATGGCAGCCGGAGAGGGCACCAAGGACGAGAAGATGATACTCAAGAAGGGTGACACCGTACTCTATGGCAAATATGCCGGCACAGAGATTGAGATTGAAGGAACAAAATACCTGATAATGCGTCAGAGCGATGTTCTGGCCATTTTAGGATAACCATTAAAGATATTTGGATATGGCAAAGGATATTAAATTCAACATGGATGCCCGCGACCTTCTGAAGCAGGGTGTAGATGAGTTGGCAAACGCAGTCAAGGTGACACTCGGACCTAAGGGCCGCAACGTCATCATAGAGAAAAAGTTCGGTGCTCCACAGATAACCAAGGACGGTGTTACCGTAGCAAAGGAGGTTGAGCTGGCCGATTCATTCAAGAACACAGGCGCACAGCTTGTCAAGTCTGTAGCATCAAAGACCGGTGAGGACGCAGGTGACGGTACCACTACAGCTACCGTTCTCGCACAGAGCATCGTTAACGAGGGTCTGAAGAACGTCACCGCAGGCGCCAATCCTATGGATTTGAAGCGCGGTATCGACAAGGCTGTCGCAGCTGTCGTAGAGAGCATCAGAAAGCAGGCAGAGACCGTTGGCAATGACTTCAACAAGATTGAGCAGGTCGCTACCATTTCAGCCAACAACGACTCCGAGATAGGCAAGCACATCGCCGAGGCTATGAAAAAGGTGTCCAAGGATGGTGTAATCACAATCGAGGAGGCCAAGGGCCGCGACACATACATCGATGTCGTAGAGGGTATGCAGTTTGACCGTGGCTATCTGTCATCGTACTTTGTGACCGATACGGAGAAAATGAGCTGCGTGATGGAGAATCCGCTCATCCTCATCCACGACAAGAAGATAAGCAACCTGAAGGATTTGCTTCCTATTCTGGAACCGGCGGTACAGACTGGCCGTCCGTTGCTCATCATCGCGGAGGATGTTGACAGCGAAGCGCTTACCACACTGGTAGTCAACCGTCTGCGTTCAGCTTTGAAGATATGCGCAGTCAAGGCACCGGGCTTCGGCGACCGCAGAAAGGAGATGCTTGAGGATATTGCCATTCTGACAGGCGGATTCGTCATCAGTGAGGAACGCGGTGTAAAGCTTGAGCAGGCTACAATGGAGATGCTCGGTCAGGCTGAGAAGATTACAATCACCAAGGACAATACCACTATCGTAAACGGTAAGGGTGAAAAGGAGAAGATTGATGCCCGCACGGCACAGATAAAGTCCCAAATCAAGACAACAACATCCGATTACGACCGCGAGAAACTGCAGGAGCGTCTTGCCAAATTGGCAGGTGGCGTAGCAGTCATCCACGTAGGCGCACCTTCGGAGGTTGAGATGAAAGAGAAGAAAGACCGTGTTGACGATGCACTCTGCGCTACACGTGCCGCTATTGAAGAGGGTGTCGTAGCAGGTGGCGGTGTGGCTTACATCCGCGCTATCAAGGCTATAGAGAAGCTGAAGGGTGACAATGCCGATGAGCAGACCGGTATTCAGATTGTACGCCGCGCCATCGAAGAACCTCTCCGCCAGATTGTCTTCAACGCTGGCAAGGAGGGTGCCGTTGTAGTACAGAAGGTTGCAGAAGGCAAGGGTGACTTCGGGTACAACGCACGTATGGATACCTACGAGGATTTGAAGAAGGCAGGTGTCATTGACCCGGCCAAGGTTACACGTGTAGCTCTTGAGAACGCCGCATCAATCGCCGGTATGTTCCTGACAACCGAATGCGTAATCGTCGAGAAGAAGGAGGAGAAAGTAGCTCCGGCAATGGCTCCCGGTATGGGAGGTATGGACGGAATGATGTAATCCCCCATTACAGGAAAGGCTTTCAGAAGACGTTTCCGACATAAGCAAATCACCCCGTTTACAGAATATGTAAACGGGGTGATTTATTTAACGTTATAATTCAGTCATTATTAGAAGTTGTTTAAATTTGTTCGATTAAAAATTTTATGAAGGATTTTCGAGATGAAAAATCCGCTTGTTTGAAGGAGTGATGGGGTTCCATCATGACTGAAAAGAAACGGATTTTCAGCCGGAAAGACTTTATAAAAGATTAATTGGAATAAATTTAAACAGCTTCTACATATAGACTTTTCTTTTTTTAGTACTTTGCCGTACAAGGTACTGAATTTTATATATATCTTTGTGCCGGAAATTACTGCATTTTATGAAAAAGGTTATCAACGCAAGTATCGGAGGACTCAGTTTCTGCATGGAAGAGGATGCATACAACAGACTGGACAGGTATTTGGAAAACTTCAAGGCATCACTTGCCAAAGACGGGAGCACTTCGGACGACTCCTGCTCACAGGAGATAATAAGCGACATAGAGTCACGCATTGCCGAACTGCTCACCGCACGTATGGCAAATCCCTCCTGTGCCGTCAGTCTGGACTGCATCAACAGCATAACCGCACAACTCGGTATGCCGGACGGGAGCCGCGAACCGGTATCAGGACAGACAGGAAATGATTCCAATGCAGTCCGTACACCTATGTCCGTAAAGAGAAAACTCTTCCGGGATTCTGACAGCCGTATATTGGGAGGTGTCTGCTCCGGTCTGGGATACTATTTCGGATGTGACAAGACAATTTTCAGGATAATATTCTGTCTGGTAGCGATTTCGCTCGGTTTCAGTTTCAAACTGGGGTTCGGGACATTTTCGCTGTCATTTGGTATCGGTGCGGTTGCGCCGATAGTCTACCTCATACTATGGCTTGTAATACCTGAAGCCAAAACCCCTGCAGACAAATGCATTATGAGAGGAATACCGGCTACAGCGGAAAATATGCGGAAATTCAAATAAGATTCCTGATATGGAGAATATAACGGAAAACATACGCCAGCAGATGCGCAAGGGACTTATCGAATACTGTATTCTTCTGACGCTGAGCAAGGAAGAAGCATACGCATCGACCATACTGGACAAGCTCAAGAATGCCGGCATGACAATAGTCGAAGGCACGCTCTACCCATTGCTCATACGCCAGAAAAATCAGGGACTGCTCACCTACCGTTGGGAAGAATCCACACAAGGTCCACCCCGCAAATACTACGCGATAACAGACAAGGGGCGGCAGCAGCTTGACGAGATGGAGAATATATGGAAAGAAATTACGAATTCAATTAACATACTGGAAAATGGAAAAGACTGAGAAAATCAGCATCGGGCACTACACCTTCGCATTGGAAGAAAAAGCCTACGAAACGATAAAAGAGTATATCGCCACCTTAGAGAACAATTATCTCAGCCAGAGTGACGGAGCCGAGATTATGGATTCCATCGAGGCACGCATAGCAGAACTGCTCTATGAACGCTGCGGACAGAACGGAGTAGCCAGTGAGACGGATATACGCGCCATCATAGACATTCTGGGATATCCTGACAATGGTAACGGGACCGAGACGACAGGAAATGGAAGGGCAAAGGAACGGGACAGGAGAATGGAATCCGACGATGCGGCATACGTAAAGACAAACCGCAGATTGTATCGCGATAAATCCAACGGGATAATAGCCGGTGTATGCAGCGGAGTGTCACAATGGCTTGACATTGACCCTATATGGCTGAGATTGGGTTTGTGCATACCCACCATAGCACTGATGTTCATACCGGGGACCCCCTGGTTCCTTATTCCTCCCGCATTATACGCAATCTGGTGGATATGCGTCCCGAAAGCCACGACAGCAAGACAGCGATGGGAAATGCGCGGAGAAAGCGGCTCCGTGAACGACATAAACCGTTACCGTTACGAACGCGACAGGACAGATAACGACCCCGGGCAGAGACAGGGGAAAGGCTGTCTGTCAGTATGTCTAGGTATCATTCTGCTGCTGATAGGGATTTTTGGTCTTACCTCCAAGCTTGCCGTTTTCGGTGGTCTGATATTCACCAGTCTTTCAGGCAACATCGCATTGGGAATGCTGGATTGGCTGCCCGGAATGGGACTGGTACATTCCCTACTGACATCGCTGCCTGTTACTCGACTGTTCCTCAACCCTGTAATTCAGATAATCTGGACATTAATCTGCATTATCCCCTCAATACTCCTGATATACGGAGGCATCCTGCTCATATTCGATGTCCAGATACCAAAATGGAGGCCAGGCCTCTGCCTGGTGGCACTATGGCTGATGCTGGTGGTAGTAATAGTCCCTACGACATACATTTCAAGCCGCAGGGCGGTAAATGACATTGAGAGTGCAGTATCGACCAATGTCACATCGGTACTTGACAGCATCAACAGGAACATTCCCAAAATAAAGCAGTGGTTAGAGGAACACAATTTCGATGATGACGGTGTTCTGGAACTGCAAGGATGGTTAGAGGAACATAACTTCAACAATGGCACGGAAATGGTTATCCGCGATTCCATAACCATTCACGGAGATTCCATCACCATATCCCATTACAAATCAGATTCCCCGGACGAATGAAACAAAGCGGCAGCGACCGGGAAACCAGGCTCTGCCGCTCTGTACGGGCGAAAGGACTTGAACCTTCACATCCGAAGATACCAGATCCTAAGTCTGGCGCGTCTGCCAATTCCGCCACGCCCGCATTGCGGTACAAAGGTATAAAAAACCCTCGTACTACAGAGCCATCAGTCAAAAGAATAGACAACAGGCATTCTTGCCATCATAACAGGACTCTTTGACCGGCGTACGACTGCCGCGAACGGCAGAGTCCGTCCCAGCATTGAACTCACCTGAGATTCTGAATCCGATGTCACTGTCTCATCCAGATCCGTATCGGAGGCCAGAAGTGACATAAATGAGAACGGAACGGACTCAGGATATTCCACAAGTCCATAATTGTCCACGCCAATCAGACCTGCAGCATAAGCAATGGCATCCTTCAGTCCGCCAACCTCATCCGTCAGATTGATGTCCAATGCATCGGAACCTGCCCAGACACGTCCCTGAGCTATATTGTCAACGCTATCCTTTGACATTTTTCTGCCATTTGATACTATAGTCGTAAACCTGTCATATATCTCCTCTACCTGATTCTGCAGGAATTCAACCTCGGCTTCGTCAAGCTGACGCATACCGGCCATCATATCACTATGTTTGGAAGAACCGACAGTGGCGATATTCACGCGCGCTATCTTGTGGAATGCGCCACCTACATTCGGAATCATTGAAAAACAACCTATCGAGCCGGTCAGTGTCGTCCTGTCTGTGAATATCCTGTCAGCCTCAGCTGAAATCCAGTAGCCGCCGGATGCAGCGTAATCGCCATAGCTTGCCACCACAGGTTTCTTTGCCCTGAGCAGGTCCAGTTCCCTCTTTATCAATTCGGATGCCACAACGCTACCACCTGGAGAATTGACTCTGAATACGACAGCCTTAATATTGTCGTCATTGCGGACTTTTGCCAAAGTCGATGCAAGATCCCGGCCAACGATTACGTCACCCGATGTACTCATCTGATCCGATGACATTACAATCTCACCGTTGGCATATACCACAGCAATCTTGCCCTTTGATTTTTTGTTACGCTTTTTCTGAACCTTCGCCTGTTTCTCAATATATTTCTTGAGCGACACGAAACGTACCATCTTAATCACCGGTATTCCCGCTATCTCACAGATATAATCATCCAGTTGATCCTTATGCCAAAGTTCATCGACAAGGCCATATTCCTTGAACACCTCAGGAGCGGTCAGTGACAGATTATCCACCCATCCGGCAAACTCACCGTCGCCCAAACCCCGGGAGTCAGATATTTCCTGGCACATACTGTTCCACAGGGATGTCACCATAACCTTGTTCTGCTCATAATTCTCCTTGCTGAAATCACTGCGCGTAAACATCTCGCCGGCAGATTTGTATTTGCCGTGACGTATGAGCTGCACATCAACCCCAAGGGCATCAAGTGCGTCCTTCAGGAAGAGCTGGCTTGTAGCAAGTCCGGTAATGTAATTCTCCGAAGCGGGATTCAGCACAATCCTGTCTGCAACAGACGCGATATAGTAACTCTCATTCGTCAGACTCTCACAATAGGCAATGATGCTTTTGCCTGAATCCCGGAAACGCTTCAGGGAAGCGCGTATTTCCTCCATCTGAGCCAGACTCGCGGACAGATTGTCCGGCCTCATATATATGCAGCTTATAGATGAATCCGTTGCCGCCGCGTCAATGGCACTGACTACAGAATACAGCGACATACTTCCGTTCATCAGGGCATCTATGGAAAACGAACTTAAAGAGAACGAGGTGTTGCCCTGTTCTGTTACAGGCGATTTGAAATCTATTTTGAGCACCCCGGTGCCATTTGTAGAACACGCATTCAAAAACAGCGCAATTGATATGGCAGCCACGCCCGCCCATACTGAAAAATGTCTCATTGTTCAATTCTAAATGTATCCAACCATTTCTTCGCTTCCTCTATTATGGTATCTGTACCGCGCTGAAAATCCGCATCGGTAATACTTACCTCCACATCCGGTGCCACGCCGAACTCTATGTGTTTTTTATCAATATCCAACATCGGTGACGATGAATAACGTACAGACCATCCGCACGGCAGCTCAGCGGACATAGGCAGACCTCCGCCACCTCCGGTAGTATCACCAAAGACTTTCACCTGAGGAAGCAGCTTGATATCACTGACGAATGTGTTGGTGGCGCTGAAACAGCCCCTGTTCGTAAGAACCGCCACATGTCTGAGCCATCTGGTACCCGATGACGGTTCAATCCACCGCTCCTCAAGTTCCGAGAAATCCGAATGCCCCGGACCGGTCTTGTGGCAGAGATACCCGCATAGCAGCGGTTCATTGATGAAATGTGAGATTATTTCATCAATATTGGTGACAACACCCCCTCCATTTCCACGCACATCAAATATGATTCCGTGACATTTTTTGAAATACGAGAATATGCGGTTCATATAGCCGTCACTTACGGTGGCGGAAAAATTCGGATAATATATGTAGCCTATATCACCGTCCAGTATGGTATAGTACATACCACCGCCGATTTTATAATCAGTGCCAAGATAATTGGCCTGTATATGCCCGTAGAAATTCTCCGGATAATCCTCCTGCCATTTCCAGTAACGGCCCACATCATATACCGAATACAGATTAACGTGGCCGTCACGCAGTTCCGAGAGCATTTTGCACATCAGGTCAAACAGACGTTCCTGTCCCAGCGTGTCCAAAGATGGAGTAAAGTATCTGTCGTGAACTTCATTCCAGTCAAGTCCATACTCCTCTGCCTTATAATCAAAAAAGCAGTAATGTTCATCCATATATTTCCACAGGGCCTCCATATTTCCTCTGGGAGTATCATCGAATGGCTCTTGCACACACGATGCGAGCATACAGCAAGCCGTTATCATGAACAGCACAAGTCTTCTCATCTGCCGTTGTATTTGATTTCAATACGCTTTACGATGCCTACAAGACACGAGTTCTCATACATCCTGCACCTCAAGCCGTCAATATTGTACCTGTAATAATCTCCCATATAACTTAGCCGCAGCTGAACCTTTCCGACCGGCAGACTGAGCGATACCTGATGGCTGAAAGCGAAGACATTGCCAGGCCACGCAAAATGCGAAGCCTCACCGAATCTGTCAAAATAATATATCTCATAGTACTGCAACGCATACGTCGGAGCGAAATTGTACCCTATCAGCGGAAGGTTTGCCCTCCAGCCCAACGCTATCGGATAATTCTTAATCTTAAATCTGTATGATGCCTCACCGGCTATTCCCGCTGCCACATACAACTTCATCTGAGCCGGATTATTCGTATTCCTGCTATTATACAGTCCGCCGAATTTCAGAAAAGCCTCAGGACCGGCAGAAAGCGAGAAATCGGAAGTATTGACCCATATCTTCTCCCAGGACAGGCGGCAGTCCAGCATAAGCGACTGAAAATTGCCGATACCTGACTGTCCGGTCAGTGAACTGCATCCCAATTTCAGGAAGGATGAGTACATCCAACTGCTGTCACGTTTCAGCAGATGTGTTCTGTGTCCCACAAGACCCAATACCGGGCCATTATATACATTGGGTGAAAGATATTCGTCAAGGACACCCAAGTCACCGGCTGACAGGGAGAAACTGTTGATTCTCTCAGACTCACGCGGAAGCATACCGACTCCCGATTCCTGTGCATGTACCGGCTGTACCGATACTGCCACAAGACACAGCATCGCCAGCAACAGTCTCAAATCAGAATAATGACATCTGTCCATCTTCCCCATCCGTACTCCCATTATCATTGCTATCTGCAATATCAGCATTGGCATTGTCCGTACCGGTCTCAGGAACGCGCAACGGTTCCAGTTCCTCAACTGTTGCCACGTTCCACACAGTAGCCCTCCGTCCGCGAGCCTTAAAGCTCTTGACAGCAATAAACTCATCGACATCAACTTCCATAGGTTCCCTGAAGCTGTCCCCTTCTCCGAAGGTCAGTCTGATACGCGGATATGCCGTATCTGTCAACAGAGCCAGACGGCTGTCCTTATCATCGCCTATAAAGCTGTTCCTTTTAAGAGACTGTTCAAAACAGAACCGCTTTATATAGAGATAGCCCTTCTGGGACGCATCATACAGCACTGCACTCCATACCTTGTCGGGAATAAACTTCTCAAGCCTGATGACATTCTCGTCGAAATGATGATTCGGATCAGCATCCGTCGTATAATACTCACCGGATGAGTTTATTACAAGTATCTGCTCATCAGCCTCAAATTCACCGAGATAATCTCCGTGCCCGTCAAAATCAATCCTGAATATGTCACGGTCAAACCATACCTTCCTTCCTCCCAATGTTGAAACGCCGTGCGACTTGAGCCCTATGCGCAATACCTCATTGCGCGTAAGCAGATTGCCCATAGACTGGCGGCCCTTGATTCCTATCGCGCTGAAATCCTTGTCAAATACAGGTTTCCTCAATTTGGCATTAGGCTTCAGCTGAACCCTGACAACCTCAGCCTCACCATTGCCGTTGGCTGTGAAATAAAGAATCTTTGAGCCGGGCTTACCCTGTGTCAGATCATACTCCTTGTCACGCGACAGGCCTGTTGCAGCGAACCTCTTCATATATGCGGCACCATTCTTGCCATCGCGGTATATCACATTGTATATGGTACGCCTGTCATTTTTCTTGAAGACATTCAGATAGAGGACTCCCGGACCGGTGAACAGTTTTTCTGCAACCTTCACGACCTTATATCTGCCGTCCTTATAGAACAGTATGATGTCATCCAGGTCACTGCAGTTCGTTACATATTCATCCTTCTTCAGGCCGGTTCCTATAAATCCGTCCTCACGGTTGATGTACAGTTTCTCGTTAGCCTCAACGACCTTGTTCGCTACAATTGTATTGAAGTTCTTCAACTCTGTCCTACGCGGCCACGCTGCTCCGTATTTTTCCTTGAGACCGGCGTACCAGCGGATAGTGACGCCCACCATATCCGACAAATCCCTGTCTATACGCGCAATATCCTTCTTCATGCGTGCGATTGCCTCGTCCGCCTTGTCCTTATTGAATTTGAGGATACGTTCCATTTTTATTGACATCAGAGACAGAATATCGTCCTTAGTCACTTCGCGCAGGAACTGCGGATAGAACGGAGTAAGCCTCCGGTCGATATGCTCACAGGCGGCATCCATATCCTTAGCCTGTTCAAATTCCTCATCCTTGTAAATACGCTCCTCTATAAATATTTTTTCAAGTGACGCGAAATGAAGCTGCTCCAGTATCTCACCGCGTTGGATTTCCAGCTCCATCCGGAGAAGTGTCAGGGTGTTGTCAACAGACTTGCGCAGCACATCACTGACGCAAAGGAAACGGGGCTTCTGTCCGTCAATCACGCAACAGTTCGGAGATATGCTGACCTCGCAGTTGGTGAATGCATACAAGGCATCTATCGTCTTGTCGGACGACACTCCCGGAGCCAGCGTGATACGGATTTCCACCTTGGCGGCAGTCAGATCCTCCACCTTGCGCACCTTTATCTTACCCTTCTTGACAGCCTTGACTATCGAGTCGCAAAGGGTCATCACGTTCTCCCCGTACGGTATCTCGTTTATCACGAGAGTCCTGTTGTCAGCCTCCTTGGTTATATTTGCCCTTATCTTTACGATACCGCCACGTTCACCGTCGTTATAATGGGACACATCTATCGAACCGCCTGTAGGGAAATCCGGATACAGATGAAACTCCTCGTTTTTCAGATATGATATTGCAGCGTCACACAGTTCATTGAAGTTGTGCGGTAAGATTTTGCAGGACAGACCTACTGCTATTCCCTCTGCTCCCTGAGCCAGAAGAAGAGGGAATTTGACAGGCAGAGTGACCGGTTCCCTGTTACGTCCGTCATACGACACTTTCCACTCCGTAGTCTTGGCATTGAACACCGTCTCCAATGCGAATTTGGACAGTCTGGCCTCGATGTAACGGGGTGCCGCAGCGCGATGTCCTGTAAGGATATTTCCCCAGTTTCCCTGACAGTCTACCAGCAAATCCTTCTGTCCCATCTGGACCAGCGCGTCACCGATGGACGCATCGCCGTGGGGATGGAACTGCATGGTATGGCCGACTATATTGGCAACCTTTATGTAACGCCCGTCATCAAGTCTTTTCATGGCGTGCAGCACACGTCTCTGTACAGGTTTCAGCCCATCCGCGAAATGCGGGACGGCACGTTCCAGTATGACGTACGACGCATAATCCAAGAACCAGTTCTGGTACATTCCCGACAACTGGTGGCGTATCCGACCGCCATCATCCGCCACGGGATGATATGACGAATGGGCCTCCGGGGCATCACCGGCAAAATCACTGTTGTCGTAACTGTCGTTGGGCAGCCCCTCTCCATATCCTTCAATATCGTCGCTCATCTCAAAAGAAACATAATGTTATTCAAGTTTCTCATGTTCCAAATTACCGTTTTTTCGGGGGCTGTCAAGGCGAAACTTGAATAATAATATCCTTGTATGACCCCCACCTGCATCCTCCCCTCAGGGGAGGACCCAGCCGGGAACGGCTGGAACTCAAGTTTCATATACGGAACTTGAGTGATGTTACATTTCGCAAAGTTATAAAAATAAGAACCTGTTTTGCAACGATTGGTTCCAATTCGCGCACTTCAGAGCATCCGTTAACAAACTTTTACACAGAAAGAGCCCGCATCTTTCCTTTTTCATAAAGGTATTGAGTAAATTTGCGGAAAATTTGGAATATGACACAGGATGACGTTTTCAAGAAAATCGTAGCTCATTGCAAAGAGTACGGTTTTGTATTTCCATCGAGTGAGATATACGATGGACTTGGAGCTGTATATGACTACGGCCAGATGGGTGTTGAGATGAAGAATAATATCAAGTCCTACTGGTGGCAGAGTATGGTGCTCCTGCACGACAATATAGTCGGTATTGACAGCAGTATCTTTATGCACCCTACCATCTGGAAGGCCTCAGGTCACGTAGATGCGTTCAATGACCCTCTTATCGACAACCGTGACAGCAAGAAGCGCTACCGCGCAGACGTGCTGATTGAGGAACAGATAGCAAAATATGACGACAAGATAGAGAAGGAGATAGCAAAAGCCCGCAAGCGTTTCGGCGACAGTTTCGATGAGGCACAGTACCGTGCCACCAGCAAAAACGTTCTGGAGCACCGGACAAAGCGTGACGCACTGCACGAACGCTATGCAAAGGCTATGAATGACAACAACCTTGACGAACTGAAGCAGATTATACTTGACGAAGAGATTGTCTGTCCTATCAGCGGAACAAGGAACTGGACAGATGTACGCCAGTTCAATCTTATGTTCTCCACGGAAATGGGCTCCACATCGGACGGAGCGATGAAGATATATCTCCGCCCTGAAACGGCTCAGGGTATTTTCGTAAACTACCTGAACGTACAGAAGACGGGAAGGATGAAGCTGCCGTTCGGTATAGCCCAGATAGGAAAGGCTTTCCGCAACGAGATTGTAGCACGCCAGTTCATTTTCCGTATGCGCGAGTTCGAGCAGATGGAAATGCAGTTCTTCATCAAGCCCGGCACAGAACTTGACTGGTTCGCAAAATGGAAGCAGACACGTCTGAAATGGCATCTTGCCCTTGGCTTCGGTGAGGACAAATACCGTTTCCACGACCACGACAAGCTGGCCCACTACGCAAATGCCGCCACAGATATAGAGTTCCTTATGCCGTTCGGCTTCAAGGAGGTGGAGGGTATTCACAGCCGCACGAATTTCGACCTGTCACAGCACGAGAAATTCAGCGGAAAGAACATCAGGTATTTTGATCCGGATACAAACGAAAGCTACACTCCGTACGTCATCGAGACTTCCATCGGTGTGGACCGCATGTTCCTGAGCATCATCTGCGCAGCCTACGAAGAGCAGGCTCTTGAGAACGGAGAGAGCCGCGTGGTACTTCATCTGCCGGCTGCTCTGGCTCCGGTAAAGCTCGGCATTCTTCCGCTCGTGAAGAAAGACGGTCTTCCGGAACTGGCGCACAGGATTCAGAACGACCTGAAATTCCATTTCAACTGCCAGTACGATGAGAAGGATTCCATCGGAAAGCGTTACCGCCGTCAGGATGCCATAGGCACACCATACTGCATAACGGTCGATCATCAGTCCCTGGAGGACGGCACTGTCACCCTGCGTGACCGCGACACGATGCAGCAGCAGCGCATCAGGATAGACGACCTCTGCGGCATCATATCCGACAGCGTTACAATAACCGGTATATTAAAGACACTGTAATGGGAAAATTACTCCGGGTTACACCGTTCCTGACACTTGCCCTGTTTGTCGCGACATCCTGCTCGACAAACGGGAAGCAGGATGAATATCACGACTGGCCGGAGCGTAACGGGGATTTCATCAGCGGCATCAGTTCAAAGGCGGACAAATCAATCACCCCGGATGAAGCCGAAGAAGGAGACCTGTTCCGCATACTCCAATATGATATGGATTCCTCAATGGAACATAACATTTACAACTACGTCTATTGCGAGGTAATCCGGTCTGGAGAAGGATATGGGCATCCTATTTTCACGGACAGCATCTCTATGCACTACAGAGGCAGGCTTATACCTACCGATGAGCATCCGGACGGTTTTATATTCGACCAGTCATACAATACCGCAGAGGTCAGTCCGTTCCTGAGCGTACCCAAGAAATTCGCAGTGTCCGAACTTGTCAAAGGAATGGCAACAGCCTTACAGAGTATGAGCGAAGGTGATGTCTGGAGACTATACATACCCTATCAGTTAGGATATGGCTCAGACAGTAAAAATGAAATTCCAGCCTGCTCTACGCTGATATTTGATGTCACTCTTGTTGGGTTCCGGACACCGGCAAACCGATAAACATAATTTAATACTGAATATATGGCAAAGATTCAAGGCGCCGTAACAATAGACAATGACCGTTGCAAGGGTTGTGAGTTGTGTGTGAATACATGTCTCCAGCACGTGTTGGGCATGTCAGCGAAAGTCAACGGCAAAGGTTATCATTACGCATATATGGAGAACCCCGGCGCATGCACAGGCTGTACCAACTGCGCTGTGATATGTCCGGATGGAGTCATATCTGTATATAGAGCTAAAGTTGGGGAATAAGATATGGAAGAGAAAGAAATCAGATTGATGAAGGGCAACGAGGCCATCGCCGAGGCTGCTATCCGTGCCGGAGCCGATGCCTATTACGGATACCCTATCACCCCGCAGACCGAGGTAATGGAGTATCTTATGGAAACTGATGCATACGCCCGCACAGGAATGGTGGTATTGCAGGCAGAGAGCGAGGTCTCAGCCATCAATATGGTATATGGCGCGGCAGCTACCGGGCACCGTGTCCTGACATCCTCGTCAAGTCCGGGTATAAGCCTTATGAGTGAAGGCATATCATATATAGCGGGAGCGGAACTTCCCTGCCTCCTTATCAATGTATCGCGTGGAGGTCCCGGTCTTGGTACTATACAGCCAAGTCAGGCAGACTATTTCCAGACGGTAAAGGGAGGCGGACACGGAGACTACAAGCTTCTCACGCTTGCTCCCAAGTCAGTACAGGAGATGGCGGATTTCATCGCTGAAGGTTTCGACCTTGCTTTCAAATACCGCAATCCTGTAATGATTCTGTCAGACGGAGCCCTCGGTCAGATGATGGAGAAAGTACAGCTTCCCAATCAGCGTCCGAGAATGACCGAATATCCTGACTGGGCCACAAACGGCACACCGGAAGGCAAGGAACGCCGTTATGTCACATCATTGAACCTGCACCCGTTGCAGCATGAGCTTGTGAACCAGAGACTGCAGGCCAAATACCGCACTATGGAACGTGACGAGGTCCGTTACGAAATGATTGGCTGCGATGACGCAGAATACATAATCGTAGCATTCGGAATCATTGCCCGTATTGCACAGAAGAGCATTGAGTCCGCCAGAGCAAAAGGTCACAAGGTAGGCCTGTTCAGACCTATCACGCTGTACCCGTTCCCATCTGGCGAAATCAGGGCACTGGCAGAGGGAAAGAGGATTAAAGGCATTATGTCAGTGGAGTTGAATGCCGGCCAGATGATAGAGGATGTCCGTCTCGCAATTGAGGGTCGCAAGCCTATAGGATTCTTCGGGCGACTGGGAGGTATGGTTCCTACACCGGAAGAAATCGAGAACGCACTCTACCGTCAGTTTGGACTTTAAAATTTGCGAACATGGATCCTAAAGATATAATCAAACCAGAGAATCTGGTATATAGGAAGAGTCGTCTGATGTCAGACAATGTCTTCAATTTCTGCCCCGGTTGCGGACACGGAGTTGTGGTACGCACCATTGCCGAGGTTATTGAGGAAATGGGCATAGAACACGATGTAATAGGAATATCGCCTGTAGGATGTTCGGTATTCCTGTACGATTTCTACAAGTTCGATGTTGTTGAGGCTGCCCACGGACGTGCCTGTGCCGTAGCCACGGGTATAAAGAGAATACAGCCGGACAAGTACGTATTCACCTATCAGGGAGACGGAGATCTGGCAGCTATCGGCACCGGTGAGACAATGCACGCCTGCAACCGTGGAGAGAACATTGTCATTGTATTCATAAACAACGGTATATACGGAATGACAGGCGGTCAGATGGCTCCTACCACACTTGAAGGCATGAAGACAACTACATGCCCTCGTGGCAGGGATGTCAGGACAATGGGATACCCGCTCAACATCACTCCGCTGCTGGCACAACTGGACGGGGTATATTACGTGACACGCCACTCCGTCCACACTCCGGCCAACGTACGCAAGTTAAAGAAAGCATTGCGTCAGGCTTTTGAGAATCAGCGTGACAGGAAAGGCACATCCATAGTGGAGGTAGTATCGAACTGCAACTCGGGATGGGGTATGTCACCAAAGGCGGCCAATGACTGGATGGTTGAGAATATGTTCCGGAAATACCCTCTCGGCGACATCAAGGTTGACGGGAAGTTAGTTATGGATATGAACGCCAAAAGATAAAGGAAATGACAGAAGAGATAATAATAACCGGATTCGGAGGACAGGGTGTCCTCTCTATGGGAAAAATATTGGCCTACTCCGGACTGATGCAAGGTCTTGAGGTTTCGTGGATGCCGTCGTACGGTCCTGAAATACGTGGAGGTACAGCAAACGCAATGGTAATCCTGAGCGACTCTCCTATCAGTTCCCCTATTCTGCTGGAATTTGACACGGCCATAATCCTCAGCCAGCAGGCTATGGACAAATTTGAGAACAGGGTAAAGCGTGGAGGGATGCTGCTTTACACTCCAAGTACAATAGTGCGCAAGCCGACACGTGAAGACATCAAGGTCTATGAAATACCGGCCATCGAGGAAGCGGCAAAGATGAATGCGACCAAGGTTGCCAATATGTTCCTTTTGGGCTCATATCTCAGATTGAAGCCGATACTTGAAGTCGGGAATGTCCTTGAGGGAATAAAGCATTCAGTATCTGAAAGGAACTGGAAATTCCTGCCTCTCAACGAGAAAGCTCTCAAGGCCGGAATGGATTTCATAAAGAATTGAAGTTATACAGAGGCCTACAAAAAAATGCTCCGCCACGCTGAAGTGACGGAGCATTTTTCTGTTTCATACGACTATGCATCAATGTTCGCGTATGTGGCATTGCTCTCTATGAACTCGCGGCGCGGACCTACATCATCACCCATCAGCATTGAGAAAATATAGTCAGCCTCAGCTGCATCCTGAATCTGCACCTGTTTGAGCAGACGGTTTTCCGGGTTCATTGTAGTTTCCCAAAGCTGCTCCGGGTTCATTTCACCCAAACCTTTATAACGCTGAGTCGTGATATTGGACTCCAGTCCGCCACCATACTGGTCAATGAAACGCTGACGCTGTACCTCATTATAACAATACTCTTTCACCTTGCCCTTTGTACACAGATAAAGCGGAGGAGTGGCAATATACAGGTGGCCCTGCTCTATGAATTCCGGCATATAGCGGAAGAACAGCGTCATGATAAGGGTGTCAATATGTGAGCCGTCAACATCGGCATCGGTCATTATTATCACCTTGTAATAACGGAGTTTCTCATAATTGGCCTGCTTGGAATCCTCCGGGTTCAGGCCGAAGCGCACACCCATAGCCTGAATGATATTATTGACTTCCTCATGATCAAACGCCTTGTGCCACATGACGCGCTCCACATTGAAGATTTTTCCCCTGATAGGAAGAATTGCCTGCGTGTGACGGTCACGTCCCTGTTTTGCACTTCCACCTGCAGAATCTCCCTCAACGATAAACAGTTCGCAATTTGCCGGATCCTTGTCAGAGCAGTCTGCAAGTTTACCGGGAAGACCGCTTCCGCTCAGCGGGCTCTTGCGCTGCACGCTTTCGCGAGCCTTTCGTGCCGCCACGCGTGCCTGTGCCGCAAGCACCACCTTGTCAACAATCATCTTGGCTTCCTTGGGATGTTCCTCCAGATATTGTGACAAAGCCTCGCCAACAGCCTGCTGAACGGCTCCCGCCACCTCACTGTTTCCGAGTTTGGTCTTGGTCTGTCCTTCAAACTGAGGTTCAGCAACCTTTATTGAAATTACCGCAGAAAGTCCTTCCCTGAAATCCTCACCTTCAATCTCCACCTTAGCCTTCTCTAAAAACTTGTTGTCATCGGCATATTTCTTCAGCGTACGGGTCAATGCCATACGGAAGCCCATCAGGTGGGTACCCCCCTCTATGGTATTGATATTGTTTACAAACGAACGTATAGACTCTGTATAGCCGGTATTATACAGAATGGCCACCTCTATCGGTATACCCTGTTTTTCCGTGTTGAGATAGATGCACTCATTAATCAGGTGGACACGGTTCTCATCCATATAATAGACGAACTCCTTCAGGCCGTCCTTCGAGAAATACACATTCTGACGCGGATTTCCCTCCGAATCCACGGTACGCCAGTCGGTAAGGGAAATCTTAAGTCCGGCATTAAGGAACGAAAGTTCATGCAGACGCGCTGCCAGAATATCATACTTGTATTCGGTAGTCGTAAAGATACTTCCGTCAGGCCAGAATGTCTGGCGGGTACCGGTATGGTCTGATTCGCCGGTAATCACAACGGCTGTCACCGGCTTGCCCTTTGAATATTCCTGACGGTATACATTGCCATTACGAAACACTTCCGTCACCATTTTCGTAGAAAGGGCGTTGACGCAACTGACACCGACTCCGTGAAGTCCTCCTGACACTTTGTATGAACCTTTGTCAAACTTACCTCCTGCGTGCAGAACTGTCATTACGACCTCCAAGGCAGAACGATGCTCCTTTTCGTGCATATCTACAGGTATGCCACGGCCATTATCCTGAACTGTGACAGACCCGTCAGCATTGATTGACACCTCTATATGGGTACAGTAACCGGCCATCGACTCATCTATCGAATTGTCAACCACCTCATACACAAGGTGATGCAAGCCCTTCTCGCTGATATCGCCGATATACATTGCCGGACGCTTGCGCACCGCTTCAAGTCCTTCCAGAACCTGAATACTGTCAGCTGAATAGTTACTGTTCTCCTTTATCAAATCCTCATCCATACTAATAACCTTTAACGTACAAATATAACTGATTTCCGCCATATTTCAAGCACTCCGGCTTGGGTTTTTTCAACAAAAAGCCAAGCTTTACGCGCCTTTTTTCGAAATGAAAATCTGTTTGTTTAAAGGAGTGATGGGGTTCCGTCATGACTGAAAAGGAAATGGTTTCAGCCGGAAAGACTTTATAAAAGATTAATTGGAACATTTCAAAACAGATTCTAAGCAGCTTCTAAAGCAAAATATGTACCTTTGCAGGTTATTAAAAAGATTCCGTTTTTTGCCACTATTGATATGAAAGCTACAGTCGGAGAGAAAATCCGTTCCCTCAGGGAATCCAAGGACATAGAAATTGAGACACTGGCAGAGCGTGCACAGATACCTGTGGAGCAGATTATCGACATTGAAAATGGAGGACCGCTTCCCGGTCTTGCGCCACTTATCAAAATAGCCCGGGTCTTGGGCGTACGTTTAGGCACATTCCTCGATGACGCACAGGGCAGAGGCGCAGTCGTAAGCCGTGGGGCACAGCTCAAGGAAAGCACCCATTTCTCCAATCACGGTTCGACAGATGTCGACAACATGCTGTACCATTCCCTGTCCGAAGGCAAGGAAAACCGCCATATAGAACCGTTCGTCATAGACATCCTGCCCTCCTGCGACAAGGAGTTCTCGCTGTCATCGCACGAGGGAGAGGAATTCATCTATGTGCTTGAAGGACGTGTAGAAGTCATCTACGGCAAGAACACACATCTGTTGGAAGCCGGAGACAGCATATATTACGATTCCATAGTCAAGCACCACGTACACGGATATAACGGAGAGAAAGCACGTATTCTGGCCGTTGTCTATACACCTATTTGACCCGCACCGATGTTACAGCTGTCTGAAAAAACAATAGGACAATATCTTGAGTATTGGGCAGAGCATACGCCGGATAAGGAATATATTGTCTATTCCGACCGCAATCTGAGGTTCACCTGGAAGGAATTCAACGAGCGCGTTGACAATATGGCCAGGGGGCTCGTGGCTATCGGAGTGACAAAAGGAACCCACGTGGGCCTATGGGCGCAGAACGTGCCCGATTGGCTGACATTCCTGTACGCCTGTGCGAAAATCGGTGCAGTGTGCATCACCGTCAACACCAACTACAAACAGAGTGAGCTTGAGTATCTGGTGGATAATTCCGATATGCATACGCTGTGTCTCACTGATGGCACGTGGGAGAGCAAATACGTGGATATGACCTACGAAATGCTGCCGGAACTCAAGCAGTGCCAGCGCGGCCACCTTGCCAGCAAACGTTTTCCAAAGTTGAAGAACGTGGTATATATAGGCCAGGAGAAGTTCCGTGGAATGTACAACACATCGGAGATTCTGCTGTTGGGCGAAAATACCGATGACGATGAATTCAACCGTCTGCGCGAATCCGTATCCTGCCACGATGTGGTCAATATGCAATACACCTCCGGCACGACTGGATTCCCGAAAGGGGTTATGCTGACACACTACAACATAACCAACAACGGTTTCCTGACGGGAGAGCACATGAAATTCACCCAGGATGACAAGTTGTGCGTATGCGTTCCGCTTTTCCATTGTTTCGGCGTAGTGCTGGCCACGATGAATTGCCTGACACACGGATGTACCGAGGTGATGGTAGAGCGTTTCGACCCGCTCGTCACCTTGAAGTCCGTACACAATGAACGCTGCACGGCACTGTACGGAGTTCCGACCATGTTCATTGCCGAACTCAATCATCCGCTGTTCGACACGTTTGACCTCACCTGCCTGAGGACGGGAATCATGGCAGGTTCGCTGTGTCCGATTGAGCTGATGCGCAATGTTGAGGAAAAGATGCATCTGAAAGTGACCAGTGTCTATGGCCTTACCGAGACATCACCGGGAATGAGCCACCAGCGCATTGATGATCCCGACGATGTGCGCTATACTACTGTAGGACGTGACTATGAGTTCGTCGATGTCAAAGTCCTTGACCCGGAGACTCATCAGGAAGTGCCTGTCGGGACACAGGGCGAAATGTGCTGCAAGGGATTCAATATAATGAAAGGATACTACAAGAATCCCGAAGCTACAGCAGAAATCATAGACGAGAATGGGTATCTGCATTCCGGAGACCTTGGGGTAAAGGACGAAAACGGCAACTACAGGATTACGGGAAGAATAAAGGATATGATAATACGTGGCGGAGAAAACATCTATCCGCGTGAGATTGAGGAATTTCTGTATCACCTGCCGGGCGTACGTGATGTTCAGGTGGCCGGAGTTCCCTCAAAGAAGTACGGCGAAGAAGTCGGTGCGTTCATCATTCTTGATGCCGGTGTCACTATGACAGCCGACGATGTCAAGGACTACTGCAAGGGCAACATCGCCAGATACAAGATTCCGAAGTATATATTTTTCGTAAAAGAATATCCGCTCACAGGCAGCGGCAAGATACAGAAGTTCAAACTGCGTGAGCTCAGTCTGAAATTGTGCGCCGAGCAGGGTATTGAAGTAATTTAAGGGACATATTATGGCATTGAATGAACAGATCAGACAGATGGCGATGCGTCTGAAAGGACTTCGCGAGGACATTGATATGAGTATTGGGGAGTTGGCAGATAAGTGCGGCATAACCACATCAGAACTGGAGCGTTATGAGAGCGGAGAATCAGACATTCCTATGAATTTCGTGTGCAATGCGGCCACGGTAATGGGAGTCGAGCCTCTCGAACTGTTTGCCGGAGATACCCCCACAATGAACAACTACTGGCTGGTACGCAAGGGCAAGGGACCGGTCATAGAGCGTCAGAAAGCATACAAATATCAGGCATTGGCAATGGGGTTCAAGCACGCAAAGGCATCGCCCTTCATAGTCAGTGTCGATCCGAAGGACGATGAGCACCTGCATCTGAACACCCACGATGACCAGGAATTCAATCTTGTCCTCAAAGGGAGCATAATGATAAGCATCAGCGGGAAGGAGATTGTCCTGAACGAGGGCGACAGCATCTACTTCGATGCCAGACAACCGCACGCAGTCAAGGCTCTCAACGGTGAACCGGCACGTTTTTTTGCAATAATCATCTGATTTATGCTTGAGAGATTTCTAAAACAGAGCGAGTTCAGCTCACTTGAGGATTTTCAGAAGAACTTCGGGATAACAATCCCTGAAAACTTCAATTTTGCATACGATGTCGTTGATGTCTGGGCAGAAGAACAGCCTGAAAGGCCGGCAGTGCTGTGGACAAACAATGAGGGTGAGAAGCATCTCTATACATTTGCAGACATCAAGCGTGAGTCAGACCGGACGGCCGCATTTCTGATGCAGCTCGGCATCCGTCGTGGCGATGCCGTTCTGATGATGCTGAAACGCAGAATTGATTTCTGGTTCACGATAATAGCGCTTCACAAGATAGGAGCTGTGGCAATTCCCGCCACACACCTGCTCACAGAAAAGGATTTGATATACAGATGCAATTCGGCAAAAGTCAAGATAATTGTGGCGGCATCAGAGCCCGTTATCCTGAAGCACGTTGAAGGTTGCCTTTCCCAATCCCCATCCGTGGAGCACATAATCGCCACAGGCACATACCATGAAGGTATATGGAAAAGTATGGAGGAAGGACGCAGGAACGCCCCGGCATTCACCCGCCCGAAGGAAGCAAATACCAACAGCGACATATCGCTTCTGTATTTCACATCAGGTTCATCCGGCAATCCAAAGATGGTGGCCCACAATTTCCTGTATCCGCTCGGACATATCGTAACAGCCAAGTACTGGCAGAATCTGCACGAGGGAAGCCTGCATCTGACAGTTGCAGACACCGGATGGGGCAAGGCCGTATGGGGCAAGCTCTATGGCCAATGGATAGTCGGAGCCACGGTATTCGTGTATGATCACGAGAAATTCAACCCTGTAGAGATTCTGAAGGCAATGGCAGAGAACAGGGTGACATCTTTCTGTGCGCCACCCACGATATACCGTTTCCTGATACGTGAAGACCTGAGCAAATTCGACCTGAGTGCTTTGGAATACTGCACCACCGCAGGCGAGCCGCTCAATCCCAGTGTCTTTGACACTTGGAAGGAGCATACAGGGCTTTCCATACACGAGGGCTTCGGCCAGACAGAGACAACGCTTACAATAGCCACATTCCCCTGGATGGACTCCAAACCAGGCTCAATAGGAGTTCCTAATCCTGCATACGACATGGATTTGCTCACGGCAGACGGCCGTTCCGCCGAAGACGGTGAGAGCGGAGAGATTGTCCTTCACACTGACAGGCGCAGACCTGCAGGTCTGTTCGAGGAATACTATCACAACCCCGAGCTGACAAAGACCGTACATTACGACGGGATGTATCACACCGGTGATGTGGCATGGCGCGACAGCGACGGATATTTCTGGTTTGTAGGCCGTACCGATGATGTCATCAAGAGTTCCGGATACCGCATAGGACCGTTCGAGGTGGAGAGCGCACTTATGACACACCCGGCTGTAGTTGAATGTGCCGTTACAGGTGTGCCGGATCCGATACGCGGACAAGTGGTGAAAGCCACGATTGTTCTGGACAGGAAACACGCCTCAATTGAAGACAAGACTGCTCTGATCAAGGAGATTCAGGATCACGTCAAAAAGGTGTCCGCGCCCTACAAGTACCCGCGAGTCATTGAATTCGTTGAAGAACTGCCAAAGACCATCAGCGGAAAGATTCGCAGGGTTGAAATCCGCCACAATGATGCCTGCAAGGCTCAACACTGATACCGTGCCGGAAATGTCACTTGCCGGCGACGGCCTCTATCTCCACGAGTGCGCCCTTTGGTAATGCTGCTACCTGGAAACAGGCACGGGCGGGCTTGTCACCCTTGAAATACTCCGCATATACTGCATTCATCGCGGCAAAGTCGTTTATGTCAGCAAGCAGAACGGTTGTCTTGACAACATTGTCCGACACCAGACCTGCCTCGCTGAGGATTGCGAACAGATTGTCCAAAGACTGACGTGTCTGGGCTTCAATGCCCTGCGGCATCGAGCCATCCTTTGGATTAACCGGAATCTGTCCCGAAACAAACACTGTTCCATTCAGTTCAACTGCCTGGGAATATGGTCCTATTGCGGCCGGAGCCTGAGCCGTTGCAATAATTTTTTTCATGACGCAAACTTATATAGAATTTTGGTCTTTTACGCCCGTTAAATTAAAAAGTTGTTTAAGAACCTGTTTTGAAATGTTCGATTAAAAATTTTATGAAGGATTTTCGAGACGAAAATCCGGTTGTTTGAAGGAGTGATGGAATCCCAAAAACAAATAAGGATATTTCGGAAAAATTGGGCGTAAAACAAGAATGACGGCCGGAAAACCGACCGTCTATGCAATTTGTCCCGACCTTAACGCCAATGTCTGGTCTGCAGATCAGGCATCAAGCCATCTTTGCAATGGCAGAAGCTAGCTTTGACTTGAGGTTGGCAGCCTTGTTCGGGTGAATGAGACGTGTCTTGGCCATCTTGTCCAAAAGCTTCTGAACTTTCGGATATGCGGCAACAGCCTCATCCTTGTTTGTCATTGCACGGAGCTGACGAACTGCGTTACGCATGGTCTTTGCATAATAGCGGTTGTGCAGTCTTTTCTTCTCACTCTGCCTTGTTGACTTGATAGTCGCCTTGTGATTTGCCATTTTTTATTCTAAATTTTTATTTGTCGTAGTAGCGCGTATGAGAGTCGAACTCATCTTGCAAGAATGAAAATCTTGAGTACTAACCGATATACGAACGCGCCATCATCACCGTCACGCTGCTTTTCACAGACGTAAAACGGAACTTGCCTTTTAAGCGGTTGCAAAAGTAGTTACATTTTCCCAAACAACAAAGTTTCGGAAACATTTTTTATATTCGCACCGATAAAAGCCATCAACAGCTGCAAATGTGGGAAAAAGACAGGGGTTTATTGTTGGGACACGTCAGGTACAATGACAAATCCTGCATTGCGCATATTTTCACGGAAAGAGGCGGATATACATCATTCATTTTCTACCTGTCTGACACAGGCAGAGGCGTAAGGCGCAACACGCTGCTTCAGCCGCTCACTCTTATGGAATTCCAATATAAGCCGGATGGACGCGGCTCTGCCCTGCAGCACCTGAGGGAGCCTGTCAACATTCTGCCCTATCCGGACATGCCGTTCAACCCGGTCAAAAGCTGTATAGCGCTTTTTCTCGGAGAGTTCCTGACGTACGCACTCAGGGAAGAGAGAGAGAACCGTCCGCTGTTCTCATTTCTGGCAGAGGCCGTCAACGATATGGACAAGACGCCGCACACGGAGAATGCGCACCTGTATATAATTCTGAAAGTATCCAATTATCTCGGAATAGGGCCTAACACGGACAGGTATGAGCCCGGATGCTGGTTGGACATGCGCGACGGCACATACCCGGCCACACAGCCGCAACACGCGGAAATCCTGAACCCGGACGAAGCTTACAGGACAGTACAGCTTATGGGATGCGGCAGTATGGCACAGGCCTCGGAAATACCGATGACCGGCTCAATGAGAGCCGGCCTCGTAAATATGATGAATCAGTATTTCAGACTGCACGTCCCTGGATTTCCGATTCTGAAATCTACAGAGGTCATGCAGGCTGTATTCAGTTAATTTCCGGAGGCAGAGCGCATGGATTTTATCTCCGATATATCCGAAGAACGCCTCAACTGGGTAGGCACCGCTATCAGAGCGTCAATAAGCGCATCATTGTCAAGATCATCATCTTCCAGCTCAAACAGATACAGGGCCTTCTTTCCCGCAGTTCCCCCATAGAGTGCGCCTATAACATCCGAATCATCCGAATCATCCAAAGGAATGTTGCTCATTCCGAATCCCGTGGCCAGGACTGTAATCTTGACCTTATCGCCCAGATTCGGGTCATTCGCAAGACCCCAGATGACCTCAATATTCTCATCCTCGAACTTGTCCATGAAATGGCGTATCTCATTCATTTCATTGAGTACCAGCTGATGCTGTTCGTCAGTGCTCTGATAGATATTGAACAGAATTTTCTTTGAACGGTATATGTCATTATTATAAAGCAGCGGAGAATTCAGAGCCGACTGTATGGCCTGTTCCACTCTGTTCTCACCGGAAGCCTCACCGGAGCTCATTATGGCCACACCGCCATCCTTCAGAATCTTGCGGACATCACGGAAGTCAAGGTTTATGATACCGCGGCAGGTTATCAGTTCCGCAATACTCTTGGTAGCAGTGGTAAGCGTCTCATCGACCTTCCTGAACCCATCGGTAATCTTCTGTTCCGAGTAGATGTCCAGCAGACGCTCGTTATTTATCACAAGCAGGGCATCTACATATTTTGCCATTTCACGGACGCCTTCTATTGCCTGACGTATCTTAGGGCGCATTTCAAACTTAAAAGGTATCGTGACTATACCGATGGTAAGCATACCCTCCTCCTTCGCGCATCTTGCGATGACAGGAGCCGCGCCAGTACCTGTTCCGCCTCCCATTCCGGCCGTTATGAACACCATCTGCGTCTCGTCGTGGAAGAGAGCCTTGATACTTTCTACGCTGTCTTCCGCAGCCTGACGTGCCACCTCCGGGTCATTTCCGGCGCCCAAGCCCTTGCCAAGCTGCATTTTTACCGGTATATCAGACTCTGCCAATGCCTGACTGTCTGTATTGGCCAGTGCAAAGACAACATCGCGTATGCCCTCGCGATACATATTCTTGACAGCATTGCCGCCACCACCTCCTACGCCAATAACCTTTATTATCTTATGCACCTCCGTCGGGAATCCGAATGGCAGCAGATCATTTTCCTCAAAATCCTTTATTGAATCATTCATAGCCGTTATTCTTTTGATTATTGGACATCCTCGAAGAATTTGTGGAATGTCTCACGTATTACACTGATAAATGATGGAGTCTTGCTCTTCACAACTTCATTTTTCTCATCCTTCTCCACAGGCATAATCTGCTCCTGTCCGATTTTCATGTCAAGGGCAGCCTGCGCACTCTCGCCATTGTCATCGAACAGGTTGCCTGTCACCATCGCGGCCTGGGTACGGGCATCAGGTTCCTCATACATATCCTTCTCGGGAATCTCCACACAACAGTTCTCACCGCCCTGGACCAGCAACGAAAGCAATCCTACGTGTGTACCGTCCGATATGTTCCAATCCGTATCACAACATTCCATATCCTGTGATATGCCGCGAACTATGCGTACAGGACTGATTTCCGGAAACAGCTGCGATGCGGCATACTGCAACTTTTTCAGATTTGAACCACCGCCGGTCAGTACGAGTCCATTGAACAGCGACTCATAATACCCGGACAGCTTGAGCTGATGCATCACATTAGCCATAATCTCTTCGTTTCTGGCCTCAATTACCTCGCCCAACTGTTTCAGAGACACCTGACTGCCTCCGGCAACGGTCGATTCCTCGTCCGAGCCTGACAGGCCGAACAGACCATACGTACATTTCAGCGATTCTGCCTCATCGTGGCCAAGCCTGAACACTTTCATTATATCCCGGGTGATAGTATCACTGCCCAATGGTATTACACGCATATAGCACATCTGACCGCCTTTATATACTGTTACAGTGGTAGTATCCGCGCCATAGTCCACAAGAGCGCATCCACGCTGCCTGTCAGCATCATCAAGGATGACATTTGCCACTGTCAGCGGCAGTACGAAACTGTCTGCAATATCTACGCTTGCATGACGGAAGCTGTCATCCAGCAGTTTGAAAAGCCTCGGACGCATCATTATCTTCTGGAAATGGCCTTCAATATGGCTGCACGCCACTCCGACAGGATCTTCCTCTGCATTGTTCTTATAATCAACGACAAACTCCTGCGATGCGATGTTCAGCGACAGCATATCGTCTGCCTGCGTATCACCGCATTCCACAAGCATATCGTCCACGACAGATGATGTCACGACTGCCCCTTCCTCCAGTTCTCTGGATACAGTAACGGGCAACGACCTCAACGATTTACCTGCATAGCCCGTAAACACCTGGAAAATCTTCGTTCCTATCTGTCTTTCGAGAAGTTCAATGACTCTGGCTATACCCTCTGCGGTACGGTCCAGATTATAGACTGCACCCTGACGGATGAATGCTGATGACGGTACTGAGGCACAGGCTGTGATTTCCAGTTTGCCATCTGATTTCTTCCTTGCGGCTGCACCCGATATTTTTGAAGAGCCGAGTTCAATCGCCACAATTGTCTTATTCTTGTACATATATACAGATATTTGTTCCTTAATACTATTTCTTTTTACAGACTATCTGATTCTCAAATGCCGCGCTCAGTCTGTTGTATTTATTCCATCCTATCACGTTCAGGCCATCCTCATAGAAATGCATCACACGTTCCAGCTTCTCACCGGCATTATCTGCCGTTCCGATGTCAATGATATGTCCGCCCACACGCGGTACCAGCGACACCAGCCCGTTCTCATCGACATCAATCTGCACTATCTGCGCTTTCCAGAACTTGCTTGAATATATTTCGCGTACAACAGCCATCAGGCGGCCCGATGCGTATGCCCGCGAAATATAGCCGGTTGCAACGGGAAGATTTACCGCAATCCCACGATATTCAATTATCTCGCCCCGGCTTCCCACCATATAATCCGCGCCGCTTCTTGACAGGACTCTGACCAACGGCACGGCACTGTGTACCTTGATTCTGACACGATTGTCAGCTGTCAGGAAGCACTCAGCCGATGATATCATCGGATGCTTCACAAGCACGTTTTCCATTGCGTCCAAGTCTATGTCGTCCCACGACTTTCCAATGGGATTCAAGCCATTGCAGGACAGCACATCCAGAACCCTGTCCTCATTCAGAATTCCGCACATGAGGCTGTCCCGTATCTTCACGCTGACCACATTGCAGACGGAAGTTTCGCAAGGACGATATGTAAGCTCAATGATAGAGAACAGCAGGTATCCTATTGCCACTAGCAGCGCAAATATTTCGGCTATGCGTCTTAACATCATTTATTGGAAAGTATTCCGGTTATCTTGTCCGCGAGATTGTCCAAATCTCCTGCACCCACTGTCAGCAGCACTTGGATATCATCTGCCTCTGAACGCACCATATCAAGCACACCCGACAGAGAAATCACCCCCCTGCATACTCCGGCACGTATATTATCGGCTATTATACGGCTGGTAATTCCAGGAATAGGCTGTTCCCTTGCCGGATAGATATCTGTCAGCCACACTTCGTCAAACAGGGAGAGGCTATCCGCAAAATCACGATAGAAATCTCTGGTACGCGTATAAAGATGAGGCTGGAATATGGCTGTTATCTTACGGTCAGGATATAGCGACCGCATTGATATGGCGCACTGCCTCAACTCCGCCGGATGATGCGCATAATCACTGACATATATTTTACTGTCCGTCTTCAGATGGAAGTCAAAGCGTCTGTCTGTACCACGGAACGATGCCATTCTCGTTCTTATGACATCCTTGTCTGCACCGCTCAACTGGGCAAGGGCCATAGCTGCAACACCATTCTCTATATTTATCTGCACTGGAACCCCTAAGGAAATATCCTCTATATTTCCAAGCGGGGATATGAAATCGAATACTATCCCGCCGTTGCCTATTCTGACATTCTCCGCGTGAAAATCGCCCTTGCCGGCAGAATATGACCATATCCTGACATCCTTATTCTCCGGCTTCAGCTTCTCCTCAAGGCCGTATCGCAATATCAGGTCGCCCCCCTTCCTTATGAGCGAAGAGTAATGGCGGAAGCTTTCCACATAACTCTGATAATCTCCATATATGTCCAGATGATCGGCATCCATTGCTGTAATGACAGACCGGAGCGGACGCAGCTGATGGAATGAACGGTCAAATTCATCAGCCTCAATCACGACCCTGCGGCTGCGGCCGCCCAACATCAGATTGCTGCGGCTGTTCTTCAGTATTCCACCGAGGAATGCATTGCAACCCTCATCGGTTCCGTCCAGTATATAGGCTGCCATAGCGGATGTGGTTGTCTTGCCGTGAGTTCCTGCCACGCACAGACCATCCATGTCACGGGTCAGTGTCCCGAGTACCTGGGCACGTTTCTGCAGGTCAAAGCCTGATGTCCTGAACCAAGTCAGTTCGGAATGGTCCTGCGGTATGGCAGGAGTATATACCACCAGGGTTGACGATTTGTCCCTGCAGTATTCCGGTATCAGAGAGACATTGTCTTCATAATGTATGTCGGCACCCTCCGAAATCAGGGTTGCTGTCAAATCGCACGGAGTCTTGTCATATCCCGCCACCTTCTTCCCGTTGGAAAGGAAAAAGCGCACCAGCGCACTCATGCCGATACCCCCGGCGCCTACGAAATAGACTGATTTTATCTGGCTGTTTTCCATATATCTTCTGCTCAATTGTGATTGTCCGCAAGTTTCAGTACTTCCATAGCAATAATCTCCGCTGAGTCAGGCAAGGCAAGGCTTAGAGCATTCTTTCCCAGTACGCCCAGCCGTTCCTTGTCCCGTACGAGCTTTATTGCCTCCGGAATCAGCGATTTCCCGGCATCAGCATCCGCTATGTGAATGGCGGCATCCTTATCCACAAGAGCCATTGCATTCTTCGTCTGATGGTCTTCCGCAACATTAGGTGACGGTACCAGTATGACAGGCTTTCCCAAAAGGCACAGTTCCGATATGGAACCGGCCCCGGCTCTTGATATGACCAGATCCGCAGCACTGTATGCACAATCCATTCTTGTAACGAAATCCGTCGGGAACAGGTTCGGTACAGGCTCGCTTTCGGCAGCAAGACGCTGTTTCATTTCATCTATATAGAGTTTGCCTGTCTGCCAGTATATCTGCACATCCTCTGCCGCACGTATGGCATCAAGTTGGGACATTATGCTTTCGTTCAGGCTTCTTGCGCCAAGGCTTCCGCCTATGACCAGAATCACACGCTTCTCCGGATTCAGGCCCATCGCGCCGACAGCCTCATCCCTTGACAGCGCATTACCGGTAAGGTTCTGCCTGACAGGATTACCTGTCATCATTATCTTATCGGCCGGGAAAAACTTCTCCATTCCTTCGTATGCCACGCAAATGCGGTCTGCTCTTTGCGCAAGCAGTTTATTGGTAACTCCTGCAAATGAATTCTGTTCCTGAATCAATGTCGGAATCCCCATACGTCCCGCCATACGCAAAGTCGGGCCACTTGCATAACCGCCCACACCGACAGCCACATCGGGAGAGAATTTTCTGATTATACGGCGTGCCCTCATCTGACTCCTTAACAGTTTTACGAATACGGGGACATTTTTCAAGATACTGGAACGGACAAATCCCGCCACAGGTAATCCTTCAATATCATATCCGGCTTCAGGTACCCTCTGCATCTCCATACGATTCTCGGCACCGACAAAAAGGATTTCAGAATCCGGACGCAGATTTCTGATGGCATTGGCTATTGATATGGCAGGGAATATATGTCCTCCTGTACCGCCTCCACTGATTATGACTCTGGTCTTTCCCATATTATTGATTTGAATTCAGATTATTCTCTTCTCCAACACCGCTCCAGCTTATACTTATAAGCATACCCATATATACACAAGTGACCAATATGGATGTGCCGCCTGTACTGATCAGCGGCAAAGGCTGTCCGGTGACAGGTATCAGGCCTACCGCTACAGACATATTGATCAATGCCTGAAACATTATCATAAGAGCTATGCCCATTGCCAGATAACGCGCAAACCTGTGTTCGCCGCATTGTGAGGCTATACCACCCACTTTCAGCAGGAGCCAGAGATATATTGCCATTACAAAAAGTGCGCCTACCAGACCCAGCTCCTCTATAATTATAGCATATATAAAGTCACAGCTGGCCTCCTGCAGGAAATCACGCTCTACTGAGTTACCGGGCCCTTTGCCAAGGATATTGCTGCTTGCTATGGCAATATTGGCGTGTGTTTCCTGAGGTTTTTCAGGGGCAACGTTTCTCACATATTGCCTTTCATTATAGTTCTTTTTACTTCCATCAGAATAATCCCGAACTCTTTCCTGCCACGTCACAAAACGTGCAGGAAGCGGTAAATTCTCTATTTTCTGTGGCGGTACGATAATCATTATCGCAAGCATAAGTCCGATACCGCCTGCACCTACAGCAAGCAGTGACAGTATATATTTCCTCCGGATACGGCCTACAAACATCATGCAGAACACCGTAAGTGCGAGAAGCGCTGCCGTTGACAGATTTTCCGGCACAATCAGCAGAAAGAATACAACAGTGAGCGCCAATATTCTCCAGAATGTACGGCTCTGCGAATAGACATCATCTTCCTTCATCTTGGACAACAGAGAAGCCACTGCAACCAGCACACCGATTTTGGCAAGTTCTGAAGGCTGCAATGTAAAGCCCTGAAACTCAATCCAACGGTCTGTAACACCTGCAGAATGGCTCTTCACAAGAAGATACCCCAGTGTTCCTGCTGACAATGGCAACAGGATATAAGGCAACGCTTTGAAAAAGCGGTAAGGCACAAGATGTACAAGATACATCACGCCAAGCCCTAATACGAGGTGTAACACATGTCCAAAAACAGGACGCAGATAGTTCTGCTCACCGCCGAACGTAAATCTGCTTGTAGCGCTGAACACCTCTATTACGGATATCAGGCACAACGTGGCCACAATTATCCATAATATCGGCTTCCCCTTGAAAAACCTACTGAATGTATATTCCTCTTCCATCATAATGCTCTCACACATACCTTGAACTGGTCACCCCTATCCTCATAGCTTTTAAAGAGGTCAAAGCTGGCACAACACGGACTGAGCAGGACTATCTGTCCGTTTTCTGCCATTGCCGAGGCTGCATCAACCGCATCCTTCATAGACTGCACATCTGCCACCGGTAGTCCGAAACCGTCAAAGAAAGAGTGCAGTTTTTCGTTATGCAATCCCATATATACCAGACCGCAGCATTTCTCACGGACCAGCTCCGCAATCTCGCTGTAGTCATTGCCCTTGTCCTTCCCTCCAAGTATCAGCACACACTTCACAGGCATACTCTGGAGAGCATACCAGCAACTGTTCACGTTAGTTGCCTTGGAATCGTTGATATAATCCACTCCCCTGACGCGTGCGACCCGCTCCAAACGATGCTCCACTCCCTTGAATGTCTGAAGTGCCTTGCGTATTGTGTCATTATGAATACCGGCAATCTTCGCCGATATACCGGCAGCCATGGAATTATACAGATTATGTCTGCCATTCAGAGCAAGGGATTCCTGTTCCATATTGAACGAGTCCTTTCCTGTGAAGCAGACCTCTCCATCCTCCACGTATGCCGCAAGTCCGGCTGCCTTAGCCTCTGCGAACGGATACAGTCTGGCTGTTATACCGTACTTCTTCAGTTCCCGCTGTATTATAGGGTCATCATTCCAGAAGACAAAAGCATCGTCCTGTGTCTGGTTACGTATTACGCGCATCTTGGCATCAACATAATTCTGCATATCATAGCCGTAGCGGTCCAGATGATCCGGAGTGATGTTCATCAGTACGGCAATATCAGCCTTGAAGTCATACATGTTGTCAAGCTGGAAACTGCTCAGTTCTATTACATAGTAATCATGCGGTTCCTCAGCCACCTGAAGAGCCAGGCTATTGCCTATGTTTCCGGCCAGACCGACATCCAGACCCGCCATTTTGAAGATATGGTATATCAGTGACGTAGTCGTAGTCTTTCCATTACTTCCGGTGATGCATATCATCTTTGAGCTTGAGTACCTGCCGGCAAACTCTATTTCGGAAATCACAGGGATATTCCTGTCCCGGACCTTGAGTATTATAGGTGCGTCATTCGGAATACCGGGGCTTTTTATTACCTCATCTGCAGCCAGAATCCGGGATTCTGTATGCTGTCCCTCCTCATAGTCTATCTTACGGCAGTCCAGTTCCTCTCTGTATTCCGGCTTTATTGCCGACATATCCGACACAAAAACCTCATAGCCTTCCTTCAAAGCCAGCACGGCGGCACCCACTCCACTCTCACCAGCACCAAGAACGACGATTTTCTTTGCCATAATCATCTGATTTTCAATGTCAATATTGCAAGCGCCGCAAGACCTGTACTTATAATCCAGAAGCGCAATGTTATCTTTGTCTCAAACTGAAGATTCCCCTTACCCTTAAACCGGACCGAACAGCCGGGATCGCATTGCTGTACCTGTTCCACCGATGTACGGTAATGGTCGTGGAAAGGAGTGCGTTTCCACAGGCGGCGGTGTACGCCTCTCTTCTTGCCCGTCTTATAATAGAAGCGCTGGCATATAACCGACACACTTTCCATCAGGAACACCCCGCAAAGTATGGGCAGCAACAGTTCCTTGTGAATACAAAGTGCCGAGACAGCTATTATTCCACCAATAGTCAGACTCCCCGTATCGCCCATGAATATCTCTGCCGGATATGAATTGTACCACAGGAATCCAACCAACGCCCCTACAAAAGCACACATAAACACCACTATTTCCTGACTCCCCGGTATATACATCAGATTCAGATGACCGGCCATAAGTATGTTACTGGACACGTAGGCGAGAATGCCTATGGCTATTCCTATTATCGCGGAGTTTCCCGCCGCCATTCCATCCATCCCGTCATTCAGGTTAGAACCATTGGATACCGCAGTCACGACAAATACTGTCAGTACGACAAAGAAAATCCAGCCGGCCCTGTATTTCATACTGTCACCCAACCAGTCAAAAGCGTTGGCATAATTCAGATTATGGTTCTTCAGGAACGGTATGGTGGTACGTGTGGATTTGACATCCGGAGACTTGACCACGATTTCCGTATTATTCTCTATCCTTGTACTGACACTCTCGTTGATTACAACCTGCGGACTGTACCTCAAGGTAAGTCCCACTATCAGGCCAAGCAATATCTGCCCGGCTACTTTAATCCAGCCGTTCAGTCCTTCCTTATTCTTTTTGAATGTCTTGATATAATCATCACCGAAGCCCAGCACGCCGAGAATAACGGTAGTGACGAGCATCAGAATCATATATATGTTATCCAAATGTCCTACCAGCAGACAGGGAACAATTATGGATGTGATTATTATTACACCACCCATAGTGGGTACGCCTGACTTGCCGACTCCGAATGGATCCAGTTTGGCATCCCTCTGGGTCTCGGATATTTCCTTCCTCCTCAGGTATGCTATGAATATCTTTCCGAACCATAACGATATGATTATTGACAATACCATTGCTGTTATGGCACGGAATGTCACGTATGTAAAGACTCCCATTCCCGGGATGTCCATCCTGTCAAGAAATTCAAACAGATAATTCAGCATATCTTCATTCTTTTAAATTCACATACATTCTCCCAGCACCTCCTTGTCATCAAAATGATACTTGACACCTTTTACATCCTGATATGTCTCATGTCCCTTGCCGGCAACCAGTATTACATCATCCTTATCCGCAAGCATACAGGCTGTACGTATCGCTTCCCTCCTGTCGGCAATGACAAGGGTTTTCTTCATTTCCACAGGGGATAGTCCGGCCAGCATGTCATTTATTATATCCTGCGGTTCTTCGAAACGCGGATTATCCGAGGTGATTATCAGCTTGTCGCTGCGGCTTGCACTCTCCAATGCCATAATCGGACGCTTGCCCTTGTCTCTGTTGCCTCCGGCACCGACCACAGTTATAACCCGTCCCTTTCCGTTCATTACCTCGTGTATGGAATCCAACACATTCACCAGAGCATCAGGAGTATGCGCATAATCGACAATAGCTGTAAATCCACGTTCTGAATGCAATGCATCAAACCTTCCATTGACCGGCACAAGCGTACTCATAACCTGAAGTACTTCCATCGGATCCTTTCCAAGATTGCAGGCCGTGCCATATACAGCCAGCAGATTACTTGCATTGAAGCGTCCGATAAAGCGGAGGAATACCTCACGGCCGTTTATATCAATGAGCATACCGTCAAAACCGGACTCAAGTATCTTGCCCTTGAAATCGCACATACTGCGCAGAGAATACGATGTTACCCTGGCCTTTGTGTTCTGCGTCATGACAAGTCCGTTCCTGTCATCGATGTTTGTTACCACGAATGCATTCCTGTCCAATCCGTCAAAGAAGGCCTTCTTGGCCTTAAGATAGTTCTCTACTGTCCCGTGATAATCCAGATGATCTCTGGTAAGATTGGTGAATATTCCTCCTGCGTATCGCAGTCCGCCAATTCTCTTTTGCGCAATGGCGTGGGAACTGCACTCCATAAAGACATACTTGCATCCCTCGTCCGCCATACGTCCGAGCAGACGGTTAAGTGTAATAGGATCAGGAGTCGTATGGTCGGCCTCCATGGGCTCACCGTCTATATAATTGCAGACAGTAGATATCAGACCGCACTTATATCCGAATTTCCGGAACATCCCGTAGAGCAGAGTGGCTATAGTTGTCTTGCCATTGGTTCCGGTAACGCCTACAAGTGTTATCTTGGATGTCGGATTGCCATAGAATCTGGTAGCAAGAAGTCCCGCAACGGCCTCTGTACTGTTATACCGCACGAATGTAACTGTCGGATCGGGGGTTTCAGGCATTTCCTCGCAGACTATGGCAGATGCTCCGGACTGTATAGCTTTCCCTATGTACTGATGACCATCCTGAACTGTACCTCTGATTGCCACGAACACATATCCCTTTCCTATTTTTCTGGAATCAATCTCTATTCCGCATACATCGGCATCCGGACAGCCGGAAATCTCCAATGTATCTGTTCCTTTTATCAATTCCTCAAGAATCATCTCATTCCAAGTTTTACCGATATGACACTGCCTTTCGTCAATACGCTGCCAGGAGTAATACTCTGGCTATATACCCTGCCAACCCCGCTTAACTCAACTTTCAGTCCTACACTCTCCAAAAGATACACAGCGTCCGATGCACCCATACCGGTCACATTGGGAACCAGTCCGTTTCTATATTCCCGCGATGTAAACAATATTGAGTCACCTTTTGTCCTAACCGTGCCCCAAAGACTGTCATCCGGTTCACAGTCATCCCACACAGCCTTCATTCCCAATTTTTTAAGGACATAGTCAGCATTTGCCAGATTTCCGCCCAAAACCACAGGAAAATGCCCATGCAATGTATCAACGGCCTCTTTCATATCCTTTCTTACGGACAATGCCATCGCCTTCTCCGAAATTTCATGGAACACAGGGCCGGCCAATGTAGCTCCCGCACCGAATGATGTGGAGGTACGTATTGCCACTATACACGAATAGACAGGAGACTCGGCAGGAAAATACCCGCAGAAAGATGCGAGATATGTAACTCCGCCACCCTTATACCCGCTTTTACCCTGGGACATCTGCGCAGTGCCGGTCTTACCTGCTACGGTAAAATACTCCGATGCCACAGATTTGCCGGTTCCTTCCGTCACGACCTTTCCGAGCATATATTTTATACTCCGGAGCGTACTTTCCCTGCATATCTGCTTCACCACCGTCTTGACAGGAAAGTGCTCTACTGTATGTCCGTCACGACGTATCTCGGTAACAAGTCTCGGTTCTATCATCCGACCGTCATTGGCTATAGCATTATAGAATGCCAGAGTATTTATGACTGGAAGCTGTACATTATACCCGAATGACATCCAAGGCAAACGCGTGGCATCCCAATAACCGTCTTTTCTTATTACAGGAGCCGCAGTTCCTGTCAGCTGCATAGTAAAATGAGTATTGATACCGGTCTTGTATATACCCTCCACAAATTCCTCCTCACGTCCTTTGAATGCAGCGGAAATCAGTTTTGCCGTACCTATGTTTGACGATTCCTTCAGCACATCGACAGTCGTGGCCCACCCCATCCTATGTGAATCTGTCATCCTGACACCACCGAAGCCACGATATTCTCCCATCTCGCAATACACGCTGTCATCCAGGCTAAGCCTGCCGGCATCCAGTGCCACCATCATTGATACTGTCTTGAATGTCGAGCCCGGCTCATACAATTCCTTGACGACATTATTCTGAATCTCATAATAGCCGGTCTCCGTACGGGTCAGACTGGTCATGGCCTTTATATCACCTGTCGCCACCTCCATCAGTACGGCAACACCTGATACAGCATCGACTTTCTCAAGCTCACGCCGGAGTGCACTTTCCGCAATATCCTGCATATTGACGTTAAGTGTCGTTACAATATCGCACCCATCCGTCTGCTCCTCATCAACGACAAGACGTACCGTGTTTCTGAAACGTTCCTCGTGTCCGACACCGGGTTTTCCCCGTAAGATTGAGTCGAAGGAAAGCTCAAGTCCATATCTTGCTGAATCCTTGGCACCATACAGATCGCCCAATGTCCGTGTAGCCAGCTGGCCGAACGGTTTTTTCCTCGACACAGTTCCTTTCTTACTGTAGAACCATCCGTCATAGCGTGCTTTCAGCCAGGGGACTGTCTCTACAGCCTCCTTGAACTGATTATACGATAATGCCCGGCCGTCCGGCATCAAGGCATAATAATGGCTTTTTCTTGAATGGCCGCTTCTGTAGTATTCCTTGAAACGTGATTCCGGAATTGACGGGAACAGAGCATGCATTGCAGATACAGTCTTATCCAGATTATTCCCGAACAATGTATCCTTCTTATTCTGATCTGAATTCCGCATTCTCTCTATTCTCTCACTGGTCTTGAAATCCAGAAATATCCTATATTGCGGCATACTGCTGGCCATAAGCAGCCCCTCATCACTAAGTATATTGCCACGTCTGGCTTCGACAGTTTTGTTCCTGACAACCATATATGACGATATGGTATTCCAGTATTTTCTCTCGGCAAACATCACAACCAGCAGTTTCACCACTATTACAATAGCGACCGCGCCTATGAGTACCGTCAGTATTCTGAAACGCCTCATCGATCTGGAACTGTTACCGTCACCGCCCATTGTCACATTCTTCTATTAGGGATTCTATAAAAAGGCTTTGAGGACGTATGCAATCCACTCTCACTGGTATTCATCGTATTCTCAATATACGACGGCTTGCTCTTGGCAGACACGTCACTTGTAATGTTCAAAGCCTGATAGCGCATGTCAACAAGTTCCTTCTTCAACTGTTCAATGCGCACCAGATCGCACTGACTGTCATATCTGTTAGCTATGTATACCAATGTCAGCACAATGACCAGAATAATGAACAGTATCTGACGTCTCAGGAACGCGATGATACGCGGATCCTCGCCCTTGATTATCTGCTTCAGTCCCATTCCCGGTTCCTCCGCCTGTCTGCCATTGATTGATTCAGCCATAATCAGATTCTTTCCGCAATTCTCAATTTGGCACTGCGCGAACGGGGATTGGCCTCCTGTTCCGCCGCATCGGCCACAATCGGCTTTCCTATAAGACGGTACGGTACGTTTCTGTTTCCATAGAAATCCGATTCGACCTTACCGCCTACGTTACCGCTCTTCATGAAATTCTTCACAATCCTGTCCTCTATCGAGTGATATGTTATCACCACCAGCCTGCCTCCAGGTTTTAAAAGACCGGTCACACTATGCAGCATCTCCTGCAGTGCCTCGGTCTCGTGATTCACCTCCATACGCAAAGCCTGGAACACTTTTGCCATATCCTTTCTCACACGTTCACGTCCCAGCACAGGTCCGGCTATCGCACACAATTGTCCCGTAGTCTCTATCTTAATCTGCCCGCGTCCCTTTACTATGGCTCTGGCTAACCTTGCCGCACACGGCAGTTCGCCATACAGACAGAACAGGCGCGACAGCATCTCCTCATCGTAATCATTCAGAATATCGGCGGCACTACGCCCTTCCTTCTGATTCATACGCATATCCACAGGCGAGTCAAAACGGAACGAAAAACCGCGTCCCGCATCGTCAAAATGATGCCACGACACACCCAAATCAGCCAGAACACCATCAAGATGTTCCACCCCATAGTACCGCATGAAATTACGTATGTATCTGAAATTACTATAGACGAATGTGAAGCGGCTGTCATCCATGGCATTTTTCAAAGCATCGGCATCCTGGTCAAATCCGTACAGATGTCCTTTATCCGAAAGTCTTGAGAGTATTTCGCGGGAATGTCCACCACCGCCGAATGTGACATCAGCATATATCCCGTCGGGGGAGCCAATCAGTCCATCCACGCTCTGGCGGAGAAGAACCGGTACGTGATATGTCGCCTCGTTAATATCCAACTCTCTTCTATGTGGCAATATGCTCTCACTCTGTCATAAACTCTTTAATGCCTGCGGCAAAATCAGAATCACTCATAAATGCTTCTCCTTCACTACCATTCTGTTCTGCCACTGCCGGCGACCACAGCTCAATGGTATTCTCCATTCCCACGAAAAGCACTTCCTGTCCGATGCCGACCCTGTCAAGCAACCCACGCGGAACCAGCATTCTCCCGCTACCGTCAAGGGTAATCTCCTGCGCCTCCGACACAAGTTTCCTATACACCATCTGCTGCATACTGTCAAAGCGGTTCAATTTTGAACGCACCTTATCCACCTCCGCCCGCCATTGCTCTACAGGGTAAATGACAATACAATTCTCAAAGAAATCCCGGCGTACCACCAGAGTAAGCTCGGCTTCCTTTCCTTCCTGCTGTTCAGGCTGAAGGGCACGGCGGAAGACGGCAGGAAGGAAAACCCTGTTCTTGCTGTCAAGCTTCGCGTTATATTGCCCTATGAAACTCATATTATCCTTTCAAGCCTTGTTTGGCTCAAAATTAGGAAAAACGCCCCACATTAAGCCACTTTGCCCCACTTTTTAATCAAAAGTTTTCAACATCTGTTAATAAGTGCTGTTATTATCGATAAATTACCTAACTTTGCACTGAATTCACTGAGGGAGAAGATCCGTTAGCTCAGTTGGTTTAGAGCGCTTGCTTGACAGGCAAGAGGTCGGCGGTTCAAATCCGCCACGGATCACGACAGACACATATCGGCCGTACTGTTTCGTCAGACTCTGACGAATTCCCATTTCTCCGCAGATGGCGACAAGCCCTCCGCGCATAGTGATGACCTCATTGACTGCCCTGACAATCATGGAATCTCATTTCACGGGTACGATACATCGTCGCGCCTTGCATATTCCAATGAAGTGAACAGCTGACCGTCACAGACCTCAATACGGCCATCATATATCCGGCGGCGCACCACATCCACAATATGTCCGTGGAAGACCTTGTAATTTCCATTCCCTTCGCCACCGGTTCGCGCCGCGGTTCCGGCTTTGTGACCCGCCAGGAGCTCCGTTTTCATTGACCCTATGTTGGTCAGCGTGAGAATGACGAACAGAACACCTTCAATAAGCACAGCCGTGAGTGCGAAGCGCCACGAATACCCCATAGAGAGGCATACGGTATATACAAAAAAGCATTCAGACCCATACCGGGTGCCAGCGCAAGTGGCATTTTGGCGAGCAGAGCCATCAGAAGGGTTCCCACGGCTGATGCAATAGCCGTTGCCGTGAACACAGCACCGGAATCCATACCGGATTCAGCAAGCGGTTCGAAAATGTTAGGATTCACCGCCAGGATGTATGACATGGTAAGGAACGTGGTTATTCCGGCAGTTATCTCTTTTGACAGTTTGTGATTAAGAGGATTGAATCCGAAGGCTTTCCCGAGAATGGAATTCATTTGACAGATGTATTGTAATAACAAACAAAATTACGAATAAAATCCGGATATCCCGACAAACCAATCAGAAACAGCCTACGACAATGTAGTACATCAGCATACCGGACACAATCAGTTTCATTCCCGTACCGGCAACAAATCCGAGAAACACCCCGAGAGAAGCTTTTGCCGAATCTGTCGCGCTTTTGCCTGCCGACAGCATTTCCGCCAGAAATGCACCCAACAGACTCCCGAGAATCATCCCAATGGGAGGAATGAACAATCCTGCGAACAAGCCGATTACAGCTCCCCAGCTGGCAGCCTTGGTTCCTCCAGTCACCTTTGCAAACTGCGCAGGCACCACATAATCGAGGACTGTGACTACAATCATCACGACCATCCACACGAGCAGTGCTGTCGTGGTAACAGGATGTCCCCCGCTGTTTTCACCCACATATACGAACAGCAGCCCTACCCAGCTGACAGGAGGACCCGGCAGACCGGGAACAATGCTGCCTACTATACCGATGACACCGGCAAGCAGAGCGAAGAATTCAAGCAGAGTCATAAGCATCAATTATTTCAGACGCTGCAAAATAATAAAATCTTTCAGCAGCACACTCAGAATCTGTTTTGAAATGTAGTCAGGATTTTACCACATTGCGCCAACATTGACTCTGCACCCCAGTGTAAACTGATATTCTGTCGGCTGACATCATAAGACAGGCAGATGCCTGGTAGCCATAGATTGTACGTCATTGTGTCAGTATTGGTATTTATTTTACTGACATTTTGACATAAATAGATTTATGGCACTGTGTTTGCACTTTCTTCTGCGAAGCCGATGCCCTGTAGCATATCGGCTATGAAAAGAATTGTAAAACCTTTAAAAACTTAGATTATGTTAGTACGTAGATCTGCAGACAATTGGCTGCCAACAGTATTCGGTGATTTGTTCGATTATGGATTCCCGGCTTTTACACCGGCAAAGCAATTCGCATCGCCCGCTGTGAACATCAAGGAGAATGACAAAGAATTCGAGATTGAAGTAGCAGCACCGGGGATGGAGAAGGACGACCTCAGCATCCAGCTTGAGAACAATGACGAGCTTCTGATTACTTTAGAGAAGAAAAGCTGCAAGGAGGACAAGGAACGCAGCGACAAATATCTGCGCAGGGAATTCTCATGTTCCACATATCGCCAGGCTTTCTCACTGCCGGACACGATAGAGACGGACGGTATTTCCGCACAGGTGAACAACGGCATTCTATGCATCACACTCCCAAAGAAGGAAGCGACCGAGGAGAAGCCGGTCTCAAGGCGCATTGAAATTGCCTGAGACAGGAAGTAACGGAGAACAGGCTTGTGCAACATTAGGCACAAGCCTGTTTTTTATTTAACTTTGCAAGCACTAATACATCATCACCGTGAAAGCATATTTCCAGATTTCCAGTCTGTCGTTTATTCTGCTGGCTTCAATAATCATTTGTAACTGCACCGCGCACCCGGATTCCACCTGTGGCACCTTTGAATTATGGAACCTGCTGCATTGCGCGACTGCCTACGTCTCTACGAGGCTTATCTGCTCCACATTGCAACGCAGGCAGTTGGAAACGGCCATAACTACAGTCATTGCCATAATGTGTCTATATCAGGCAGGATTGGGAACAATCCAGCTCTGCAGTAATTTCACCACAGCTGGAATCACCGGTTCATTCGGCAACTCCGGCATATATGGAGGCTTTCTTGCCGTATCTGCAAGTATGACAGCCGTATGGCTGATGGTACACCACACTCACAGACACAGATGTCCACAACAGATTTTGAGATGTCTGACAGCCGTCCCGCTTACCACAGCCCTCTTCCTCATCCCCATAACAATGAGCAGAGCCGCCATACTGTCATTGGCCACCGTCACAATCGTATTTACCATAAAGACACCAGGCATACGCAGGCTACTGCGTATAAAGTATGCGTTCACCGGGAAACGCCGTCCGGCAATAATATGCACGCTGATATTTCTGACAGTGGCCGCATCAGTTTTCATATACCGAATTAAGAAGGATTCTGCTGACGGAAGAATCTTTATGAGCAGAATCTGTATTGAGGAAATATGCAGGAAACCGCTATCCGGTGCTGGAGCCGGCAGGTTTCTTGCCGCATACGGAGAGTCTATGCGGAAACATTTTCAATCCGGCCACTACACCGACAGGGAACGTATGACGGCAGATTGTCCGGAGTATCCGTTCAACACATTCTTATGCATCGGCGTAGAGTACGGAATCCCGGCAATGCTGCTGCTGTTTATCGGAGCAGTATCTGTCATTACATATCAGATAAGGTGCAACTCTCCCTTAGGATATGGCCTGCTGGCATTAAGCGTGTTTGCAATATTCTCATATCCTCAGGAAATAATGTTTTTCCGCATTCTGGCATCCACGCTTGCCGCAACCGGATTTGAGCAGGAACACAGACATACGGGAGCGATAAGATTAGTATATGGGGCATTGATTCTGGTATTTGCCACAGGAATAGCAATAGAATCAGATGCAATCAGGCCAAAGCAGACAGCAACGGAAGAATGGCAAAGATACATTACTGCATACCAACCACAGACATACGCCCTGATTGCATCCAAAGGTGCAAGATTTCTGCATGATATGGAGCACGACCATCATTTTCTCTTCCAATACGGTCAGGCACTTCTGGAAACGGAGCAATACGAAAAGGCCGACAGCATTCTGCAGCTTGGCGCATCCATCAGCTGCGACCCCATGTTCTGGAATCTTATTGGCCGATGCAGACAGGCTCGCGGCAAATATGAAGAAGCCGGAAAGTGCTACATTCTCGCATTTGGGACCCTGCCCAACAGGCTGTATCCGCTATATCTGCTGGCACAGCTGTACAACGAAGAGGAAGATAGGCGCAAGTTGTATATGATGTACGATTACATCAAGTCATTTATTCCTAAAAAAGAATCTGAGACCACCATGCGGTTGCGCGAGGAAGTCTCAGATATGGTCTTGCAGCAAACAAGCGTTCAGGATACCGTCTTCACAGGAATCACGAAAGTGAATGTAGTACCCACGCCCTCCGTAGAATCCACTATAAGCTTCCCATGGTGTTCCTCAGTCACGATGGAATGAATGATTCCCATTCCAAGACCAGTGCCCTGACCTACCGGCTTCGTAGTAAAGAAATTCTCGAACAGTCTTTCCCTTACCTCTGCCGACATACCCATTCCGTTATCAGTCATACTGATATGGAGTTCATTATCAGGGGACAGTGTCAGGCTGACCTCAATAGTGGGCTTGTAATCCTCACCTTCCTTTCCGCTACGCTCCTTCACAGTATAGCAGGCATTATTTATCACATTCAATACAGCACGGCTCAAATCCTGTGGAACCACCATCATCTTTGGCAGATTCTCCTGATATTCCTCGTGTATTGATATATTGAAACTCTTGTCATTGGCACGCATGGCATGGTAGCTCAGCCACACATACTCGTGTACCAGTTGTGCTACATCTACCGGCAGGAATTCACCGTCCTTGCCACGGCTCTGCATCAGAATGCCACGGATGATGCTTATCGCGCGTTCTCCGTGCTCCCTGATTTTATCCAGATTCTCTTTCAAGTCCTTCGAGATGTCCTCCAGATCGTCAGCATCGTCACCGTCAAGCTTGTCAGCACAATCCTCCATGATATCCTCAAGGTCATCCAGAAGTTTCACCGACATCTTGCTGAAATTTATAACGAAATTCAACGGATTCTGCACCTCGTGGGCAATACCCGCACTCAACAAGCCAAGAGACGCCATTTTCTCCTGCTTTGCAAGTTTTTCCTGCAGGTCAGTCACCTGTTTCTGCAAATCCTCTATCTGCTGATTTACGTCCTTTTCGTTCTCTTCCATAATATCATTCAAGTTTCTCCGGCGGAACTCAAGTTATTCCACCACCGGCAAATTAACTGTAAACTCTGTAAATTCATCCTTCTCGGAGCTGAAACTGATGGAACCACCGGCATCCTGTATTATCTGCTGGCTCAGATAGAGCCCGATGCCCGCAGCCTCAGCCGTCGGCTTGGTCGTAAAGAAAGGATCGAACAGCTTATCCTTTATATTTTCCTCAATCCCGATACCATTGTCATAGACAGACATTGACGGCCCGGAATTTCCGGTGCCCCTGCGTATGGAAAGCCTTATAAGCGGAACATAACCGGGCACATTCTTCTCGAATTTTTTCTTTACAGCGTAGATACTGTTGGCCAACATACTGTTCACGACCTTACTGAACTGGGTCGGTGTCACCATAGCCTCAATCTCACCATCGGGAACATCAAATTCAACCTGAATGTTTTTCTCCGAGATATCTGTTGCGAAATAGTTTCTGAACACTTCCATATTCTGCTGGCAGAAAGCTTTCAAATCTATCTTCTCCGCCTTGACAGCACGTTCCTGAAGCAATTCCTCCATTGCCTTAAGAATCCGTGTCGTTGACAGTCCGTGCTGCTCTATCTTACTCAGATTCGTATCCATCATACTCAGGACATCCATGCAGTCTTCAAACACATCCTCTGTCATCTTTTCCTCATCATCCTCCAGATTATCCTTGATGTCCTTTGCAAGGCCGATTGTAAGATGCGAGAAATTGTTTATATAGTTCAAAGGATTCAATATTCTGTCAATGAGTCCGGATGTAAGTTTACCGACTGTTGCCTCGCGTTCCTGTCTGAGCAGCTGATTCTGTGCATCCTTCAGTTCCTTGGTACGTTCATTGACGATTCTTTCAAGTCGCAGCTGCTCCTCCTGTGCCTGACGTATGCGCAATCGGAATATTGCGTATGCTATAAGGAAAAGCAGCAGCACATAGACCACTATCGCATACCATCTGAGAAAAAGAGGAGTCGGTATTACAAATTTTATTGTCTCTGACTCTACGATGTTTCCGTACGCGTCCTTGACACGTCCTGTCAGAGAATACGTACCCGATGACAAATGGGAGAAATTATATTCCTGATTCGCACTCCATCTTGACCATTCTGCACCATCGTCAAGGCGATAGCTGTACATTGTATTGCCTATGGGATCCGACTTGTCACTTGCAATCGACACGCCCACATAATCATCATTCAGTTGAAAACCGCGAAGATAGAGCACCGGTTCATACACATTGCGACTGGCAGCCTGCGCCCTATTCACACGTATCAAACCGAAATTACCGCCAATCCACGCGATATCCTCATTGATTTCCATCGCCTGAATGTTATACGTGGAGAACGGTTCCCACCAAGGCCTTTCCTGCGGAGACATATCATCATTCCGCAATCCTGTGTTGTCAGCATCAGAATGCCAAAGAGATCCGTTCCTGTCTGTATACTGGAACAGCAGCGATATATTACCATTTTCTCTGCGCTCAAACGATTCAGCGCCACTGGCCATATAATACACTTCCTTACCAAGAGTTATCGCCCACACTCCGCCATCGGCATCGGACTCGAATTTGGCCACATTCGGAATTGATGCCACCATACGGTCATCACCGTTTACCGTATGATAGTATATTCCATTCAGTTCGCCGGTCAGGAACGATGAATCATCCCCCATTATCACGCAAAGTGTATGTCTTGAAGTCAGTCTGGTAATCTCATTGTCAATCCTATACACTCCATCGGCAGTAGCCGCCAGAACATATTCTCCGTTATAAGCCCTTGCCAGTTGCCAGCAGGCGAGTTCCACATCACTGATTCTGTCAAACCGGTCACCGTCATTGAGCATATACATTCCCTGCAGGGTCCCCACATAGAGGCTGCCGTTATTGTGCAATATGCTCGTTACCTGTCCGGAAAGTCCGTCATTCTCAGAATAATGCGTATATACCGGCGAAAGCTGTACGACAAACAGTCCATTGTCGGTCGCCCCCCACAGAGAGCCCTTTCCATCGTACGTAAGCGAGTTTACATTATTGCTGCACAGACCGTCCCCAACTGTCAGTGAATAAAGTTCACGCGAGCCGGAGTCCAGAATCAACACGCCCCGGTTCGAAGTGGCCAATGCCGTCAGCCCCAAATCCGTGATATCCTCCCTGTCATTGATACCTGCAATCTGCCAGCCGAACGTGGTATTTTCAATTATAAAATCAGCATCCGGGGAGCATGGTCCAATCCTACCGTCATCTACGCAGTATGCGTCGTCATTGCCGTTAACGAAATAAATCTTTCCTCCGTGTTCAAAGATTCTGGAAATTTCTCCGAAAGACACACTCTCGTCCGTATCACTGGCTACATATACGACACCTTCCGGGTCATCAGGATTCATATATCCCAACACATCATCCCCACCAATCCAGAGTATATTCTCTGACGTAAGATACAGACTGGTTATTCTGGAGATTCCCGGTGTGTGTGTCATACTCCATACCGCGCCGTCATAGGTTACCAGTCCTTCAAAATTCGCAACGAACACACGGCCGCTACCGTCACTGAGAATTGTAAAATTCCTGTTGTGACCTTTATACTCTAAAGCAGAGTAATTTCTGAAAAACGGCTTGCCGACGTTCCGTGCCACCAGATGTGATGTCACAAGCGACAGACACAATATAAATGTCAATAGTCTTCTCATCGTCAGTCTTTACTTTAGCTTTTCGTACGGTATTGAGCTTCCGACATAAGCGTTCCACTCTTCCTCTGTAAAATCACGGGACACCCCGCCGATTATCTTTGATGCCATTTTCCAATCGGATGCCTCAAAGAGTACAATCTGACCATTACTGGAGCCTACGAGAACTTCGCTATCCCCCATTCCACAAATGGACATCGGCCACCCACCGAAGGAATACTCCACAGGTGTAAGCCATTCTGTAATCGTCGTTTCTTTATCATATTCCGAGTCATCTCCATTCATGCCGCGTATCTTGCGGAGATTCCATATCATTGTGGAACGGTCGTATGACCCTGATACCAGCAAGCCGTCAACACAAGCCAGACTCAATATCCGGCTTACATGTCCATACAGCACATCGCTACTTCCATTTTTCCTGACAATTCTGATATCACCGTTTATACAGCCTATATAGAGAGTACTGCTCTTATCATCATAAACAGCGGCCGTCACGACCTTGTCGGCAGGAGATTCGGAAGGAATAATCTGAAAATCCCTGTTCAAATCAGCACAGGTTCCATCAGAGAAGAACAGCAAAGTCTTGTCTTCGCATGCCACGGCAGCAGACAGGTCACAATCGAGACGGATCTGTGATGTCAGCTGATGCAGATTTCTGTCATAGCCGATACAGGTACGCCTGCCGGCTATCAGCAGCATATTACCCTCCATCGGCAATAGCCTGATATAATTGTCCTGCGGAAGGGTTACGGTACTTACCCGGCCATCCGGCCCCACCACACATAACAGTCCCTGAACAGACAAGGCATAAATATAGTCCTCCGAAACACAGACATCACGGAAATCATACGAACTGTTATGGTATATCTGGACAGGATTACCGCCGTTTGCACCCAGTTTCTCAATCTCACCGAAATCAGATACGGCAACGAAACCTCCGTCAGCAAGACTGGACATGGCTGTCACGCCGCCCTTTTTCGCCATTGTATATGTCTTCTGTGTACCGGAACATACAGACAATGCCTTGAATACCTCCGACTGGTATGTATTACCCTTGTATTTGTCAAGGAAATACCAGCTTACATACGCCAGCATACCTGCAACTTCCAAATTCCCTCCATCATACTGGACCATCACGGAATTACCCAAAGCTCTGGCCAATGACCTGTAATTCAATGTATCGGATACGCTTTTGGCAAATGTCGCCTCGTCACGCTTGATTTCAGCCTCCTTCTGATTCTCAAGTGCTATCGCACGCTGTTCCTCTGCTTCCTTGGCCGAAGCCTCCGCCTGATGCGCCAGCTGTACGGCACGGCTTTCAGCCTGACGGGCCATCTGGCTTTCCGCCTCAGCCCTGTCCCTCATCTCCAAAGCCAGTTGGGACTGTTCCTCGGCACGTTCCCTCTGTTTGTCGGATATTGCCTTCTGCTGATATGCAATGGCTTCCATCTGCTGGCTCACACGTTTGACCACGGCGGCATCAGATTCCTTAGCCCTCAAGCTCTCCATCTCATACATCAGATCCTTTCCGACCTCATGCGAATGAAGTCTTCCGAGCAGATATCCTCCAACAAGCACGGCAACAGCGGCCAAGCCATATACCAGATAAGTTTTATGTTCCCGTAAAGAAATCATCTTCTTCTAACTACCAGTTGGGTTATGTCATCATTCTGGGGAGCGTTCCCGGCAAATTCCCGCACCTTGGCATTTATGGCATTGACAATCTGACGGCTGTCGCTACCCTTAAGTGATGCCAGCAATTCTTCCAAACGGGGCTCTCCATATAAGTCCTTGTCAATATTTTCTGCCTCAGTCACGCCGTCCGTATAGAGAATCAGCGCATCGCCGGACTGCAAGGAAATGCTGCTGCTTCTATAAGGGATACCGCCAATGGCGCCAAGTGCAATGTTACCCTCAGGCTTGAGCATCGTCACCGTTCCGTCAGCACGTAACACATACGGGCCATTGTGACCGGCGTTCGTATAGTCAATATTGCCGGTTTCCATATCATATATGCCATAGAATGTGGTGACGAACAGATTGTTTACATTCTCCTCGCATAACAGGTTGTTTACTTTCTGCATACATTCGCTGGATGAAGATTCCCGCGAAGCGTATGCCTTTATCATTGTACGGCTTACCGCCATGAATAAGGCTGCAGGAACCCCCTTGCCGCTGACATCGGCTATCGTAAAGCCGAAATGGGTGTCGTCAATACGGAAGAAGTCGTAGAAATCACCTCCCACATCCTTGGCGGCCACCATACTGGCACACAAGTCCATCGTGGAAAAATTCGCCATGTTAAGTTCAAAGTTGCCCGGCAGTATGGCATGCTGTATCTCACGCGCCACATTCAGGTCATTGTGAATATCCACGAGTTCCTTATGCTCTTTCTGGGTACTGTGTATGTATTCAATCTGGTTGATTGCATTGTCAATCGTACGCTGCAGATCATCCAGGTCTATCGGTTTGGTAGCGAAATCGAACGCACCGTTGTTCATGGCCGTACGGATATTGCCCATATCACCGTACGCGCTGACCATTATACATTTCTGCGCCGGATTACGCATTTCATTAATCTTGCTCAGCAATGTCAGTCCGTCCATTTCCGGCATATTGATATCAGACAGGATAATATCAATATCCGGATGTCTCAGCAACTCCTGCAAGGCCTCCAGACCGTTATGTGCAAAAAAGAACTCATACTCTCCATGACGTATTTTTCTACGGAAATATTGCGTTAGCATAAGTTCCAGATCGAGCTCGTCATCAACACTTAAAATTTTTACTGCCATATATGTTTCCTATTATTATTCGGTTTATGCAAAAGTACATTATTTATTATTACAACAATGTATTCTACGACACTTACCTATCACCACACCAACGAATTCTCAAAAATCGAATCCTGCAGATATGTAATAGCCCCAACTGCGGTCTCCTGAATCATTCCAATGGATATTGGCCTTTACAGGCCCTACAAATGTGCGGTATGCCACTTCCATACCACAGCCCCAGCATGTCGGCGTTATTCCGGAGAACAATTCAGAGAAATAATCCTTGTCACGTATTGCACCAAGCAGAGCAGACAGATAAAGTTTCTTCGCAAGTTTGAAACGCATATCCAGATTCGCCGTAACTGCCTGATTGCGTGCATACGCCATATTACCGAATCCAACGAAAGTCTTTTGCTGGCCAACATACCGCCCTTTGACAGAGCCTCCCACAAAGTTATTATGCATAATGCTATACTCCTGCTCGTCTATCGCACAATCAGCAAAATATCCGCGATACGACAAATCCGGAATCAGACACAGCCACTTCGTTACGTTCACGTAAAATTTGGCATCCAGATTGAGTATCGGAACCGGCGGGAAACGTTCAGCAGAGAAATTGGCAATATCATACTCGAAACCTGCTCCGCCGACAAATCCACGGGTCGGGAACTGACGGTCGTTGACCGTATTGAAATCCGCATGGAAAAATGCCGTCAGATAATGCGCTGCGCTATAATATTCCGGTATCGGATCAACCCATCCGTCATCCGGAATAGTGAACAGCATCCATTTTGCAGGTATTATGATATTCTCATGTCTGAGACCGGCACGTATGTCGCAGCTTTTTGCATGGATAGTCGAAAAATACAGTTCCTGAAAGATATCCAGCATTTTCGAGTTCAAATCATAATTCTGATTGACAAGCGTGCTCTTTATATCGGCCCTCCCGTATTTTATCGCAGCCCGGAGATTGAACTGTGCGAAATTGTCCGGGATATGGGACAGTGTCAAATCCAGACTGGCTTGTGTCGATACCTTTCCTGTAACATCAAAATGCCACCCCTTCAGCTTATGCGCATTCAGTCTCAGGTTAAGCATCAGCTCTGCGAACTCCTCTGTGTCCAGACGCGCGCTCACACCGAAATGATGAATCTTACCCGGCACACAGTCAAAGACAAGTCTGTATGTATTTTCTCCTTCATCTTTAAGAAGAGAATAATTCACTGTCTCGAACGAGCCTGATGCCATAATACGGCTCATAGCATCCTTAATATCATCGGCAGAGAGTTCCTGATGTCCCTTCAAATCCAGAATTTTACGGAACATACTCTGTTCGTCACGATCAATGCCATTAACCATTATCCCGGAAACTCTCACGTTCTGAGTATAAAGATTCATGGCTTTCTTTCCAGTCCTACAGCTATACATCACCGTATCCGGAAACTGTGCCTTGATTTTATCAAAATCTTCCTTTCTGGCAACAGCCGCATTATAGCCATAGTCTATCATCTCTGCAATTGTCTCCGAATTGAAGCTCAACATACTTTTGCCGCCTGTGTCCGGTTTGATGAACACATCCGGTTGCGCCTGTTCATTGCTTCTGGCATCATCGCCGAGCATAGTTATCATACAGTTCACCACATCCACCACATTATTCACCTCCGAATATGTGATTCCTCGCTTTGCGACTTCTATACCGATTACGATATCCGCACCGGCCGCTCTGGCAATATCTACAGGGAAATTATTACGCGTACCGCCATCCACAAGTATGCGGGAATCGTAGCGTACCGGTGTAAACACACCCGGAATTGAGATTGTAGAACGGATAGCCTTCGTAACAGAGCCGCCCGTATGATATTTTGCCTTTGCTGACACCAGATCTGAAGATACGCAATAGAATGGTATAGGCAGATCCTTGAACTGCATATCGTCATGGAATCCTACGGTCAGATTGGACAGCATATTCTCCACGTTGAAACCGCTTATATATCCGCTTGGTATCAGCGAGAGCATTCCTTTCTGTCCGGCCGTACTCTGAAGGTCGTTATCACCGAGAGGAGCATCAAACAACTGCGTTCTCTTACTATGCGCAGCGTCATCATAAAAGAATGGTATCGACAACACATATCTGAACTTATACATTTTCTGGTCCATCGGTAGGAACTTCATATCTATGTCATCGCTCATCATCATCGTCCAGTCAATCGAGCGAAATATCTCTTCCAGTTCGTGGCTGTCATATCCCATTGAATACAGACCTCCAATCAGTCCGCCCATACTCGTACCGCACAGCATATCCACCGGTATTCCCTGTTCCTCAAGATACCTGAATATACCTATGTATGCCGCACCCTTGGCACCACCTCCACTCAGCACCACGGCAACTGTAGGCCTTTTCCCGGCAGTTCTGATGCTGTCCAGTCTGGCCCGCATCCCGGCCAGAGCTATGGAATCCGATACGGGATCCACGCTGCTCGCAGCCAGATTGTTGGCAAATGTCTGCGCATAAAGAACATTCTGACCGGTTAAGGTTAAGGCCGGAACTATTGACAGCGACATGAGTATTTTAAGCAGTGCCTTCATCATACACATATTTGACTGACAAAGTTAAGTAAAATCCTGTCACAAACGTTTCCCGGATGTTGAAACGATTGCTTCAAATTCGGAAAATAAAGACTTTTGTTGATTTTTTGATTTTTTCATCATTTAAAGCGTACTATTTCAAACGGACGCTCTTATCTTCGCATCGGTATGCAACAGACCGATGCCGGAAAAACAGATTAGACCATGAATAGGAATCACACTCTCCCTTTAATTGTTCTGATAGCCATGTCAGCTTTTCTGAATTTCATATCGTGCCGCAATGATTCGAGTACGATGCTGCGCTATGCGCTGGAACAGGCAGGATGTAACCGTCCGGAGCTGGAATCCGTATTGGAACACTACCGGACTGCAGATGACAACCCAGAAAAACTTGCCGCCGCACGCTACCTGATAGAGAATCTTCCCGCACACTACTCGTATGCGGACAACAGTATATACCAATATTATGACTATGCGGCACGTATATTTGCAGACAGTTCGCTGACGCCGGAGCAACAGCGCGACAGTCTGTTGGCTGTAAGCGACAGCCTGTACCGCGAGCTTCCGCTTCACACCGTTCCCGACGCACAGGTAATAACAGCTGAATACATTATCAGTAATATAGACAAGTCCTATTTCCAATGGAAAGAATGCCCTTGGGCACGCCAGATAACCTTTGATGAATATATAGAGTGGCTGATGCCGTACAAGGCTGTGGAGTATCAGGAGCTTGATGCGTGGCGTGATACGCTGCCTGCACACTTCGGTGGAGGTCTGCGCCATCCTGTAAAGAACGATGTTGAGTACAACACCGCTATGGGAGTCGCTGATATGCTGCGCAATGAAGCCTTCAATGGTATGCACCGTTATGGACTGTACACGCGAAGCGGTCTGCCGCTTCTCAGCGCATATCTGCTACCGCGTCAGACATTCGGTGACATACCCGACTATGCACTGGTAGCAGTGCTGCTGATGCGTTCGGCGGGCGTTCCGGCGGTCATTGACGGGACACCTGTCGGAGCGCGTTATGAGGCTGCCGCACGGTGGTATGTCATCATAGCCGACAAGGGTGAGGAAGAAGCATCGGAATGGGATTTGTCCACCAACATAGGCTGGGGATTCTTCCCATACGAACGCGGTCCCAAGGTGTATCGCAACAGTCTCGCCATAAATAAGGAGCGGTTTGAGTACAGCCGCAAAACGAAATACAGATATCCTTTCGATTCCGGCAAACAGGATGTCACAGACAAATACTTCCTTGTGAGTGACATTGGAATTCCCATACCTGAAGATATAAGGAAGGAACTTCAGGACAAATATGTCTATATAGCCTCTGCCGTACGTGACAGCATAGAACCGTGGCGGATAGTGGATTTCGGGCGGATGCATCGCGGGAAAGCCGAATTCCGCAATATGGGCCGAGAGGTGCTGTATCAGGCACTCGGATATGACGGCGACACTCTGATACCAATATCCGCGCCCTTCATCCTGCACAAGGACCGGAGCATAGAGTATATCTCTGCCGACACCCTGCAGTCGGCATATCTTGACAGATGGAAAAACAACGCACTGCTATGAGGTACATCGGAAATTATCCAAGGAAAGCTAAGTATTGTATGGCATATTCAGCCACAATCGTCAGTTTGGTTATATTTCTCTCCTGCAATGATGAAAGCAGGCAGATCCGTTATGCTATGCGTCTGGCAGGAGACAACAAATCGGAACTGAAAGCAGTTTTGCGTCATTACAGCACCGAGGACAAAGACCCGGAGAAGCTGAAGGCAGCCAAATATCTTATAGCCAACATGCCGGCACATTATTCGTATGCCGACACCGCAATGGTCAACAAATACTATGTCACCGCACTTCCAATCCTAAAATCCGGCAAGAGTGCCGGATGGCAGCGTGACACCCTGCGCCAAATAAGCGAACGCGATTTCCCGGACTTGCGCAGGAACATCGTGTCCGATGTCAGAGTTATGACCGCAGACTATCTGATATACAGCATAGACCACGCCTTTGAGCAGTGGCGCACCCGTCCGTGGGCAAAACACCTCACGTATGGAGAGTTCCGCGACTGGCTGCTGCCGTACAAGGTGGCGGAGCTGCAGGCATTCGATGCGTGGCGCGACACTCTGTCTGCGTGTTTCAGCGACAGTCTCAGTCACACACCTGCCGGTGACGACAGATGCCGGACGATATACGGCGCACTCGACATAGTCCGCAACGAAATGGTCAGCAAACTCAATCCGTACATAGCATGGACTACAGCGAGCGGTCATCCGCTGCTCAGTGCAGAGACAATGTCGCATACGACTTACGGTTCATGCGCAGACTACGTGACACTCGGCACGGCAGTATTCCGCAGTCTCGGACTGCCGGTCGCAATAGATGCCGTGCCTTTGTGGGGACGCAACCACGAAGGGCACACCTGGTACTCGCTGTTATCCGACAACGGCATACAGATGCCGTCGCAGAACGACATCACCGTCCCGGCAGGATGGGGATTCTATCCGTACCAGCGTTTTCCGAAAATCTTCCGCTCAACGTTTGCCATAAACAGAGACGTTCTGCGCTACCGCAGGAATGCGGGATATGTATATCCGTTCGATATCTGCAAGGAGGACATCACCGACAGTTACTACCGCACATCGGATATCAGCATACCCCTGAAGGATGGAGCGCATCCGAAAGACAAGTACGCATATATCGCCACGCTGACCAATAACGGAGGACCGCAGTGGTTCGTGCTGGACTTCGGCAGAATCCGGCAAGGCAAGGCTCACTTCCGCAGGATGGGACGGGAGCTGCTGTACATCGCACTCGGTTATGACGGCCGCAGCCTGCATCCCATCAGCGAACCGTTTATTCTAAAACGCAACGGTTGCGTGGAATATGTGCCGTTCGATGATTCAGTGAAACGAAGCATTGATGTGCGCCGCAAGTATTATGAGTCGTACAATGTGGTTGATCAGAGACGCAAGATACTCGGAGCTGTAATTCAATGCGCCGACAATCCGGACTTCGCCAACGCAGTAACCCTGCACCTCATTGACACCACTGCAATTCCAGACAGAATACCGCTTGATTGCAGCAAACCCCACCGCTATTGGCGCTATCTGGCAGCAGACGGCACCTATGGCAGCATAGCCGAACTGGCATTCTTTGACGAAAGTGGTGAGCGACTGGTTGGAACACCCGCCGCATGCACATCTGCATCACAGGATGCTATTGCACGGGCTTACGACAATGACTGGCTCAGCAACTTTGAGACAGACAATCCTGACGGGAACTGGATTGGCATGGATATGGGCCGGAACGTAAGCGTGGCCTCAGTCCGCATAATACCGCGCAGCGATGACAACGATGTATGTCCCGGCAATGAGTATGAGCTGCTGTACTTCGATGGAGACAAATGGAAATCCTGCGGTTACAAAGAAGCCGATAACAATGTACTGCACTATGACAATATCCCAGCACAATGCTTATTATGGCTAAGGAATCACACACGCGGATGGGCTGAGCGTCCTTTCCTGATTGATGAAAACGGAGACATTTCCTGGTGGTAAAAAAAGTATGGAAAATCCCCCCATCTGAAATAAAACTATAACTTTTAGTGCGGCAATAGCATATATACACAACATTGGATAAATATGAAAAAAAAGCTTATTCTGATATCTGCGTTCCTTTCCGTTACTGTTGCCTTTTCAAATACAGGCAACATTCTGGCACAGAATGACGGAAGTTCCGGTGAGTCTGTCATCGGCCCACGTATTCTGTCTATGGAGGCCGTGATACGTCTGGCACAGGAGAACTCAATATCGGCTATGACGAACCGCAATATTTTCGCGGCATCGTACTGGCAATACCGCTCATACACCGCACAATACCGCCCGTCACTCAACCTGAACGGAAATGTCGGCAATTTCAACAGGTCACTGCAACCGCTGCAGGACTATCAGACCGGAGCCATTGCCTACCGGAGCAACTACAATATGAGAAATGACCTGACGCTCTCAATACGGCAGAACGTCGCTCTGACAGGCGGTACTTTCTCGCTTTCGACATCGCTGTCCAGGCTGGACCAGTATGCCCCGAACCGTCTCACCACGTGGTACGCGCAGCCGATATACCTTACCTATATGCAGAACCTGTGGGGCTACAACTCACTCAAATGGGACAGGAAGATTGAGCCGCACAACTACGAGATAGCCAAGCGCCAGTACCTTGAGAATATGGAAAATGTCACCATCAGCGCCGCAGACTGCTTCTGGAATCTCAATTCGGCAAAGGTCAGCTATCAGACAGCCGTACAGAGTTTCGAGGACAGCAAACGTCTGTACGAGGCGGCGCAGACACGTTTCAGGATGGGGACAATCACCCGCGACAACCTGCTGCAGATTGAGCTCCGGATGCTCAACGACTCACTTGCCATACGCTCGCAGGAGGTCATCCTCAAGTCGGCGCAGAACCAGCTCTGCTCATACATAGGCTATCAGGAAGGCACAGACATAACATTGTCCATCAGCTACTCGATTCCGGACATCCTGCTTAATTTCGATGATGTGCTGGAGAAGGCTCTCGACAATTCATCGTTCAGCCTGTCGCAGACGGTGTCCAGAGTTGAAGCCGACCGCAGCATAGCAAGTGCCAGAGCCAATCAGGGAATCACCGCCTCCGTCAACGCCACCTTCGGTATGTCGAACAACGCAGACAGTTTCAGTGATACGTTTGTCGCGCTGCAGGATCAGGAAGTGGTGGGAGTCACCTTCGCACTGCCGATTGTTGACTGGGGACTGGGCAAAGGCCGTGTGCAGATGGCCAAGGCACAGGCCGAGACAACCAAAAGCCAGCTGGACCAGTCGCTGATGGACTACCGTCAGGACATAATGGTGCGCGTGATGCAGTTCAACAACCAGCGCGGCCAGTGCGAGATATCCAAGCGCGCAATGCAGATTGCGGAGGAAAGCTACGAACTGGCACTCCGCAATTTCGGCAGCGGCACGATGTCCGTAACCGAACTCAACCAGCTGCAGGACACGCGCGACGATGCCCGAAACTCATACGAAAACAATGTGCGCAGTTTCTGGAACCAGTATTTCAGCCTGCGCAAGACCACATTATATGATTTTATATCCGGCACTGACATCAATGCCGAATTTGACAGAATAGTAAAATGAAAGCTACAACTCTTATGCTGGCGGTGCTGACAGTGATGGCCGCTGCAGGATGCAGGGAAAAGGGGAACGCAGAGTCGGAAGATATGGCTGGAATGGCGCGTACCGACTACACAGCCGAGAAGAACGAGGTAACAGTCGAGCCGCTTGAGTATCGCACATTCCATAAACAGCTGATATGCAACGGACGTGTACAGGCCTCGGAGAAAAGCCGCATATCATTCTCCGCCAACGGAACTCTGGCAAAAATCAATGTCAGGGAAGGACAGCAGGTATCAAAGGGAGAGATTCTGGCATCTTTGGACAAAGAGCAGCTCAAAGAGCAGTTTGAATCAGCCGGACTTGCGTTCGAGAAGGCCAAGATGACACTGGCTGACCGTCTTTTGGATTACGGCTACTCAATTACCGACACCGCTGACATACCCGCTGACGTAAAGCGTGCCATTTACATAAACACAGGTTTCTCCGATGCCGGAATGGCTTTCCGGCGTGCCTCACGTGACTACAGCAGTGCAGACCTCCGGGCACCTTTCGATGGCAAGGTAGCAAGTATCACGGCTATCCTGCACGAAACTTCAGGCGCGTTCTGCACACTCATTGCCGACCGTACGCTCAATGTGATGTTCAGCATACTTGAAACAGAGTACAATTTCGTACACGTTGGGCAAGCCGTCACAATATCACCGTTTGTCGATGAAAGCATATCACTGACAGGCACTGTCACATCAATCAACCCGACTGTCGATCAGAACGGCCAGATTCAGGTTACGGCAGAAGTCCGTAACAACGGCAGTCTGCTGGACGGTATGAATGTCCGAATCATCGTTGAAAACGAACTTCCCCACCAACAGGTTGTAAAGAAGAGCGCAGTGCTTATACGTGATGATATGGAGGTGCTTTTCCGCTATGTTGACGGCAGAAGCCTGTGGACATACGTGCACGTTGTGATGAGCAATTCTACAGAGTACGTCATTGAAGCCAATACAGAACGTGGCGGAGAACTGAATCCGGGCGACCTCATCATAGTATCAGGCAATCTCAACCTTGGCGACGACACCGCCGTCGAATTAGCTGAGTAATATGTTCAAAGGACTTATTCACAGACCGATTGCGGTCATTATGATACTCATCGCCGTTATGGTGATGGGAGCCGTGTCGATACGTCTGCTCCCGGTATCGCTGGTACCGGACATTGACATACCCTATATAACAGTACAGGTATCTGCCCCGAATATGTCGGCACGTGAGCTGAACGAAACCAGAATGAACGGTCTCCGCAACGAGCTGGTGCAGATTCCGGATTTGGAGGACATAATCTGCGAGACAAAGGACGGCATAGGTGTCATTACAATGACCTTCAAGTACGGATCAAACTCTGACTACGTGTTTATGGACGTGAACGAACGCATAGACCGTGCCACGAGCGGATGGCCGGCTGATGACGAACGTCCCACCGTAATGCGCGCCAGCGCAACGGACATTCCAGCTTTCTTCGTCAATGTCACGCTCAAGGGTGATTACGAGGCAATTTCCAACCGTTTTCTGGATATGAGCGACTTCACGCGGCAGGTAATTGTACGACGGTTCGAACAGTTGCCGGAGGTCGCAATGGTCGATATTACCGGTCAGGTATTTCCCGAGATGGTCATCATCCCGGATATGGAGACCCTCAATGCACTCGGAATAACCGAAAGCGAGCTGGAGAATGCCATAAACGGGGCAAACGTACAGTTAGGCAACCTGTCCATACGCGATGGCGAATACAGGTACAATGTCAGGTTCGAGTCGCGCATACTCACCATACAGGACATAATGGACATTTACCTGAATATCCACGGACGGGTGTTTCAGATAAAGGATCTGGCTAAAGTAATCGAGCAGCCGCAGGTACGCAAAGGTATGGTCTCCTCCGATGGCAAGCCGGCCATAACCCTTGCTGTAATCAAGCGTACGGAGTCAAAGATGGCCGATTTGCGGGAAGGTGTCAGGGAACTGACGGATGCCTTCGCCACAGACTATCCGGATATGGAGTTCGCCATTACGCGCGACCAGACCGAACTGTTGGACTACTCCATACACAATATGGTCAGCAATCTGCTGTTCGGCGCATTGTTCGCCTGCCTGATCATATTCTTCTTCATGCAGGACTTCAAGTCGCCTATTCTTGTTGTAATCACCATTCCCACGGCACTCATCATGTCGTTCATGATGTTTTACGTGCTGCACATTTCCGTCAATGTGATATCATTGTCAGGACTCGTACTCGGGCTCGGTATGATGGTCGATAACTCCATCATCGTCATAGACAATATCACCCAGCGTTGGACAAAGGGAGAACCTTTGGACAAAGCCTGCGTGGAAGGCTCGCGCGAGGTATTCACGCCAATGCTCAGTTCGGTACTCACCACCTGCGCAATCTTCATACCCCTTATATTTATGAGCGGTATTGCCGGAGCCCTGTTCTACGACCAGGCTATGGCAGTAACCATCACGCTCTTCGCTGCACTGCTGGTATCCGTACTGGTCATACCGGTATTCTATTATCAGTTTTACCGCAGCAAGCCGAGTTTTGTACCCAACCGTTTCATTTCCAGAATCAGTGTGGGCAATATGACGATAGGCTACGACAATCTGCTCAAATGGTTTTTCCGCCGCCGTGGCATAATGTGGGGCATATTCGGGTTGTCCCTTGCACTTATCGGAGTGCTGTTTGCGACCATTGGCAAGGAGCGTCTGCCGAAGATGTCGCACAACGACACACTGCTGAAGATAGAATGGAACCAGCGCATAACAGCCGAAGAGAACACCCGCCGGTGCATCAGCCTTACAGAGCAGTTCCCTGACCTGATTGAGAATTCGACCATACTGGCAGGTATACAGCAGTTCATATTATCCCACTCCGGCGACATAGGGCCATCCGAAGCCGTCATCTATATGAAAACCGCCTCACCACGCAATGTAAGGAAACTGGAAAACGGGCTTTCTGAATACATGCAGTCCAACTGGCCCAAGGCCTCGTTCGTCACACAGGCATCCGGCAATCTGTTCGATATGATTTTCGCAGGCAAGGAAGCCAGGCTTATCGCCCGTATCCGCGTCTCAGACGGTTCTACCCCGGAACCGGACCAGCTGAATGAACTGTTGGGACAGCTCCGCGAAACATTGCCCGGCATCTATATCAGGCCTGCCGAATGGAACGAATACATAGAGTTGGTCACTGACCCGGAAAAGCTTGCTCTGTACGGTGTATCGTACGGTCAGGTACTCAGTTATCTGCAGCAGGCACTCGGAGACAACTCCGTAATGCGCGTGGCGAAAGGCAGCCACTCTGTACCGATTATCATAGGAACCGACAGAAAAGAATCGAAAGACCTGATTCAGAACAATTACTTGAGGACATCCGGCGGTGGAAAAGTCCCGATAGAAATACTGCTGAAAGAGAGCCGCAACCGCGACCTCAAGAACATAACATCAGGCATAGAGGGAGAATACTACCGTCTGGAACTTGAACCTTCGGGAAGGCAGATCAAGAGCACAATGCAAACCATACGCCGGACAGTACGTGACAACGGCAGGTTCGATGTTGGTTTCGGAGGCGCATATTTCTCAAACCGCGCAATGATCAGGGAGCTGGGAATAGTGCTACTCGTATCCGTACTGCTGCTTTTCTTTATTCTGGCAGCACAGTTCGAGTCACTGATACAGCCGGTAATCATACTGTCCGAACTCATCATAGACATTTTCGCCGCATTGGCCGTACTGTTCATCTGCGGCGAGACAATCAACCTGATGTCAATGATAGGCATAGTGGTTATGTGCGGAATCGTAATCAATGACTCAATATTGAAAGTTGATACAATCAATCATCTGAGACGAAACGGGATGGAGCTGAAACGGGCCATTTTCGAAGCTGGCAGCAGACGCCTGAAAGCCATTCTGATGACATCACTGACCACTATTCTTGCCATTGCCCCATTCCTTGTCAGAGGCAATATGGGCAGTGACCTGCAGTACCCCCTGTCACTTGCGCTCATAAGCGGAATGGTGGCAGGTACATTCGTAAGCGTATTCTTCGTTCCACTCTGCTACTACGCTATCGAGAAGCGCAGGCTCAGGAAACAGGACAGCAATGACAGATAGCGACAGGGAATACAGACACGGACCGTCACCATTTTCAGTAATTCTGGTGATGATTGTCTTTATGGTTGTGGGAGCGGCCGTAATGCCTATGCTGAACATCCAGTATTCCCCGAGGCAGGAGATGCAGTCACTCGGAGCCGGCATCAGCTACCCCAATGCGTCTGCCCGTGTGGTTGAGTCTGAAGTGACATCGCTGGTTGAAGGTGCTCTAAGTTCACTGAACGGGGCCACCGATGTCCGCGCATCCTCATACGCCGGAGGAGGCAGCGTTACCATACAGTTCAAGAAAGGAACCGATATGAGATCTGTCCGTTTCGATGCCGCCACCAGAATAAGACAGTTGCGGAAAGCTCTGCCGCAAGGAGCGAGTGTCTATTTGAGCGGTTCGGTATCAGGCCGCGAAGACACAGAGACAATTCTTATCTATACCATCAATGCCGATATGCCTGCCGACCGTATAATCGATTATGCAGAAAAGAATATCATTACGCCATTAGCCCGAATCGAGGGAGTGGAAAGTGTGGTCACATCCGGAGCCTCACCGTTTGAATGGGTGGTGACATTTGACCCTAATTCACTCCGTTCAGCAGGACTGGCACCACACGACCTGGTCACGGCATTCGGACAGCATTTCCGGAACGACATCGCAGGAACACAGCTTGAAGGTGACAACATGATGCTGGTCCGTCTGCGTTCCACAAAGATGAATACCGCACTGGAAGACATTCCGATAGGCAAGGTCAACGGCAGGATGTACTATCTCGGCGATTTTGCCACTGTGAGGTATCAGGAGCAGACTCCGATGTCATATCAGCGCATCAATGGCCTGAACACCATAGACATCTTTGTAAATGCCTCTGAGGGAATCAACACGATAAAAGTTGCCAAGACCGTCAGAGAAAAGATGAATCAGCTGAAGGAGAGCTTCCCCGACAACTTTACAGTCCGTATGACTCACGATGCATCCGTATCGCTGAACAATGAGATACACAAGATTTTCCTCCGTGCCATAATGTCGCTTGCGTTCCTGCTTTTGTTCGTACTGCTTGTAAGCCGCAGCTTCAGGTATCTCACAATCACAGGACTGACCATAACCGTAAATCTGCTGGCTGCGGTAATCTTCTACTGGCTGCTTGACATAGACATTGAACTGTATTCCCTTGCCGGCATCACCGTGTCACTTGGCATAATCATTGATACCGCCATCGTAATGACTGACCACTTCACCTACTACCACAACCGCAAGGTAATGGGATCAGTTACAGGAGCGCTCCTGACCACCATAGCAGCTCTGCTTATCATATTCTTCCTGCCTGAGCAGGCCAGACGCAATCTCAACGGATTCGTATGGGTCATTATCATAAACCTTTCCATATCCATTCTGACGGCATATTTCTTTGTACCGGCACTTCTTGAAAAACTGCCGCTGGAATCAAAAGGCGTGACAAAATACTCCACCGGCATAAAGAGATTGGTGATACGATGGTCCGGCTGGTACGAACGTTACATCATCTATGCAAGAGGCCACAGGAAAATTTACATAATACTGCTGATATGGCTGCTCGGCATACCTATACAATTCCTGCCGTCAAGCGTACATCACAAAGACGATTACTACGACACACACGGCGGTTTTGTCGGAATCTACAACAAGACTATCGGCAGTAAGTGGTATCAGAAGAACAGAAAGTTTTTTGAATATGCGCTGGGAGGTACATTCAACCTTTTCACCAATAACATGACTTCATACTCATTCTATAGAGACCCCGAGGAAGAGCTTGTAAAGACACTGAACGTCTCTGCTGAGATGCCGGACGGCTCTACAGCCCAACAGCTGAATGAGGTAATGACAGCTATGGAGAACTGGTTGAGCCAGTTTGACGGTATAGAAATCTTCAGGACGCATGTCAGCGCAGGATACGCTACATTGGACATCACTTTCGATAAGGATGCCGGCAAGACACGCTTCCCGTACGAACTGAAACAGAAACTATGGGCCAAGGCTATGGGCTATGGCGGTGCCACCTGGTACGTGAGTGCGCTTGACAGGGATGACCAGTCTCTCAGCAACGGCGTATATCGTTCGTCGTGGGATCACACCCTGTCACTCTACGGCTACAATTACGACATACTGTACCGCTATGCCGAAGACCTGCGCGACAGCCTGCTCACATACAAGCGTGTTACCGATGCAGACATTGCAAGCAATTGGGGAGAAATGCCGGACAATGAGTTCTATCTGGATATGGACAAGAGGAAGATTGCCCTCCAGGGTTTGGATGTGAGACAATATCTTGATTACCTGAACAACCAGCTGTTCGACAGCAACGCAGGCTCCATATTCGACGGAGAGCAAAGGGTTCCCGTACGGCTCGTATCGTCCGACAAGGACTATTACGACCTTTGGCATATCAACAACGATATGATAGGCATTGACAGCACCCTGTTCCGTCTGAGCGATATAGGTTCCATCACAAAGCGCAGGACAGGAGTCTCAATAACGCGTGAGAATCAGGAATACGTTGTCTCCGTAGGCTTCAACTTTATCGGCTCATACGAGCTGTCCGGCCGTATGAGTGAACAGCTGACCAAGACATTCAACCGCATTATGCCTCTCGGCTTCCACGCAGGAGGCGAAGAAGGTATCTGGTGGGCAATGGAAGAACAAGCGAAAGAGCTCCTGTTTCTGTTCATTGTAGTAATCATGATTTATATGATATGTGCCACAATGTTCGAATCACTGAAAAAACCCTTATCCATAGTCATTATGATTCCATTGGGTATGGTCGGGCTGTTTATCACATTCCCTGTATTCAAGGTCTCGTTTGATCAGGGAGGATATGCAGCTCTGGTGATGCTGTCCGGCATTGTCGTCAACGCCAGCATATACCTGATAAGCGAGTATAACACAGTGACCGGAATGCGTTACAGGCCATCGTCGCCAATAACAGTGCAGACAAACATACACTATTGGGTCAAGGCATACAACCGCAAGATAATCCCTACCCTCCTCACTATAATTTCCACCATACTCGGTCTTATACCATTCCTGTTTGACGGCAAGGATGTGAGTTTCTGGTACTCTTTCGCAATGGGCGTAATCGGAGGAATGATATTCTCCATTCTCGCATTGATATTCTTTATGCCGGTATTTGTACCTTTGTCCCAAAGGAACAGTTGAATTATGTTACAAATTCAGGATGTCATCGTATCATTCGATGTATTGACCAAATGCTTCAGTTGCAACCTGGAATGCTGCAAAGGTGCCTGCTGCATTGAGGGAGATGCCGGCGCACCCGTCACCGCAGAGGAAATCGCACAGATAGAGGAACTCCTGCCGACGGTATGGGCAGACCTGTCCATTGAAGCCCGCAAGGTCATCAACCGTCAAGGTGTAGCATACACCGATCCTGAAGGCGAGCTTGTCACATCGATTGTAAACGGCAAGGACTGCGTCTTCACCTGCTACGGCGAAGATGGATGCTGCTATTGCGCCATTGAGAAAGCCTTCCGTGAAGGCCGCTGCAAGTTCAAGAAACCTGTATCCTGCCACCTCTACCCCATCCGCGTAAAAAAATTGGGCGACTACTGGGGGCTCAATTACGACCGTTGGGACGTATGCCGTACCGCTGTAATCCGAGGTGAGCAAGAAGGCATACCACTCTACAAATACCTGAAAGAACCGCTGATCCGCCGTTTCGGCCAATCCTGGTACGAAGAACTCGACTTCACCGTCACCGAACTCCATCGTCAGGGAATTCTCTGACACAAGAATAGATAAATCTCTATTCTACCATTCTCATAATCAATAGAATTATTACTATATTTGTATTTTGTTGAAAAATCATGAATGGCGTAACCCCACATATCGTACAGTATCAAGGTTCCAAAAGAAACCTTGCACCTCAGATACTCAAATATTTTCCTAATAAATTCAATCGCCTGATTGAACCATTTGCAGGTATGGCTGCTATAACTATTGCCGTTTCTCAGCAAAGAAGAGCAAAGTATTACCTGCTAAATGATTTGAATGAGCCACTTGTCAATGTCTTAAAGGAGGCAATAAATAGTCCTGAAAAACTTATTGAAAGTTATACAAAAATTTGGACTGAACAATTGACCTTTGAAGGAGGTAGTATAGCCCATTTTTATAAAGTTCGAGATGACTTTAACAATGGAAATCAATGTGCTGCGAATATGCTTTATTTGTTGGCGCGTTGTGTTAAGGGTTCTGTCAGATATAGTAGTTCAGGCCAGTTTAACCAGTCACCGGATAAACGCAGAATGGGGACCAACCCGAAGAATCTTGCGCGCAATGTTCTGCTGATTTCCAGTTATCTCAAAGGAAAGACAAACTTTACATCTACTGATTATCGGGAAGTAACAAGAAGTGCGAGACCTGGTGATGTCGTTTATATGGATCCTCCTTACCAAGGTGTTTGCTCTTCGCGTGATAGCAGATACTTTTCTGGCATTGATTTTAACGATTTCGTAGATTGTATTCACGATTTAAACAGAAGAGGAATAGATTTTGTCATCAGTTATGATGGCAGTTGTGGTGAAAAACATTATGGAGTTGATCTCCCTGTTGATTTAGGACTGCAAAAAGTATTGTTGGATGCTGGTCTTTCCAGCCAAAGCCTTCTCTTGGGTAAAAAAGAAACTACTATAGAAGCATTATATGTAAGTCAAAACTTACGCAATATTGTGCCCCCAATCGTACATGAACAATTGATATTTGCTATATGAAGCTTTCGAAAAAAGATTTGGCTAAACTCAATTTAATTAAAGACAAACGTCCTTCTACCGTAATTCAACATATTATTAAGTATGGCTTCATTACAACAGAAGAGCTCACCACTAAATACGGTTATGAACATGCGCCCCGTGCAGCGAGAGATGTTCGAGAACGTGGAATAAACCTTGAAACCTATCGAATAAAATCTTCCGATGGAAGAAGTATCGCAGCTTACAGGTTTGGTAATCCTGTATTTGTTGACAACAAAGCTTCAAAAGTAGCAGGACGTACAGTGTTGTCAAATGCAATAAAGAAGGCACTTGTTGATAAATACGGTGCTATCTGTTTTGTTTATCTGCAACCGATAGAAGAGCGACTTCTACAAATCGACCACAGAATACCATATGAAATTGCTGGTGAGCAAGGAGATAATATAGAGTGCTACATGCTGTTAAGTCCTTCTGCAAACAGAGCCAAATCTTGGACATGTGAGCATTGTCCAAATTGGATAACGAAAGATGTAGAGTTTTGCAGTCATTGTTTTTGGGCTCATCCAGAGAACTATTCTCATATAGCGGGTAAGGAAGAACGCCAGATTATTATCACTTTTACAGATAATGAGATTGAAGATTACAACCGACTCATCAACCTCATTCGTCTTGACAACGCGGAAAGTACTATTAAGAAACCTACAACAAACTTAATCAAGACTTAGAATCA